>JBHJOF010000001.1:0-20999 GCA_050330055.1 Kiloniellales bacterium
CGGCAGGACGGAGACTTGCTTTTCCTCTGTCCCCTTTCGGCGCTTCGCGCCAGCCCCCCTCCGGCGCTGCGCCCGGTGATCCCCTGGGCCTCCCCCGCAAGGGGGGAGGCAAACTAAGGGGCCGTCGCCGCTCATCTTTTCCCTCCCCCCTTGCGGGGGAGGGTTGGGAGGGGGGCGTCCGCGAAGCGGACAACACAAAGGCTTTCTTGTTTAAGCCGGACAGCAGTGGCCTTCGCCGACCGTGACGGCGTGGAGGTGATTCGGCGCACCATGGATGCCTGGGCCTTCGCCCCGAAGGGGCAATGGCCCGCAGGCGCCTCAAGTCCGGGCGTGACAGTGAGGTCGAGCCAAATGACAGAGTCGCAACGCGCTAATCCGCCGGCCCCAGCGCCTCGCGGATGCGCTCGTGGAAGTAGACGACGCCGGCCTCGTGGCGCGGGCTGAGCGGGCCCTGCCTGTAGGCGCCGGACTCGAGGTTATGCTGCACGCTCTCGCAGATGCCGAAGTCCTCGCGCACGATGCCGCATACGCCGTCGATGATGCGGCGCCGCCCGGCTTCGCCTTCGGGCGTGTCGTCGGCGAAGAAGAACTGGTAGTCGATGCGGGTGCGACCGGGGCCGAGCGGCACGATGCGCGAGATGTCCATGCCGCCGGGGAAGACGGCGAAGGTCATGGCCGGATACTGCCAGAGCCAGAGCCCTTCGTAGACCGAGCCATCGCGCTGGGGTGCCGCCATGCGGACGATCTTGTTTCGGGCCACGGTCTCGAAGCGGTCGAAGTCGATCACCGCGTTGAAGGTGGGGTGGATGCCCGGGATGTGATAGCCCTCGACGTAGTTGTCGGTATAGGTTTTCCAGTTGCAGGCCATCTCGTATGAGACCTGATGCAGGCAGCGATAGTCCTCGAGCGGATAGTCGGTGATCTCGCCTACCAGGTCGCCCAGCGCCTCTACCAACGGCGGCGATTCGCGGTCGAGGTTGACGAAGACCAGGCCGCGCCAGGTCTCGACCCGGATCGGGATCAGGCCATAGTCGGCACGCTCGAAGCCGGGCGCGTCGCCGAAGTCCGGCGTCTGGCGCAGCCGGCCTGCGGTGTCGTAGAGCCAGCCGTGGTAGGGACAGCGCAACAGGTCGCAGCTGCCGCTGCCCGAGGGCAGCAGCGCGGCAGCGCGGTGCCGGCAGACGTTGTGGAATCCCTTGAGCGCACCGTCGCGGTCGCGGATCACGAAGACGCGCCAGCCGGCAAAATCGGTGGCGATGTAGTCGCCCGGAGCGGCCAGCGCGCCCGTGCCGCCGAGCCAGATCCAGGAGCGGCCGAACACGGCCTGGCGCTCGCGCTGATAGATGTCGGGCTGGTGGTACCAGGCGGCCGGCAGGGTGAAGGCCAGGCCTTCGTCGATCAGATCGGACAGGTCCAGCGGTCTTGCTCCCCCAAGCGTCGCCTTGCAAGTGGACGGCCGTCGGCGCCCTTCCCCAGACGGCGCCTGAGACGGCGCCTGCTCCCCGACTCCAAGACTAGCATTTAGGGGGGCTTTCGTCAGCTTTCGGTAGCTTGGCCTCTCTGGTTCCGAAGAAAAATTAACTATTCCAGCTATTTAGCTTGACCTCGCGTCTTAGGAATTCCTTAAGCCGGCATTTGAGATAATTGCCGGTCAAATGCGTTAGGGGACCAGCAGTGAGCGACGTGACCCTGAATTCGACCGGAAGCTACGCCCCCTCCGGCGCCCAGGTAGGGAAGTCCGACGGCGAGCGCTGGGCCCCGGGGCGGAGCCTCCGCTTCGTGGTCTTCACCAGCCTCGGACTCTGGGCGATCATCATCGGCGCTACGGTCAGCCTGATCTAGCCTGCGCCGTGCCCAAACGGGCCTGATGCTTCCATCCACTCTTTAGAGTTGGCGTGATCCCTGCGCGCGATCGCGCGTGCCGGAGCGGCCTGATGTCGCAGCTGGGCTGCGCCGCGACCTGCGTCGGGCCGAGCCCGCAGGCTGCGGCTCAGCCGATGTTCTGCTTGCCGATCGCGGTGCGCCGGCAGGTGATCTTGAGGTACTCGTCCTCGCCCAGGGTCACGGCGAGGGCGCTGCTCGCCAGGTAGGCCTGCGACTGCAAGCCGCACATGACCTCGTTGGTCGCCTCGGGGCCCTGCAGCACGGTCAGGGCGGTCTTCTCCTGGCAGTCCTTGTGCTGCACGGTCACCGCGCAGATCAGCAGAAGAACCTTGAACATTTCAGTCTCCTCCTCAGCGAGGAAGTTTCGCCGTCGCACAGCATGCCTAGTACGACTGGAATAAAGTTTAGGCCGTCAGGGTTAATGCCGGCTTAAGAGCGCAGGAAAAGGCGACCGGCCAGCCTGGGCCGGGCGAGCCGTGATTCGCGTGGCCCTAGAGCATTTTCAGGCGAAGTGGATGCCGGTTCGCCCTCCGAAAATGCGACCAATCAAGAAGTCATAGAGCATGATCCGATTCAATCGGATCGGATCATGCTCTAGCGCGCGGCCCGGGGCTCGAGCAGCCCCTGGCCGGCGCCGTTGAAGGTCAGGCTGAAGTAGTCGTAGAAGGCCTGGGCCGCGGCGGTCAGTGTGGCGCTGCGCTTCCAGGCCAGGCCGACGTCCATGGTCGGCACCGGGTCTGTCAGGCCGCGGGTCTCGATGCGCTGGCCGTCCAACGACCAGGGCCGGTAGACCATGTCGGAGAGGATGGTCACCCCCATGCCGGTCGCCACCATGCTGCGCACTGCCTCGACCGAGGAGGTGCGAAAGATCTCGCGCGGCCGGAAGGCGGTCTTCTCCCAGTACCGCAGGGCGGTCTGGCTCGCCTCGTCGACCGTCAACATGACGTAGGGCTCACGGGCAACGTCCTCGATCGAGACCGGCCCGGCCGTGAGCAGGCGGTGATCGGTCGGCAGCCAGAGCCGGCGGCGCGAGCGGATCAGGATCTCGGAGGCGAGCGCCTCGCGGCTCTCCAGGTTCGAGACCAGCAGCACGGCGATGTCGAGGTCGCCGCCCTTGATAGCCTGCTCGATCTCGCGACGCGGCGCCTCGTGGAGCTGCACCTGGATATCGGGGAAGACCCGGCTGAAGCGGGCCAGGTGCGGCCGCAGGAAGTAGCCTGCCACGGTATAGGTAACTCCGACGCGGATCGTGCCCGAGGCGTTCTTGCGCGCCTGGCGCGGCGCCCGGGCTGCCTGGTCGACGGCGGCCACGATGTTGCGCGCATGCTGCAGGAACTGGTGCCCCTCATAGGTCAGGCTGACGCCCGTCGAACGGCGGTCGAACAGGCGCGTCTCCAGGGTCCGCTCAAGGCCCTTGATGGCGGCCGTGACGGCCGACTGCGACACGTTGAGGTCGACGGCCGCCTGAGAGACCTGGCCGGTCTCGGCGGCGGCAATGAAATAGCGGACGTGGCGTAGCGAAAGGGACATCTGTTCTCCTGATAACGCGAACTCCGGAGCAAGAAATTACGATCGCCGGGCGCTCGATCAAGCGTCTTCCCTGGACGGGAAATCCCGGCCCCGCCCTGGGCCGGTTCCCTGATCCTGGCGCCACGCGATGGACTGGCCGGTTGTGGGTCGGCGCGGGCTACCAGCTGAGCGGGAAACCAGCTTTGTTTATATTCCACTGCACTATTTCCTATTTTACAATGGCAGGTGCGAGGGCAACCATAGCCGGCTTGGGCGCTGGACCGGCCGTTTGGAGGCGCCCCAAGGATCGAAACAGAAGTCTTTCCCGCTGGCATCCACCAGCGGAGTGCAACAGGGGAGTGCTGCTATGAGAATGAAAGCAGGGAGCAGAACCGTGGCCGCGCTCGGCGGCCTGGCATTGGGTCTGTCAGGAGGCTTGGCCAGCGGGGCCGCAGTAGCGGACGAGTGGTATCCCATCCCGGTGGAGGTCTGGGACCCGCCCTTCGACATGGCGAGCCCGCGTACCTCGGTCGAATACACGCCGGTCGAGAAGGCCGAGAAGCCCTGGGAGATCTGCGTGTCATTCCCGCACATGAAGGACGCCTACTGGATGGCCGTGGACTACGGTGTTGTCGCCGAGTCCAAGCGCCAGGGCGTGAAGATGCAGCTCGTCGAGGCGGGCGGCTATACCAACCTCAACAAGCAGATCTCTCAGATCGAGGATTGCGTCGCGCGCGGCTCCGATGCCGTGGTGATCGGCGCCATTTCCTACGACGGCCTGAACAACCTGGTGAAGGAGATCCGCAACAAGGACATTCCGGTGATCGACGTGATCAACGGCATGTCGTCGCCCGACCTCTCGGCCAAGTCGCTGGTCTCCTTCGGCGAGATGGGCTTCAAGGCCGGCGAGTACGTGGCCAAGCTGCATCCCCAGGGCTCGGACGCGGTCAAGGTCGCCTGGTTCCCCGGACCTCCGGGCGCGGGCTGGGTCGAGGCCGGCAACGAGGGCTTCCAGAAGGCCGTCGCCGACAGCGCGATCCAGGTGGTCGAGACCAAGTACGGCGACACCGGCAAGGAGGTTCAATCCAAGCTGGTCGAGGACACGCTGGAGGCCCATCCGGACATCGAGTACATCATCGGTACGGCGGTTACGGCCGAGGCGGCGGTCAGCATCCTGCGGGCTCGCGGCCTGTCGGACCAGGTCAAGATCATGTCCTACTACTTCACGCCGGGAGTCTATCAGGGGATCAGGCGGGGCCAGATCCTGGCCGCCCCGACCGACTCGGCTGTGATCCAGGGGCGCGTCGCGATCGACCAGGCCGTGCGCATCCTCGAAGGCAAGGACCACCTCCAGCACGTCGGGCCGGCGCTCTATGTGATCGATTCGTCGAACATTGAGAGCTTCGATCGCGCCTCGTCGCTGGCGCCTGACGACTTCCAGCCGACTTTCGCGGTCGACTGAGGCCGAGGTAGTCTGAGGACGCGGGCACAGCAGCCGTGTCGGCGAACAGCATGAGTGCGGGCGAGGCCCCCGAAGACGCCGGGGCCTCGCCTCTCCTCAGCCTGGAGAAGATCACCAAGCGCTTTCCAGGCGTGCTGGCGCTCGACGCCGTTGACTTCGAGCTCCGGCGCGGCGAGGTGCACGTCCTCTTCGGCGAGAACGGCGCCGGCAAGTCGACCCTGATCTCGCTGGTCGCCGGCGCCCACAAGCCGACCGCCGGCACCATCCGCTTTCGCGGCGAACCGCTCGAGCTGCACTCCGTCTACCACGCCCGCTCGCTCGGCATCAGCGCCGTATTCCAGGAGTTCTCGCTGGTGCCGCAGATGACGGTAGCGCAGAACCTCTTTCTCGGTGCCGAGCTGACTGCCGGCGGCCTGCTCGGCAAGGCGGCGATGCACGAGCAGGCCCAGCGAATCCTCGACCGGCTCGGCTTTCCCCTGCGGCCGACGCAGCAGGTGGGCAGCCTGTCCCGGGCCGAGCAGCAGATGGTCGAGATCGCCAAGGCCTTCCGTGCCGAGCTGTCGGTCCTGATCCTCGACGAGCCGACCGCCTCGCTCACCGAGCGCGAGACAGATCGCCTCTTCGCGCTGATCGAGCAGGTCAAGAAGCAGGGCGTGGGTATCATCTACATCACCCATCGCATGAGTGAGATCCGCCGCATCGGCGACCGCATCACCGTGCTGCGCGACGGCCGCTACATTGCCACCGTGCCGACCGCCACCACGTCAGAGTCCGAGCTGGTCCGACTCATGACCGGCCGGGTCATTGACCAGATCTTCCCGCAGATCGCCTTCCGCCCGGGCGAGGTCGTGCTCGAGGTCGAGCGCCTGAGCACCGAGAGCGGAACGGTGCGCGACGTTTCGATTGATGTTCGCCAGGGCGAGATTGTCGGCCTTGCCGGCCTTGTTGGCTCGGGCAAGTCGGAGGTGGCGCGCGCCTGCTTCGGAATCGAGCCGATTGCCGCCGGCCGCGTGCGCTTTGACGGCGCGGATGTGACCGGCCTCTCGCCGCAGCAAATGCTCAATCGTGGTTTCTTCTACATTCCGCCGGACCGGCGCGCCGAAGGCTTGGTGATGATGCGCAACGTGCGCGAGAACGTCGCCCTGCCGTCGCTCGGCCTGCCGGCCTTCTCGCTCGGCCCGCTGCTGCGGCGCAAAGCCGAGCGGAAGGTCGTCCAGGAGCTGGCCGGCCGGCTCAACCTGCAGCCGCTGCGCACCGAGCGTGAGGTGGACCACTTCTCCGGCGGCAACCAGCAGAAGGTGTTGCTCGCCAAGTGCCTGACCCGGGAGGTCAAGCTCTACGTCTTCGACGAGCCCACGGTCGGCGTCGACGTTGGCACGCGCGTCGCCATCTATGCCTTCATTCGCGATCTCTGCCAGGCCGGTGCCGCGGTGCTCTTGATCTCTTCCGACCTGCCGGAGATTCTGCACCTGACCAACCGGGCCTACGTCATGTACCGTGGCGCACTCAAGGCGGAGCTGAAGGGCGAGGAGATCACGCAGGAAGCCGTGCTCAGCCACTTCTTCGAGCGGGAAGCAGCATGACGGCGCCGGCCGCGGACAAGCCGGCGCGGCGCTCGGCCGCCTACTGGCTGCAGATAACCTTCGTGCGGCTCGGCGTGCTGCCCTTCCTGCTGCTGATCGCGGTCGCCATCTTCACGCTGCTGTCGGATAACTTCCTGACCGGGCGCAACCTGATGAACGTGGTGCGCCAGTCGACCTACCTGATCCTGGTCTCGATGGGCCAGATGTTCGCGCTCCTGACCGGCGGTTTCGACCTCTCGGTCGGCACCATCGTGGCCGTGACCTCGGTCTTCGGCGCCTCTGCCATGGCGGCGGCCTACGTTGCCATGCCCGACGCGGTGTGGCTCGCGATCCTGATCGGCATAGTCGCCGGGATCGCCGCCGGGATGGCGATCGGCATGATCAACGGCGTCGGCGTGGCGTTGTTCAACGTCTCTCCCTTCATGATGACATTGGGCATGGCTTCGGTCGGTTTCGGCATCGCGCTCTACATGACCGGCGGTGTGCCGGTCTACGGCATGCCGGTCGCGTTCGGCGACCTCTTCGGCTTCGGCAACCTGCTCGGCGTTCCGACACCGGTGGCGGTGACTCTGATCCTGATCGCCGTGCTCTATGTCCTGGTCAACTGGACGCGTCTCGGCCGCCACTTCTATGCGGTCGGCGGCAACATCAAGGCGGCCACGCTGTCCGGCATCAACACCAGGCTCACGCTGTTCCTGGCCTATGTCCTGGCCGGCGCCATGGCTGCCATCGCCGGCATGCTACTGACCGCGCGCCTCGACACCGGCGAGTCCAACATCGGCGCCTCCATGCCGCTGGAATCGATCGCTGCCTGCGTCATCGCCGGCGTCAGCCTGCGTGGCGGCGTCGGGCGCGTCGAGAACGTGGTGCTGGGCGCGCTCTTCATCGGCCTGGTGCAGAATGGCATGAACCTGGCGCGCATCGAGTCCTATCTGCAGACCGTGGTGATCGGCATCCTGCTGATCGTGGCCGTGGTCGCCGACCAGTTCCGGCTGCGCGCCATGGCGAACCTGCAGGATTGAGCGATGTTGCGGGCGGCATCGGTAGGCCTGGGCTGGTGGTCCGACGAGCTGGCGAAGGCCGTCCAGGGCAAGAGCGACAAGCTGCGGATCGTGAGCTGCTATTCACGCAGCGGAGACAAGCGCACGGCCTTCACCGAGACCTTCGGCTGCGGTCAGCACGAGAGCTACGAGGCTCTGCTGAAGGACCCGGGAATCGACGCCGTGATCCTGACCACGCCCCATTCGCTGCACGCCGACCACGTCATGCAGGCGGCCAAGGCGGGCAAGCATGTCTTTGTCGAGAAGCCCTTCACCCTGACGGCCGAGAGCGGCAATCACGCTGCGTCCGCCTGTCGCGAGGCCGGCGTGGTACTGGCGGTCGGGCACAACCGCCGCTTCTCGGCCGCCGGGCAGGTGATCAGGGCGCTGCTGGACGAAGGCTATTTCGGAACGCTGCTGCACCTGGAGGCCAACTTCTCGGTGCCAAGCGGCATGGCCTATACGGACGAGCGCTGGCGCGCCTCCAGGATCGAGAGCCCGGGCGGCGGCCTGGCCGGGCTCGGCGTCCACATGATCGACCTGATCGCCTGGCTTGGCGGGCCGGTGCGCCGCGTGCTGGCCCAGGCGGTGCGCCGCGCCGTCGGCGTCGACATAGACGACACCACCTCGGCGCTGTTTGAGCTCGAGTCCGGCGCCACCGGCTATCTGGGCTGCAGCCTGGCAGCGCCCTACACCTCCTTTCTCAACGTTTATGGCACCAAGGCCAACGGCTTCGCGGCGATCGATGGCGATCGACTGGAGCTGCAAGCGGTGGGAGAGCAGGCGGCGCCGCGTTCGCTCGAACCGGTTGAAACCCTGCGCGCCGAGCTCGAGGAGTTTGCCGAGGCCTGCGCCGGCAAGGCGAGTTACCGGGTGACCCCGGCTGAGGCGATTCACACTGTCGCGGTCATGCAGGCAATCGTAGACTCGGCCGAGAACCGCGGCCGGGCGGTCATCGTGACCGGCGGGTAGCCCTTTGATTCCGCGGGCCATGGCCAGGGCAGACCTAGGGAGGATGGGACAATGACGGTGATCAACTGCGACATGGGCGAGAGCTTCGGGCTCTACAAGATGGGCGACGACGAGTCGATGATGCCGCTCATCACCGTGGCAAACGTCGCCTGCGGCTTCCATGGCTCCGACTTCAACCACATGCACGCCACCGTGCGCCTGGCCAAGCAGCACGGCGTCAAGGTCGGTGCCCATCCCTCGCTGCCGGACCTGCAGGGCTTCGGCCGGCGCGAGATGAAGATCGGCCGCGAGGAGCTGGCCAACTGCATCATCTACCAGGTGGGCGCACTCAAGGGCTTCCTCGAGGCTGAGGGCATGCCGCTGAACCACATCAAGCCGCACGGCTCGCTCTACGGCATGGCGGCGCGCATGGAGCACGTGGCGCACGCGGTCTGCGACGCCGCCGACGTCTTCAAGGTGCCGCTCTACGGCATGATCAACTGCCTGCACGAGCAGATCTACCCGGCGCGTGGCCACGGTTTCGTCGCGGAGTACTACGCCGACCTCGCCTATGCCGACGACGGCGGCTTGATCATCACCCGCGAGCACGAGGCGGTCGATCCGGCGGAAGCGGCGCAGCGCTGCCTGCGTGCCATCACCGACGGCAAGACCGCCTCGGTCAACGGCGTCGACGTGGCGGTGCGGGCCGACGCGATCTGCGTGCATTCCGACACGCCGAACGCGGTGGCGGTGGCGAGAGCGGTGCGCGATGCGGTCCGGCCCTATCTGGAGGCCGCCTGACGCCGCCTTGCGGGGGCGATCATTGAATTGGTGACTGGGTGATAGTGCAGACAGGGAAGGGGAAGTTTAATGGCGAATAAGCAAGTGATCTCACCGCTGCCGGGCACTTTTTACAGGCGGCCGTCACCGGACCAGCCGCCCTACAAGGAGGAGGGGGACAAGGTGGCGGCCGGCGACGTCATCGGGCTGGTCGAGGTCATGAAGTCGTTCCACGAGGTAAAGGCCGACGACAGCGGCAAGGTGACCAAGTTCCTGGTCGACAACGAAGCCGCCGTGCAGGCCGGCCAGCCGCTGCTCGAGATCGAGGGCTGAGGCGCAGGTCTCCTCGCGTTATGGCCATCGGCTCTCTCTTCATCGCCAACCGCGGCGAGATCGCGGTCCGGATCATCCGGGCCGCGCGCGAACTCGGGATTCGCACAATCCAGGCGCACAGCCAGGCCGATGCCGACTCGCTTGCCGTCAGGCTGGCCGACGAGGCGGTCGAGATCGGGCCGCCGCAGGCCGCCAAGTCCTATCTCAACATGGAGGCGATCCTGGACGCGGCGCGGCGCAGCGGCGCCGACGCCGTCCATCCGGGCTACGGCTTCCTGGCAGAGAGCGCCGACTTCGCCGACGCGGTCGAGCTGGCCGGGCTGATCTTCGTCGGCCCCAAGGCGGAGACCATCCGGCTCCTGGGCGACAAGGTCGCGGCGCGCGAGGCGGCGGCCAAGGCCGGCGTGCCGACCGTGCCGGGCAGCGGCGGCCGGGTCGACGACCTCGCCACGGCGCACGCGGTCGTCGAGACGACCGGCTTTCCGGTCATGATCAAGGCGGCTGCCGGCGGCGGCGGCCGCGGCATCCGCGTCGTGACCGGCAAGGAGGAGTTTGACCGGCTGCTGCCGCAGGCCAGCGCCGAGGCGCGCGCCGCCTTCGGCGACGGCGGCCTCTACATCGAGAAGCTGATCGAGCAGGCGCGCCACGTCGAGGTCCAGATCCTGGGCGATGGCTTCAATGTCGTGCATTGCTTCGAGCGAGAGTGCTCGCTGCAGCGCCGCCGCCAAAAGGTCTGGGAGGAAGCGCCCGCACCGACCCTATCGGACAAGGCGCGCCGTGCGCTCTGCGCCTCGGCGGTGGCGCTGGCCGAGAGCGTCGGCTATCGCGGCGCCGGCACCCTGGAGTACCTCTACGACGAAGCCACGGGCGACTTCTACTTCATCGAGATGAACACCCGCATCCAGGTCGAGCACCCGATCACCGAGGCGATCACCGGCATCGATCTGGTGCGCGAGATGCTGCGCATCGCCGGCGGCGAGCCGCTGCGCTTGAAGCAGGAGGACATCCGCATCAAGGGCTGCGCCATCGAGTGCCGCATCAACGCCGAGGACCCGGCCAAGGACTTCATGCCCAATCTCGGCGTGGTCGAGAGCCTGACGCTGCCCGGCGGGCCCGGCGTGCGCTTCGACAGCCTGCTCTATCCGGGCTATGCCATCTCGCCCTTCTACGACTCGCTGCTCGGCAAGCTGATCGTCTGGGACGAGGACCGCCCGAGCGCGCTGCGCCGGCTCGAGCGGGCCCTGAACGAGCTCGAGATCGCCGGACTCGAGACGACACAGTCACTGCACCAGGCGCTGCTCGGCGAGGCGGCCGTGCACGACGCGTCGTTCCACACGACCTTCCTGGAGAACTGGCTTGCTAGCAAGCCATCCTGTCTGTACCAGAAAAAGGAGGCGGCCGAGAGATGACGACACGATACTCCTTTGGCGGTGACGAGCACATCTTCGTCGAAGTCGACGAGGAGATGTCGCTCGACGCCTTCTTCAAGAGCCTCTCGATCACCAACGCGGTGCGCGAGAGCAAGATCAAGGGCGTGACCGAGATCTGTCCGGCGAACGCCTCCTACCAGATCAAGTTCGATCCCGACCAGATCAGTCCGGACGACCTTCTGGCCGAGCTGAAGCAGCTGGAGCGCGTCGCGGAGAAGGCGGACTCGGTCCTGGACACCCGGATCATCGAGGTGCCGGTCTTCTACAACGACCCCTGGACGCACGAGACGCTGATGCGCTTCCGCGAGCGGCACCAGGACCCGAGCAGCACCGATCTGGAATATGCCGCACGGATCAATAACTTCGCCTCGGTCGAGGACTTCATCAATGCGCACTCCGGCTCGCCCTGGTTCGTCTCCATGGTCGGCTTCGTCGCCGGCCTGCCGTTCCTGTTCCAGATGGTCGACCGGCCGCGTCAGCTCGAGGTGCCGAAGTACCTGCGGCCGCGCACCGACACGCCCAAGCTGACGGTCGGCTACGGCGGCTGCTTTGCCTGCATCTACTCGGTGCGCGGCGCCGGCGGCTATCAGATGTTCGGCATCACGCCGATGCCGATCTTCGATCCCAAGCAGGAGGTCAGCTACCTGCGCGACTTCATGGTCTTCTTCAGGCCCGGCGACATCGTGTCGTTCAAGCGGATTGATCGGGAGGCTTACGATCAGGCTGTCGCCGAGGTCGAAGCCGGGCGCTTCGAGCCCCGGGTGCGCAACTTCACCTTCTCCCTGGAGGAGTTCCACAAGGACATCGTCGGCTGCAACACGAAGATCGGGGAGGTGCTCCATGGCAATTAGAGTCAAGTCGCCCGGCCTGGCGACATCGGTGCAGGACCTCGGCCGCCCCGGCTACTACCACCTGGGCATCCCGATTTCCGGCGGCATGGACCGCTTCTCCCTGCGTGCCGCCAACATGCTGGTCGGCAACGACGAGGGGGCCGCGGTGCTCGAGGCCGTGTTCCTCGGCCCGGCGCTCGAGTTCACGCAGGATGCCATGGTCGCGGTCACGGGGGCCGAGCTGCCGCCCAAGGTCGACGGCGAGCCGCGCGAGACCTGGAGCTCCTTCGCGGTCAAGGCCGGCCAGACCCTCGACTTCTCCTTCCTCAAGGCGGGCGCCCGCGCCTACATCGCCGTCTCCGGCGGCATCGACGTCCCGCTGGCGCTCGGCAGCCGCTCGACCTACGCGCTGGGCGCGCTCGGCGGCTTCGAGGGCCGCAATCTGCAGGCCGGCGACGAGTTGCCGGTCGGAAAGGGCGCAAAAAAGGTGGCAGAAGGCCGCAGCGTCCCGGCCAAGCTGCGCCGCCTGCCGGGCGCCACCGCCGAGCTGCGCACGCTGCCCGGGCTCTACTGGCACCGCATCACCGAGGGCTCGGGCAAGCAGTTCTTCGCCGACACCTGGAAGGTGGCACTCGAGGCCGACCGCATCGGCTACCGCTTCCGCAGCGGCCATCCGCTGGAGTTCGTCCCCCGCGAGCAGCCCTTCGGCGCCGGCTCCGACCCCTCCAACGTGGTCGACTGCTGCTATCCTTACGGCTCGATCCAGGTGCCGGGGGGCACCGAGCCCATCGTGCTGCACCGCGACGCGGTCTCCGGCGGCGGCTATTTCATGCTTGGGACGGTGGTCTCGGCCGACATGGACATCATCGGCCAGCTGCAGCCGCACACGCCGACCAGGTTCGTCGAGGTCGACATGGCGCAGGCCCTCAAGGCGCGTCATGATCGCAGCGCCCTGCTGCAGAAGGTCAGAGAGACAATGGCTTAGCGCTGTGGTTCCAACAAACGGCTGCAAGTACCCCAAACATGTCTTAGCTGAGCGGTGACCGCTCAAGGCGATAGAGAGAGGGACCATGACTCAACAGGCGACTACGGCTACCACGCTGGCGGGCGCGCTCTGGCCGTCCGAGAAGGCAAACGCGCTGCTGCGCAATACGATCCTGGCGCTCGCGGGGACCGCACTCCTTACCCTCTCGGCCAAGATCCAGGTGCCCTTCTGGCCGGTGCCCATGACCATGCAGACCTTCGCCGTGCTGGTGATCGGCATGGCCTACGGCTGGCGCCTCGGTGCGGCCACCGTGCTGCTCTACCTGGCCGAGGGCGCGGCCGGCCTGCCGGTCTTCAGCGGCACGCCGGAGAAGGGCATCGGCCTTGCCTACATGATGGGCAGCACTGGCGGTTACCTGCTCGGCTTCGTGCTCATGGCGGGCGTCTGCGGCTGGCTCGCCGAGCGCGGCTGGGACCGCAGCGTGCTGGCCACCGGCGCCGCCATGCTGATCGGCGAGGTGGCGATGTACATCCCCGGCCTGCTCTGGCTCGGCGCCCTGTTCGGCTGGGACAAGCCGATCCTGGAGTGGGGCCTGACGCCCTTCATCCTGGGCGACCTGACCAAGCTGGCGCTGGCCGCCGTGCTGCTGCCGCTCGCCTGGTCCCTGGTCAGGCGCTTCCGTTAGGCCCGGCTCGGACCGGACGACTCCCGATCCCCGGCCCGCCGCACCGCCGCGGCGGGCCGGGCGAGCCTTCCGCGCGAATGGCTCCGTCCCTGCCGAGTGCCTGAGATTGAACATCGTATACAAATGAAAAGCTTTTCCGTGCTACACTCATAGCGTGCTTCGGGTGCCCGGCATCGCGAAGCGTTGCCAGGGTGGAGGTCGGCGGTGCAAAAGCAGGCTTGGCGCTTGCAGTGGAGCGAGCGCTTCGAGGTCGGCGTGGCGGCGCTCGATGCCGACCATCGCGAGCTGGTGCGGCTGATCGACGCGGCCTGCAGCGCCGCCCAGCAGGGTCAGCGGGCCGAGCTCTTGGCGATCCTCGGCCAGACCGTCGAACTGGCCGCCGCGCATTTCGAGCGCGAGGAGGCTGTCCTTAAGACCATTCCCGGTATCGAGCGGGAGCTCACGAGCCATGCCAAGGGGCACGAGCGCAACATCGAGCGGCTGACGACTATTCGGCAGAGCCTCTCGTCAGGCGACGGCCTCGGCGACGTCGACCAGCTCTGCAGCGAGTTGATCGATTGGTTCGTCCGGCAAGCCGTCGGCCACGATTCCAAGATCCGCGGCTACTTCCACAACGGACGGTGAGAGCGGACATGACAAAGGTCCGGCCGTAAGCGGCCAGGCCATTGCGCCTTGGCATGAACTCGGTAGGCAAGTCTCGAGCCTGCGACCAGTTGGCTAGCATCGAAAGAACACAGTTCCTGGTGTCTTTGCCCGCGTTGTTTGTATACTAATTGGCAGGCTTTGGTGTCACCTGGGGAATGTCGAGTGATCCTGTTGGCCGACTAAGCAGCTTCGGAGATGAATTGCAACGACAGGCGCCTCTCACCCAGAGGGAGATGGAGCATGAACGTATCGCCATTGATTGCAGTTGCGCTTCCCTTGAGTTTGCTGTTGCTGACCACCGCGGCTGGCTGCGCTCGGCAGGATTTTCCCACTAGGAAGCCCGCAGAGGTCCTGGTTCTACGCGATCCCCCTTCAGAGTTCGAATGCTTTTGTGAGGATGCTCTGCCCATCACTGGCTTTATCTGCACAAGTTGCGACTACCATGACAAATGGGGCTGCCAATGCTGGTATATAAAGGCTGAATCAAAAAGGGTGTCGGCGTTCACTGAGCCGGCGTCGTTGCGGTGGTCTGTCGACGGACGTCAAACTCAGGATCGGGGGCGAAGCTGCATGGCCGCAATACCCAACTGATGTCTTGGCGCGACCTGGTCGAGCATTGCAATCTGTCCATTGAGAACTTCCGCCCCAACCTGGCCAAGCGCTACGACGTTGCGCCTTTGCCAGACGTGACCATCGTGACGGCTGGTCGCGAGCCGCCTAAAGTGCGTTAGGGATTGCTTCAGTCTTTGGGGACTGTTGGCAGCAGCCAGACTGCGGCGCCGCCGACGTGGTAGAGGATGACGGCGCACAGGTTGAGTACGGCCACGGCGAGGGCGATCAGTGTGATGCTGGGGATGCTTGGCATCGTGCCGTCTCCGCGTTGCAGGCAATCCGGAACGACGCGAAATCATGTGGTACCCAGAAAGCCGAAGGGGCCGGGCCAACCAGGCCCAACCCCTTCTTCTAATTGGCTCCGCGGGCAGGACTCGAACCTGCGACCCGGTGGTTAACAGCCACCTGCTCTACCAACTGAGCTACCGCGGATCAGGGGCCGGCTGCAACTTTCTCAGCCGGGCCATTGCCGCCGGGTTTTCCGGAGCGCGGCGTTATATCAACCGGCGGGCACCCCGTAAACCCTTTGCCGCAGGCGCCACCGGCTCGGCCGGGGCCTGGTTAGCGCAGCACGACCCAACAAAGCCTTAAACGCATCGTCCGGCCGCTTGGGGGCCGCGTACCTCCTTACATAGGCGGCGGCGACCGCCCGTCCATCCGGTTCGGCGCCGGCTCGCCCGTGAGCTGCAGGATCATGGGCGCCAGGTCGACCAGCTTGGTGCCCTCGAGCTCGGCGCCGGCCGGCAGTCCCGGGCCCTGGGCGATGAAGAAGCCGTTGCGGTGGTGGCCGCCGCTGCGCCGCGGCGCGAAGGGGCCGATGCGGCCGAGGCCGGGATGATCGACCACGTCGTAGACCGCAGCATTGTCCCACAACACCACCAGGTCGCCCTGCAGGCCGCCCTCGTCGAGCACGGCGGCGCCCTCTCGGGTGCGCACCACCTCGTGCACCGGTCTGCGGCCGGTGCGCGGGTCCTCGAGCGCGAGGAGGCAGCCGCGGACCTCGTCGCACAGTGCATCGTAGTCCGCCTGCGGCACCAGGCCGTCACGCTCGCGGCCCTGCAGGTTAATGCGCACGTGGCCGTCGTCGCCGACGGCCGGCAGGGCGAAGGCGCGCATCCGTGGCCAGTCGCGGCTGTACCACATGGCCGGCGAGAAGTAGGGCCGGAAGCGGTAGGGGTACTGCGGGCCGGACGCTTCGCCCAGCAGCCGCTCGACCCGGTCGCCCAGCTCCATCAGCAGGCTCTTGCGCAGCAGGCGGCGCAGCGGGTTCGGGTCGGCCTTGCTGGCCCAGACCGAGCGCACCCAGCCGAGGTTGAGGGGACGCAGCTTTGGCGCCGGCGGCGGGCTGCCGGCCGGGCCGCCGTCCGCCGCCAGGCCGACCCGGCCGGGGAAGCTGTGGCGGTACAGCAGCTCCGGCAGCATCGCCATGTTGGCGTTGTCCAGGTTGCTGGTCTCCATGCCTTCCTGCGAGAAGATCACGATGCGGGCGTCCGCGGGGGCGGCCTGCAGGATCTCGCCGACCGCACGGTCGACCGCGGCATAGATCGCCAGCAGCGGCGCCTCGTCCTCCATCATGCCGGCGAAGGCGCGGCTCCAGGGATGCTCGGGCCGGTTGAAATGCCAGAAGTAATGGCCTGCCCCGTGGGTCTCGCCGAAGGCGGTGAGGAACAGATCCCAGCGCTCGCGCCGCAGCAGGTCGGCGCAGACCCGTCCGCGCAGCGCAATGCCCTCGAGCAGGCGCCGGTGCAGGCGGCGCATCGAGCCCCTTTTCCAGATGCGCGCGTGGTCGCGCTGGAAGGCCGGGTGCGGGCCATGAGCCTGCTTGATCTCGGCATAGAGGCCGGGCGGGTCCGAGACCGCCGGCGTGCAGGGCGAATGGCTACCCCAGGCCAGCATCTGCAGCCCGCTCACCTTGTCGCTGAGGGGCACGTCCGGCAGGTCGAAGACGGCGACCCGGGCCCGGCTGCCCAGGGCGTAGAAGGGCAGTGCGGCGCCATAGTCGTAGGCGCCCCGGCTGATACCGTAGCGCTCGGCGTGGAAGCGGACGTTCTGCCAGTAGCCGGTGGTCTCCGGCCAGCAGCCGGTCAGCAGGATCGGCCAGGCCACCTCGCTGGGATTGAACTGCGTGCCCTCGACCCGGCCATAGGCGCCGGCGGCCTTCAGGCGTGCCAGGGTGGGCAGCTTGCCGGCCGCCGCCCAGTCCTCGATCAGCGAGGCTTCGGCGGCATCCAGGCCGATGGCGATGACCGGGCCGCTCCTAGTCATGGTCGTTCTGGGGCATGGTCCTTCCAGGCTGCCATCCCCTGGGCGATAGGCCTAAGGAAAGTTTGGGAAGTGGAGGCCCGGGCCGGAATCGAACCGACGTACGAGGCTTTGCAGGCCTCTGCATAACCACTCTGCCACCGGGCCCCGGCCATGCCTGTGCCGCGGCTGCGCGATCCCCGAGATGTATGCTGGGGCCGAGGAGATATAAAGGCCGCTCCCCAAGCTGGTCAAGCGACCGTCGGGCGGCCTGTCGGCCGGGTCAAACGTCGCGCTCGAGCGCCGCCGCCTGCGCCTCCAGCCCCTTGCTGCGGCGTTGTCTTTGCCGTGCCTGCCACCTATAACTCCTGGGCAGGCGCGGGGGCCCGCGGTCGCTCTTCAGCGCTGCAAAGGGGCACTAGATTACAGCATCGAGAGACCGGGCGGAGGGACGGACGTGGACTACGCGGCGGCGCGCCTCAACATGGTCGAATCCCAGCTTCGCACGAACAGGGTGTCGACCCCCGCTTTGATCGAGGCCTTCGAGACGGTGCCGCGCGAGCGCTTCCTGCCCGAATCCATGCGGGGTATCGCCTACATCGACGAGGACCTTCCGCTCGGCTCACCGGACCAGCACGGCGGGGGACGCCATCTCATGGAGCCGATGGTGCTGGCCCGCCTGCTGCAGGCGGCGGCGGGGCAGCCGGGCGACGTGGTGCTGGAGATCGGCAGCGGCAGCGGCTACGCGGCGGCGATCCTGGCGCGGCTAGCCGCCACGGTGGTGGCGCTGGAGAGCGATCCGGAGCTGGCCAGGCAGGCCAATGCGCTGCTCAACGAGCTGGGCGCCGACAATGCGGTCGTGGTCACCGGGCCGCTTGGCGAGGGCTATCCGAAACAGGCGCCCTACAACGTGATCCTGATCGACGGCGCCGTGAGCGCGGTGCCCAAGGCGATCAGCGATCAGCTCGCCGACGGCGGCCGGCTGGTTGCAGTGGTCAAGGAGGGCGTGGGACTCGGTCGTGCAATATTGGCACAGCGTAGCGGCGACCACGTCGCCCAGCGGGTTCTGTTCGACGCGGCAACGCCCTATCTGCCGGAGTTCGAGGCAGAGCCGGGATTCGTGTTCTAGCGCATCCTGACGAGCCGGCGTCCCGGCCCCACCTATAGCTGGGGGTCCGAAGGGGAAGAATGAGCGGCATAGTGGGCCCGATTCGCGACTTCCATCCATCACGGAGCGATCCATGATACAAAGCGGCGCCATGACGAGGGTTGGGATGCTGCGGTTTGTCGTGCTACGGGCTTGGCGTTGGGCGGGGCTTTCCGGGCTCCTGCTCGGGTTCGCGAGCGGACCGGCCGCGGCGCAGAGCCTGGAAGAGGCCTTGGCTACGGCCTATGCGACGAACCCGACCCTGCAGGCGGCCCGCGCCGCCCTGCGTACGACTAACGAGCAGGTGCCGCAGGCCCTGTCCAACTGGCGCCCCCGGGTCACCCTGCAGGGCTCCGGCGGAGTCCAGGAGCTGGACAGCACCAGCGGCCGCTCCACCCTGTCGCGCGAGGAGGACTCGGTCACCACCTTTCCCCTCGAGGCCGAACTCAGCGTCACCCAGCCGCTCTATCGCGGCGGCCGCACCCAGGCGGATACCCGGCGCGCCGAGGCCACGGTCTGGGCCCAGCGCGCCAGCCTTGCCAATACCGAGCAGGACATCCTGTTCCGCGTCGCCTCCTCCTACGTGGACGTCTGGCGCGATCAGTCGGTGCTCGAGCTGAACCAGAGCAACGAGCGGGTGCTGAGCCGCCAGCTCGAGGCGACGCGCGACCGCTTCGAGGTCGGCGAGGTCACCCGCACCGACGTGGCCCAGTCGGAGTCCCGGCTGGCCAGCGCCACCGGTGGTCGGGTGCGGGCCGAGGGCGACCTGTCCTCGAGCCGCGCCCTCTTCCAGGAATTGGTCGGCTTTGCCGCCGGCGTTCTGGAGTCAGTCCCTCCGGTGGACGGCCTGCCGGCCAGCCAGGACGAGCTGCTCGCCCTGGCCAGGGACAACAATCCGGCGGTGGTCCAGGCCATGTTTGCCGAAGAAGCGGAACGTCACAATGTCCGGCTGCAGTTCGGCCAGATGCTGCCCGAGCTGTCTCTGGTCGGCTCGCTATCGCACTCGCAGGACACTACCAGCACCACCGACGAGACCGACCGGGCCCGCGTCGTTGCCCAGCTCTCGGTGCCGCTCTACCAGCAGGGCTTCGTCTCCAGCCAGATCCGCGAGGCCAAGCAGCGTGCCAGCCAGCGTCGGGTCGAGATCGACGAGGCGCGGCGGCGGGTCGAGCAGGAGGCGATCTCCGCCTGGGAGGCGCTGCAGACCGCCCGGGCTCAGATCGTCGCCTTTCGCGCCGAGGTCGAGTCGGCTGGCATCGCGCTCGAAGGCGTGCGCCAGGAGAATGCGGTCGGCGCGCGCACTATCCTCGATATCCTGGATGCCGAGCAGGAGTATCTCGATGCCCAGGTCAACCTGGTACGGGCGCAACGCGACGAGATCGTGGCGAGCTATCAGGTGCTCCAGGCGGCCGGACGCATGACGGCGCGGAATCTCAACTTGCCGGTCACGCTCTACGATCCACAGATCGACCTGGAGAAGGTCCGCGATGTCTGGTTCGGTTTCGGATCGATCCCGGACTAGGCCCGGCGCGGCTGGGGCCGCCCGTCCGAACGGCGTCCAGCAGGGCGCTGACCGGCGTTGGGTCGGGCACGGAGCCGGCGCCATGCGAGCAAACCGCGGGCTGGCGGTGGCGCCGCCAATGGGTTATTTCCTCTCATGGGATGCTATAGTCTGCTGAACAGTCGAGTCTTGGGACTCTTGAGTGATGAGTGAGCCGAATAGCCAGGGCGAGCCGACCATGGAGGAGATCCTGGCCTCGATCCGGAAGATCATCTCCGAGGACGGGCCAGACGCCGAGGCGGCCAGCGAGGCGGAGGCCGCCGATACGGCGGTGGCGGAGCAGCCAGAGGAGGTCCAGCCGGAGGCGGAGCGCGCCGAAACTCCGGCGTCAGCGGCCGCCGAAGAGGACGAGGACGTGCTCGACCTCACCCAGGAGGTCAAGGAGGACGGCACCGTCGTCGACCTCAAGGCCAAGCGCGACGGCGCGGCGGACTCCATGCCGGTGGCCGAGCCGGAGCCCGAACCAGAGCCAGAGCCCGAACCGGAGCCTCCGGCAGCCGAGGAGCCCGCCGATCTCGAGCTGTCGGACGACGCATTCGCCGCCGAGCCGGCCCCCTCGGTAGAGGAGCCGGAGCCCGAGCCAGAGGTGGTCGAGGCGGCGGCCGAAATGCCGGAGCCGGAACCGGTACCGGAGCCGGCCATGGCCGCCGCGGCGGCGGCGCCCGAGGTGGAGGAAGCCGGACTGCTCGCCAACCAGACGCGCGATGCCGCCACCGCCTCGCTGGTCGAGCTGGCAATGACCGCGGGCCTGGGCAGCAGCGGGCGTGACGGCGCGACGGGCGCCTCGGGCCAGACCTTGGAGATGCTGGTGCGCGAGGCGCTGCGGCCTTACCTCAAGTCCTGGCTGGACGAGAATCTCGCTCCCCTGGTGGAGCGCATCGTCCGTGAAGAGATCCAGAAAATGGTCAAGCGGGCCGAGTACCGCTAGCGACCGTCGCCCAGATATCCGCCGACCCCTCGGGGGCTTCAGGCTTGGCGCGCCGAGCGCCACGCCGCCATGATCCCACAGAAGGGCAGGCTCCAGCAGGAATGTGACCAGAGGACGAGCCAGCCATGCTGGACAAGACTTTTCGACCCGCCGAGGTCGAGGCCAGACAGTACGAGCGTTGGGAGAAGTCGGGGCGCTTCGCCTGCGACGTGGCCTCGAACGCCGAGCCCTACACCATCATGATGCCGCCGGCCAACGTCACCGGCAGCCTGCACATCGGCCATGCGCTCACCTTCACCATCCAGGACATCCTGATCCGCTACCACCGCATGCTGGGGCGCGACGCGTTGTGGCAGCCAGGCACCGACCACGCCGGCATCGCGACGCAGATGG
>JBHJOF010000002.1:0-11812 GCA_050330055.1 Kiloniellales bacterium
TTTGGTTGCGTCACCCTCACCCTCCCAACACTTCGTGTTGGGCCCCTCCCTCTCCCCTCGAGGGAGAGGGAGTTTACAGTGCGCCTGTTTATTCCCCTCTCCCTTGAGGGGAGAGGGAGGGGCCCAACACGAAGTGTTGGGAGGGTGAGGGCGACAAACAAGTGCGTGTCATACGCCGTCTCGAAACCAGAGACTCATGGCCCATCCTTCGAGACGCGTTCTTCGAACGCTCCTCAGGATGAGGTATGACGTTCTATATCAGCCGCCTACCACCTCATGCTGAGGAGCCGCCACGCGGCGTCTCGAAGCATGGGAGCCCGGTCATGAGTATCGGGATTTGGTATCAGTGCGTAGCAGCAGGGTTGAGGAGGCCGCATTGGACAATCTTGAGTTCAACACGGCGACTCTTCGTTCCAGCAAACAGCAAACGGCCCTCCCCAGGACGGCCGTTGGTCAATCCAGACCCTGCGGGCGGCTGAACCGCCCCAGGCGGATCACTTCATTTTGCTTTCCTTGAAGAGCACGTGCTTGCGCGCCTTGGGATCGTACTTGCGCAGCTCGAGCTTCTCGGTCTTGGTGCGCGGGTTCTTCTTGGCCACGTAGAAGTAGCCCGTATCAGCCGTGCTCACCATCTTGATCAGTTGCGTCGTCGGCTTGGCCATTTTGTGTTCCTGTGGGCTGCGTTCCCGCCTGGCGGGCCCGGAAGTTGGCGGCAAGATAGCCGTCGGCCGCGGCAAGTCAAGTCTCGGCCCGATCTCCGGCTGGCCTAGCGGGGATCGGCCCGATGGCGCGAGCGCTCCCCGCTACCGACCCAGCGGAACAGGGCGACCTGTCTGGCCGGGCCCGAACCGTGACGGGCGTGGCGGGCGGCGGCGCGGTGCGCCAGGGCCTCGGCCAGCACCAGCTCGGTGACTTCCTCAGGCAGCGGCAGCCTCGGCACCTCGGCGACCGGGAACCAGCCCAGGTCGTCAAGCTCGCCGCTGCCGCCGAGGCGGCCCCCCAGGACAACGCGAGCAGCCGCCCCGTCGGCCAGGAAGAAGCGGCTGTGGAAGCGCCTGGGCGAATGCCGCGGGGTGATGGCGCGTGCCACCAGCCTGAGCGCGGCGAAGCCCGGCGCGAGGCCGGCCGCGGCGAAGGCGCGCCAGACCGGCTGGCTCGGTTGCAAGGCCGCTGTCCGGTCCAAGCGGGGCAGCGGCTCGCCGAGCAGCAGGCCGGTTTCCTCGAAGGTCTCGCGCAGGGCGGCGCGGGCGAAGCTGGCGAGCCGCCGCCGGGTTGCCTGGTCGGTGCCGGGTGGCGGCGCCGCAAGGGTCTCGGCGAAGCCGCTCGGCTGCCGGTCGGCGAGATCGAGCCGGCCGCCGGGAAAGACGAAAACGCTGGGCATGAAGCTGTGGCCCGCGTGGCGCCGGCCCATCAGCACCTCCGGGCCTCGCCGGCCGTCGCGGATCAGCACCAGCCCCGCGGCGTCGTGCGGCCGCACGCTCTGCCGCAGCTTACTGGGCGGCACTCCCGGCCTGGCCCATGGTGGAAAACTGTTCGGCGCCCGTGCTCGCCGTGTTGGGGACGCCGCGCAGCGCGATGGAGTAGAGCGCGGGATTGGTCAGCAGGTCGATGGCGATCTCCATATCGATCTCTTTCTCGCCCTCGCTGACCGGGCAGCGGTCTCTCAGCGCCTCCAGCGCCTTGTCGTCATCGGGCGCGATGTCGCTGCGGCGCAGGACCTTGTCGAACGGCAGGGTGCCGGCGCGCAGCCGCGCCTCGACATCGGCGACACTGGTGACGTCCCGGCTGGTGCAGATGTCGGGCACCACGCCGCGGCGGTGCAGACCATAGCCGGTCGGCGCGTGAAAGCGAGCCCAGGTCAGGGTCAGCTCGCCCTCGTTGGGCAGGCGCAGCACGGTTTGCACCGTGCCCTTGCCGAAGGAATTGCTGCCAATCACCACCGCGCGACCGGAATCCTGCAGCGCCGCGGCGACGATCTCCGAGGCTGAGGCCGAGTTGCCGTTGACCAGCACCACGATCGGCCGGCCATTGGCCAGGTCATCGCTGTCGGCGTCGAAGTACTGATGGCTGTCCGGGTGGCGGCCGTGGGTTGAAACGATGCGACCGCTCTGCAGGAAGATGTCGGACACCACCACCGACTGGTCGAGCAGGCCGCCGGGATTGCTGCGCAAGTCGAGTATGTAGCCCTTCAGCCGCTCACCCATCTCCTTCTCGGCCAGCTCGATCTTCTTGCGCAGGGTCCAGGCCGTGCTCTGGTTGAAGCCGGTGACGCGCATGTAGCCGATGTCGTTCTGCGCCTTGTACTCGACGGTCTGCGGCACGATGTGGGCGCGCACCACCTCGACATCGCGCGGCGCGGGCTCGCCGTTGCGGTTTACGGTCAGGGTCACCTTGCTGCGCAGCGGGCCGCGCAGGCGGCGCACCGCTTCGTGCTGCGACAGGCCGCGGGCAGGTTCCCCGTCGATCTGGACGATCACGTCCTCGTCTTTGATGCCGGCCTCTTCCGCCGGCGTGTTCTCCATCACCGACAGTACCTTGACGCCCTCGTCGACCAGGCTGATGCGTACGCCGATGCCGCCGAAGCCGTCACGGCTTGCGCGGTTCTCGCGCGCTTCCTCGCGGCCGGAGTAGCGCGAGAAGCTGTCGAGTTCGGCGGTCAGGCCGTCGAACACCGCCTCGTAGACCTCCTCGGCCGAGGCGGCGGCCAGGCGGCTGGAGTACTGCCGGCCGATCGATACCAGTTCGGCAGCGAGATCGCCCCAGGCGCTGGCGTCCTGCGGTCCCGGCGCGGCCAAGCCGGCCCGATCGGTGCCGTTGACGGCGAGGACGATGCGGTTGCTCTTGCGGCTGACCGAGACAGCCGGGTCGATCGTCGAGAGGTTCTCCAGCCCGGCCAGCGCCAAATCGGCGACGGAGACCTCGTCGATATAGATGTCGGATACGTCCTGGAAGCCGACGGCGAAGAGCCGGCCTGCCCGATCAGTGGCATAGCCCTGGGAGCTGCCGTCCGGCAGCGCGCAGGAGGCCAGCAGGAGGACGAAAACCAGGGGGGCCAAGGGGGAGGCAAACCGCCGCAGCGCCAGGGCATGAGGCCGGGAAAACCTCTCAGTGCGGGAAAGACACCTCATCCGGCCGCGTAAGTTCACGGTCATACCGCTCCTCTGGCGTGTCACGGAAATCCGCCAAATGTCTAATTTGATAGCAGAAACATCGGGCCCTGTCTCGCCGCACGGTGACCTACGGCGGGACGGAAGCCAAGTTTTATCCCAATAAGCGGCGCAAGCGGTCAAGAAGCGGTTAAGCACTTCGCCGCTTAACCAACGACGGTCATCGCTGGACGCCCGTTTCTACCTGGGATTTGGCCGTTCCGGCCCCTTGGCGGCAGCCTGCGCCAGCGGCGGGTGCGCCGGCCTATCGCGGTCGCCGGCTGCGGTCCCCGCTCGATTGCCGGGTCGCCCGGCGCGCCGAGCGTCGAACGCCGGCGGAGCGCCGCGCGGCGGATCGGCCCTGGCCCGCGAAGTCCCGCAAGGGATCCCAGCCGGCCGTGGGCTCCGGCCCGGTCGTTTCCTCGGATGCCGCCCGGTCCTTCGTCGTTTCCTCGGCCAGTTGCAGCACCAGGCCGCCGCTCGCCGGTTCGGCTTCTATCAGGCGGGCCCGGACGCTGTCGCCCAGGCGGTACTGCCGGCCCCAGCGCCGTCCGGTCAGACAGTGGCGGGCCTCGTCGTGCTGGTAGTAGTCGTCGGGCAGCAGGCTCATGGGCACCAGGCCGTCGGCGCCGCTGTCGTGCAGCGTGACGAAGAGGCCAAAACGGGTCACGCCGGTGATGCGGCCCTCGAAGACCGCGCCTATTCGATCACTCAGGTAGGCGGCGGCGAAGCGATCCATGGCGTCGCGTTCGGCTGCCTGCGCGCGCCGCTCGGTGGCCGAGATGTGCAGCCCGATCTCCTCGAAACGGGCGCCAGCTCCTTCCGGCAGGCCGCCTTCGCCGAGGCCCAGCCCGCTAATCAGTGCGCGATGTACCAGGAGGTCGGAATAGCGCCTGATCGGCGAGGTGAAGTGGGCATAGCGGCGCAACGCGAGGCCGTAGTGGCCGATGTTGCGTGGCGCATAGGCGGCCTGGCTCTGGGCGCGCAGCACCAGCTCGCTGACCATGGGCGCGTGCGGCTGGCCGGCCACCTTGTCGAGAATCTGGCCGAAGGCGCGCGGCTTGACCACCTGGCCGCGCGCCAGGCTGAGCCCGAAGGAGCGCAGCACCTCGCGCAGCGCCTCCAGCTTCTGCGGGTCGGGCGCGTCGTGCACCCGGTACATGCAGGGCTGGCGCCGCGCCTCCAGGGTCTCGGCGGCGGCCACGTTGGCGGTGATCATCAGCTCCTCGATCAGCCGGTGGCTGTCCAGGCGCCAGCGCGGCTCGATACCGGCCACGCTGCCGTCGGCGGCGAAGACGACGCGCCGCTCCGGCAGGTCGAGGTCGAGCGTGCCGCGCGCCTGGCGCGCCCGCAGTAGCGCGGCGAAGGCGCCGTAGAGCGGCGTGATGACGGTCTCCAGCAGGGGCTGCGTCACATCGTCGGGGCGGTCGTCGCGCGCCGCCTGCACTTGCTCGTATGTGAGCCGCGCCGCCGAGCGCATCAGGCCTCGCTCGAAGCGGTGGCGGAGCAGCTTGCCCTCGGCGTCGAGCCAGAGATGCACGGCGAGGCAAGGCCGCTCCTCGGCCGGCTTCAGCGAGCACCAGCCGTTCGACAACGCCTCGGGCAGCATCGGCACCACGCGGTCGGGGAAGTAGACCGAGTTGCCGCGGTCGAAGGCGGCGCGGTCGAGCGCGCTGCCGGGACGCACGTAGTGGGCAACGTCGGCGATCGCCACCACGGCATGCCAGCCGCCCGGGTTCCCGCCGTCGCCGTCCGGCTCGGCCCAGACAGCGTCGTCGAAGTCGCGCGCGTCGGCGCCGTCGATGGTGACCAGCGGCAGGTCGCGCAGGTCGGTTTTCGGGTGCGTCGCGGAGGCCATGGTGCTGGCGGCGTCGACCGGGCCGGCGGCCTCGGCCTCGGCCAGGGCGGCGCCGGTGAAGTCGGTCGGGAGGCCGTGCTCGTGGATCGCGATCAGGCTGAGCGCGCGAACCTCGCCCAGGTGGCCGAGGCGCTCGACCACCGTGACCTCGCGAAGGCCGAGGCGGGGATGGTGCGGCTTGACCTCGGCCAGCACCAGCTCACCCGGCTTCGCGCCGGCGGCATCCTCGGCCTCGAGCACGAAGTCGGTGCGCGCCCGCTTGTCGGTCGGGCGCAGGCGGCCGCCCTCGTCGCCGATCTCGTAGATGCCCATGACCCGGCGCGGCGCGCCGCCCAGGACGCGGATCACGCGGCCTTCGTAGTGCCCAGAATCGAGCTGGCGCAGCCGCACCAGCGCGCGGTCGCCGCTTCCGAGCGCCGGCCGGCCGCGCCGCTCCGGCGCCATGTAGATGACCGGCGGCGGCAGGTCTTCGTGCTTCCAGATGGCGGGGCGGGCCAAGAGCTCGCCGTCGGCGTCGGTGCCGCTGATCTCGGCCACCACCACCTCGGGCAGGCGGCCCGGCGGCGCCACGCGGCGCTTGCCGTTGCGCTCCAGCTCGCCCTCTTCCTCGAGTTCCTTCAGCAGGGCGCGCAGCCTGGAGCGGCCCTCGCCGCGTATGTTGAAGGCGCGGGCGATCTCCTTGCGGTCGACCGGCTTATCGGCATCGCGGATGAAGGCGAGGATGTCGGCCTTTCTGGGAAACGGTGGAGTGCTGCGGAGCCTGCGCGCCACGGGGCCCGTCCGTCAGCCCGCGGCGCTTTTCTCGGGGCTGACCTTGCGTGCGCTCTGTGTCTGCTTGCGTGCCGCCCCATCTTTTGCCGCATTGGGCTTCTTTGCGCGAGCCTGGCTGGCTCGCGGCTTCTTGGCTTTCGCCTTGGTCGCCTTGGCTTTGCCGGTGGTCCCGGATTCGTCCTCCGCCTTTGCTTTTTTGGCCGTCTTGGCGGCGGCTTTGGTCTTGCCGCCGTTCCTGCTCTTTTTGGTCTGCTTCTTCTCGGCTTGGCGGGCGATCAACTCGACCGCCAGCTCCAAGGTGAGCTCGGCCGGCGCGATGTCCTTGGGCAGGGTCGCGTTGACGCGGCCATGCTTCACGTAGGGGCCGTAGCGGCCCTCGTGCAGCGTGATCGGCTTGCCGTCCTCGGGATGCTCGCCGACCGGCTTGCCAGGGGTGCCGCGGCCACGCGCCGGCGCCTCGGCCAAGAGGGCGACTGCCCGGTTGAGACCGATGGTGAGGACGTCGTCCTCCTTCAGCGAGCAGTAGGTGCTGCCGTGCTTGATGTAGGGGCCGTAGCGGCCGAGTCCGGCCACGATCGGTTGCCCGGTCTCCGGATGCTTGCCGACCTCGCGCGGCAGGGCCAGCAGGCCGAGCGCTTGCTCCAGCGTGAGCTCGCTCGGCTGGATCGTCTTGGGCAGCGACGAGCGCTTCGGCTTCTCGCCGTTCTCGCCGGGCTCGCCGAGCTGGACGTAGAAACCGAAGGGCCCCTTGCGCAGGGTGACCGGCAGTCCGCTCTTCGGATCGTTGCCGAGCTCCTGTGGACCGGCCAGCTCGAGCTGGCCGTTCTCGCCGTTGGGCACGGCGAGCGGCCGGGTGAAGCGGCACTCGGGATAGCGCGAGCAGCCGATGAAGCCCCCGGTGCGGCCGATCTTGAGGCCCAGGCGACCCTCCTGGCAGGCCGGGCAGAGGCGCGGGTCGGCGCCCGGATTGCTCGGATCGGGCGGGAAGAAGTGCGGCCCCAGCTCCTCGTCGAGCGCGTCGATCACCTCGGCGATGCGCAGGTCCTTGGTGTCGTCGACCGCTTTGGCGAAGGCCTCCCAGAACTGGCGCAGCACCAGCTTCCAGTCCTTCGAGCCGTCGGAGATCAGGTCGAGCTGGGTCTCCATGTCGGCGGTGAAGTTGTACTGCACGTAGCGCTCGAAGAAGCTGGCGAGAAAGGCCGTGACCAGGCGGCCGCGGTCCTCCGGGATGAAACGGCGCTTGTCGAGCCGCACGTAGTCGCGGTCCTGCAGCACCTGCAGGATCGAGGCATAGGTCGAGGGCCGGCCGATGCCGAGCTCCTCCAGCTTCTTGACCAGGCTGGCCTCGCTGTAGCGCGGCGGCGGCTGGGTGAAGTGCTGCTCCGGCAGCACCTTGTCGCGGCGCAGCTGGTCGCCCTCGTCGAGCTTGGGCAGGCGGCGCTCCTCGTCGCCCAGCGCGTCGTCCGCGGCCGAGCCGTTCGGGTCGTCGCGGCCCTCCTGGTAGAGGGTGAGGAAGCCGTCGAACACGATCACCGAGCCATTGGCGCGCAGCCTGGCGACGCCGTTGTCGACATCGATATCGACGGCGACCTGGTCGAGCTGCACGCTGGCCATCTGGCTCGCCAGCATGCGCTTCCAGATCAGCTCGTAGAGCCGCAGCGAGTCCTTGTCGAGGTGGCGGCCGAGATCCTGCGGCCGGCGGAACAGGTCGGTCGGCCGGATCGCCTCGTGCGCCTCCTGGGCGTTGCGCGCCTTGGTCTTGTAGACCCGCGGCGTCGGCGGCAGGTAGGCGTCGCCGTACTGCCCGGCGACCAGCCGGCGCGCGGCTTGCAGGGCCTCGCCCGCGACCTGCACGCCGTCGGTGCGCATGTAGGTTATCAGGCCGACGGTCTCGCCGCCGATGTCGACGCCCTCGTAGAGCTTCTGCGCAATTCGCATAGTGCGGGTCGCGCCGAAGCCGAGCTTGCGCGAGGCCTCCTGCTGCAGGGTCGAGGTGGTGAAGGGCGGGTAGGGTTTGCGCTGGCTCTGCTTGCGCTCGACGCTCTCGACCCGGAACGACTGGGCATTGCGCAGCTTGGCGGCGGCCGTCTCGGCGCTTTGCGCATCGGACAGGTCGAACTTGTCGAGCTTGTTGCCGCCCAGATGGGTCAGGCGCGCCGTGAAGGGCGCGTCGGCCGGGTTGCGTAGGGCGACGTCGATCGACCAGTACTCGCGCGGCCGGAAGGCCTCGATCTCGGCCTCGCGCTCGCAGATCAGGCGCAGCGCCACCGATTGCACGCGGCCGGCCGAGCGGCTGCCCGGCAGCTTGCGCCACAGCACCGGCGACAGCGTGAAGCCAACCAGGTAGTCGAGCGCGCGGCGCGCCAGATAGGCCTCGATCAGCGCCTGGTCCAGGTCGCGCGGGTGCTTGAAGGCCTCGAGCACCGCGGCCTTGGTGATCTCGTTGAAGACTACGCGCTTGACCTCGACCCCCTTCAGCAGCTTGCGGCGCGCCAGTTCCTCGGTGATGTGCCAGGAGATCGCCTCGCCCTCGCGATCCGGGTCGGTGGCGAGATAGAGGTGGTCGGCGTTCTTCACCGCCTCGGCGATCTCGCGCAGCCGCTGGTTGGCCTTGGACTGGACCTCCCAGCTCATGGAGAAGTCCTCGTCCGGGCGCACCGAGCCGTCCTTGGGCGGCAGGTCGCGCACGTGGCCGAAGCTGGCCAGCACCTGGTAGCCGCTACCAAGGTACTTGTTGATGGTCTTTGCCTTGGCCGGGGATTCGACGACGACGACGTTCATGTCAGAGCGAGGCGGCTCCTCTGCGGCGCGCTTGCGCCGGGCGTTGCGGCCGCCGCTAATAGATCAGACGGCCAGGGCGATGCGGTTGCCGGGATGACGTTCGGCGCGGCCGGCCAGCTCCAGCTCGAGCAGGACCATGTGCACCACTGCCGGGGACAATTGGCATTGCCGGATCACTTCGTCAACCGCCACCGGGTCATATCCCAGGAGGGCCTCGACCTGCGGCCGGGCGCCCTCAAGCTCGCATTCGGACGGCAGCGACGTTGAGATTTCCTTAAATTCAGCGGTTTCCGCTGCCTGCAAGCCGGGTGTCCGGGCGGCCCGCTGTGGCCGCGCCATGCCGTCGAGGCCGCGCAGCACGTCCTCGGCCGACTCGGTCAGGACGGCGCCCTGGCGCAGCAGGTCGTTGCAGCCGCGCGCCCGCGGGTCGAGCGGCGAGCCGGGCACGGCGAAGACCTCGCGGCCCTGCTCCAGGGCCAGGCGGGCGGTGATCAGCGAGCCGGAGCGGGGCGCGGCCTCGACCACCACGACACCCAGGGAAAGGCCGGAGATCAGCCGGTTGCGCCGCGGGAAGTGGCTCGCCTGCGGCGTGGTGCCGAGCGGCACCTCGGAGAGCAGCAGGCCCTGGGCGGCGATCGCCTCGTAGAGGCCCTGGTGTTCCGGCGGATAGACCACGTCGAGGCCGCCTGCCAGGACCGCCACGGTGCCGCTGGCCAGCGCCCCTTGGTGCGCCGCCGCGTCGATGCCGCGGGCCAGGCCGGAGACCACGACGAAGCCGGCCTCGCCCAGCCCGGCGGCAAGCTGGCCGGCCAGGCGGCGGCCGTTGGCCGAGGCGTTGCGTGCCCCAACCAGGGCCACGGCGTTGCCGTCAAGCAGCTCGAGCCGGCCAAGCGCGGCCAACACCGGCGGTGCATCCTCGATGGCGGCTAGCGCCGGCGGATAGTCGGGAGTGCCCAGCACCAGCAGCCGACCGCCCAGCTCCGCCAGCGCCGTGCGCTCGGCGTCGGCCGCCTCGGCGGTGCAGACCGTAATCGGCCGCGTCCGGCCGCCGTGCCGTGCCAGGCGGGGCAGGGCGTCGAGCGCCGCGGCGGCCGAGCCGAAGCGTTCGAGCAGGCGACGGTAGAGGATCGGCCCGACGCGCTCGCTGCGGATCAGTCGCAGAGCGGCGAGGGCTTCATTGTTATCGCCCTTATAAGTTGTACGCATCTCCATCGTGCCATCTTCGGTAGATCGAAGTGCGGCGTCAAGCAATGTGAGGCAGTGAAGCGGCTGGAAGGGTCAGTCTTTCTTGCGGCCAATGCGCGGCTCCTCGCCTTTCAGCAGGCGGCGGATGTTGGCGTGATGTCGCAGCCAGATAACGACGGCCAATATGGCTGCGAATTGAACCAGTTGCCAGTCGCCTCTAAGATACCAGGCGAAGACCGGCGAGAGCGCGACAGAGACCAAAGCGGACAGGGACGAGATGCGGAACAAGGCAGCCACGACCAGCCAGGTGACGCAGGCGGCGACGCCCACGGGCCAGGCGGTGGCCAGCAGCACGCCGAGCGCGGTGGCCACGCCCTTGCCGCCCTTGAACCTGAGCCAGAGCGGGAAGAGGTGGCCGAGCAGGGCGCCGAAGCCGGCCATGAGCGCCATGTCCGGCCCCCACAGGCTTGCGATCAGCACGGCGGCGGCGCCCTTGCCGCCGTCGAGCAGCAGGGTGGCGGCGGCCAGGTCCTTGCGCCCGGTGCGCAGCACGTTGGTGGCGCCGATGTTGCCGGAACCGATCTTGCGCACGTCTCCCAGGCCGGCCAGCCGCGTCAGCAGCAGCCCAAATGGCAGCGAGCCCAGGAGATAACCGCCGAGCAGGGCGGCGCCCAGATAGGGCCAGGCAAACTCCCAGGAGATCGGATCGGGCATGGTGTGGTCCGGACCCTGCTACTTTGTCATGCCGGGACCTGACGCACGGCTATCCGGTTCGCGCCCGGTCCCCTCCACCGTCATGGTCGGCGAAGGCCGACCATCCACGTGTTTGTTTTGATTCGGCTGCAAGCGGTGCATACCACGACCAGTGGATTGACATCCACGACACTCTAGTCTGATGCAGTGCAGCTCAGCTACCCCGCCGGAAACAACAAGACGTGGATGGTCGGTTTTCGCCGACCATGACGGTCGGTGTGAACGGGCCTCAATCGCAGACGCCTAGGCCTGAAAGATCGTGCGGCCGTCCACGATGGTGCGCAGCAACTCGCCCTGCACCGGGTGGTTCTCGAAGGGCGAGTTCTTCGACTTGCTGCGGAAGCGGTCGGGGTCGAGGCGGCGCGGCTTGTCCGGGTCGAACAGGAAGAAGTCGGCCGGCCCGCCCTTGCGCAGACGCCCGGCCTCGAGGCCGAGGATCGTGGCCGGCGTCACGGTCAGGCGGCGCAGGATCTCGAGCAGGCTGGCCTTGCCCTTGTGTGCCAGCTCGAGGGACAGCGGCAGCAGCGATTCCAGCCCGACGATGCCGTAGTCGGCCATGGCGAAGGGCAGGCGCTTGGAGTCCTGGTCGTGCGGGCTGTGGTCGCTGGCGATGGCGTCGATGGTGCCGTCGGCCACGGCTTCCGCGATCGCCTGGCGGTCCTCCTCGCGGCGCAGCGGCGGCGAGACCTTGGCGAAGGTGCGGTAGTCGCCGACCGCGTTCTCGTTGAGGATGAAGTAGTGCGGCGCCGTGTCGCAGGTGACCGGCAGGCCGCGCGACTTGGCGCGGCGGATCACCTCGACCGACTCGGCGGTCGAGAGGTGCGCGGCGTGATAGCTGCCGCCGGTCAGCTCGACCAGGCGCAGGTCGCGCTCCAGCATGATGACCTCGGCCGCGGCCGGGCTGCCGGCGAGGCCCAAACGGGTGGCCAGCTCGCCTGCGTTCATCACGCCGTCGGCCAGCGCCGGCTCCTCCGGGTGCTGCACGATGAGCTGGCCGAAGGTGCGGGCGTAGGCCAGCGCCCGGCCCATGACCTGGGCATCGGCCACCGCCCGGACGCCGTCGGTGAAGCCGACCGCGCCGAAGTCGGTCAAGAGGCCGATCTCGGTGATCTCCTTGCCGGCCAGGCCGCGGGTCACGGCGCCGTAGGTGTAGACCTTGACCAGCTTCACCTCGCGGGCGCGCCTCGCGACGAACTCGACGCCGGCGACGTCGTCGACCACCGGCTCGGTGTTGGGCAACGCCGCCATCGAGGTGACGCCGCCGGCGGCGGCGGCCAGGCTGGCGCTGGCGATGGTCTCCTTGTGCTCCTCGCCGGGC
>JBHJOF010000003.1:0-7945 GCA_050330055.1 Kiloniellales bacterium
CGCGCGGCACGGCGACCACCGACACCTATTCGCTGAGGGGTTTCACCGCCGCCTACCAGTCCATCACCGAGACCTGTGGTGTGCAGTAGGGCGACCTGAACTGCTGTAAACCGCCCGCCGGGCGGAACGCCGGCGACTCCGCCGCTCGACGCGCCGCTAGGCGGCGGTTTCGATCCTCAGGGACCGCGTCGCCGACGGCGCGAGCCGGGCGCGCGCCTGAGCGACGGCCTGCCAGACTTCCTCCTGACCGATACCGTCACGGCGCATCACCAGTTGCACCAGGGGATCCGATAACACCTCGGTAAGATCGGGCTCGACGCCATAGCTCGACCACAACTGCTTGCTCGACACGGCTTGCCTTCCCTGCCTGAGAGTTTGTTCTCCAGTGTCCTAGAGGTAGGGACGATCGCTCTCCGATGCAAAAGACGATTTCGTGATGCCCTGTGGCAATTTGAGGGATGCAGCTCATTGGGTGACAACGCGCTGCGGTTTGGCATGCCACGTGCCACGCGGAGACAAAAAAATGCTGCACTGCAGAAAGGACGGACAGCGAGTCGATCGTGAGCATGCGCGCCGTTCGCCTCGTTATCTTCACAGGTTCGCCGGCGCGAATGCTGCTAGGCTCGCTCGAGTACTGCGCCGGTGTGCCACGACCGATCACGCAAACGAGACCGCGCACCGCGGCAGGGCACGAGGGAGGACCATCAAGGATGCTTCAGATCAGCCGGGACGACCTGCTCAAAGCCTACAGGCAGATGTGCACCATCCGCGAGTTCGAGGAGCATGTGCACGACGAGTTTGCGGCCGGCACGATACCGGGCTTCGTCCACCTCTATGCCGGCGAGGAGGCCTCGGCGGTCGGCGTCTGCCTGCATCTCGACAAGCGCGACGCCATCGCCAGCACGCACCGCGGCCATGGCCACAGCATCGCCAAGGGCTGCGACATAGCGGCCATGATGAAGGAGATCTTCGGCCGCGGCGACGGGCTGTGCGGCGGCAAGGGCGGCTCGATGCACATCGCCGACCTGGACCAGGGCATGATGGGCGCCAACGGCATCGTCGGCGGCGGCCCGCCGCTGATCTGCGGCGCAGCCTTGAGCGCCAAGACGCTGAAGACCGGCGGCGTGGCGATCGCCTTCGTCGGCGACGGCGGCTCGAACCAGGGCACGACGCTCGAATCCTATAACCTGGCCAAGATCTGGAACCTGCCGGCGATCTTCGTCATCGAGGACAACGGCTACGCCGAATCGACCGCCAGCGCCTGGGCCTGCGCCGGCAGCCAGGTGAAGCGCGCCGAGGCCTTCGGAATGCCGGGCCGCGAGGTCGACGGGCACGACTTCTTCGCCATCTACGAGGCGGCCGGCGAGGCGATCGAGCGGGCCCGCAAGGGCGAGGGGCCGAGCCTGCTGCACATGAAGCTGGCGCGCTACTACGGCCACTTCGAGGGCGACGCCATGACCTACCGCGGAAACGGCGAGGTCGAGGCGTTGCGCAAGGAAAAGGATTGCCTGAAGCGCTTCCGAAAGCGCGTGACCGAGACCGGGCTGCTCGAGGCCGCGCAGCTCGACGCTGTCGAGACCGAGGCCAAGAGCCTGATTGAGCGTTGCGTGGCCGAAGCCAAGGGCGCCGCGCCGCCGCCGGCCGACAAGCTGCTCACCGACGTCTACGTATCCTACTGAGGGAGCGCGAGCGACATGGCCAAGAAATCCTTCCGCCAGGCGATCAACGAAGCCCTTAGGCAGGAGATGGAGCGCGACCCCACGGTCATCGTCATGGGCGAGGACAACGCGGGCGGCATGGGCGCGCCCGGCGAGGACGACGCTTGGGGCGGGCCGCTCGGCGTCACCAAGGGCCTGATGCCAATCTTCGGCCGCGACCGGGTGCTCGACACGCCGATCAGCGAGAGCGCCTTCATCGGCGCGGCGGCCGGCGCCGCGGCGACCGGCCTCAGGCCCGTGGCCGAGCTGATGTTCGTCGACTTCATGGGCGTCTGCTTCGATCAGATCTTCAATCAGGCGGGCAAGTTCCGCTACATGTTCGGCGGCAAGGCGCGCACGCCCATGGTGGTGCGCACCATGTACGGCGCCGGCTTCCGCGCCGCCAGCCAGCACAGCCAGTGCCTCTATCCGATCTTCACCCACACGCCGGGCCTGAAGGTCGCGATCCCCTCGTCGCCCTACGAGGCCAAGGGCCTGCTGATCCAGTCGATCCGCGACGACGACCCGGTGATCTTCTTCGAGCACAAGATGATGTACGACGACGAGGAAGACGTGCCGGACGAGCCCTACGCCATCCCCTTCGGCGAGGCCAACCTGACGCGCGAGGGCGAGGACGTCACTATCGTCGCCATCGGCCGCATGGTGAAGTTCGCCAACCAGGTGGCAGACAAGCTGGAGAAGGAGGGCACCACCTGCACCGTGCTCGATCCGCGCACCACCTCGCCGCTCGACAGCGACAGCATTCTCGAGTGCGCCGAGGAGACCGGCCGCGTGGTGATCGTCGACGAGGCCAGCCCGCGCTGCAACCTGGCGACCGACATCTCGGCGCTGATCACGCAGGAGGCCTTCGCCGCGCTCAAGGCGCCGATCCGCATGGTGACGCCGCCGCATACGCCGGTGCCCTTCTCGCCCGAGCTCGAGGACCTCTACATTCCCGGCCCGGCCAAGATCGAGGCCGCGGTGCGCCAGGTCGTGGAGTACACTGCGTGAGTGAGGCGATCCGCGCCATCACCATGCCCAAGTGGGGCCTCGCCATGGAGGAGGGCCAGGTGATCGCCTGGCACGTCGAGGAGGGCGCCGAGATCAAGGCCGGCGACGAGCTGGTCGACATCGAGACCTCGAAGATCACCAACGTCTACGAGAGCCCGGTCGGCGGCATCCTGCGCCGCCGCGTGGTCGCCGAAGGCGAGACCCTGCCGGTCGGCGCGCTAATCGGCGTGGTGAGCGATGCCGGCCTGCCGGACGCCGAGGTCGACGCCTTCGTCGAACGCTTCAATGCCGCCTTCGCCGAGAAGCTGGCGGCGCGCACCGAGGCCGGCGGCCCGGCGCCGCAGACCGTGTCGGCGGAAGGGCGCCAGATCAACTACCTGGAGATGGGCGCGGGCGACGGACCGCCGCTGCTGCTGATCCACGGCTTCGGCGGCGACCTCAACAACTGGCTGTTCAATCAGCCGGCACTCGCCGAGAGCCAGCGCGTGATCGCCCTCGACCTGCCCGGCCACGGCCGCTCGAGCAAGGAGATCGGCGGCGGAGGACTGGACGAGCTCAGCCGGACGCTCGGCGCCTTTCTCGACGCGCTGGCCATCGAGCGGGCCCACCTGGCGGGCCATTCCATGGGCGGCGCGCTGGCGCTGCTCTACGCCCTGCAGCGGCCCGAACGGGTGGCCAGCCTGAGCCTCCTCGCCCCGGCCGGGCTCGGCCCCGATGTCAACATGGACTTCATCGAGGGCTTCATCGGCGCCGGCCGGCGCAAGGAGATGAAGGCCGTCCTCCAGCTCCTGGTCGCCGACCCGGAGCTGGTCAGCCGCGACATGGTCGAGGACGTGCTGAAGTTCAAGCGCCTCGACGGCGTCGAGCCGGCGCTGCGCCGCCTGGCCGACAGCCTGTTCCCCGGCGGCCGCCAGCAGACCATCCCGGCCGAGGAGCTGGGGCGCCTCGCTGTCCCGGCCCTGGTGATCTGGGGCCGGCTGGACCAGATCCTGCCGCCAACCCAGTCCGAGCTCCTGCCCGAGGGCGTGGCGCTGCATCTGCTCGAAGGCATCGGCCACATGCCGCACATGGAAGCCGCGAACGAGGTCAACCGCCTGATCGCCGCGCAGGTGGCGTGACTGATCACCGCGTGCGAATTGCTCTCGTGCCGCGAACCTCATGCTTCGACAAGCTCAGCATGAGGGGCTTGTGCTGATTCAGCACAAGCCCTCCTCACCCTGAGCCTGTCGAAGGGTGAGGAGAGCTACGGCGTTCAACCCGTACGGACTACGCTCTGGCTGGACCGGTAGGCGAGGCCTGACCACCAGCAATAAGACTTTTTGACACGGATAAACACGAATGGACACGAATGGGTGAACTGGCACTCGCCGAGTTGAGCGCTCGCCAATCGCAGTTTGTCATTCGTGTTTATCCGTGTCACTTCCTTGGAACGTTGATCTAGAGCAAAATCCGTCCAGCCGTGATCACCGGCCATGCCCCCATGCTTCGACAGGCTCAGCATGAGGTGGCGCATTGAGCCTCGCGAAGCGCCTCACCCTGAGCTTGTCGAAGGGTGAGGTCCGCGGTCGATCATTCTCTCACTGGCATCAATCAAAATCGGTCGCCAGGCTCGGGTCGGCGTGGTGATCGAACATGCGGTGGATCTGGAACGGCAGCACGCGGGTCTCCGAGAGCGGCGGCAGGACGTCGGGCGCGAAGAAGCCGACCTCGGCGGTCTCCAGGCTGGTGCGCGCTTCTCCGCCGGTGATGGCGCAGAGGAAGAACAGCTTGTAGACGTGGAAGGGAAAGGGCGGGTGATGCGGATGGCAGCCGCGGTCGTAGACCGCGGCGAGCTTCACGGCCTTGACCTCGAAGCCCGACTCCTCCCAGACTTCGCGCTCGACGCAGCGGCTCGGTGACTGGTTCACGTCGGCCCAGCCGCCCGGCAGGGTCCAGAGCCCGTCGCTCGCTTCCTTGACCAGCAGCACCTTGCCGTCGCGGATCGCGGCGCCGCGCACGTCAACCTTGGGCGTGGCGTAGCCGCTCTGCCCGGCGAAGAGTCCGGCTATCGCTTCCAGCGCGTGGTCCGAGCCCGCGGCCATCATCTCCGCGGCGACGGCGCGCAGGCGCTTATAGCGCTCCAGGTCGTACGGGCCCTCGCTGTAGTTCAGGCCGACCTGCGCCATGGCCTGCAGCTCCTTGGCCCAGCGCAGCCATTGCGGCTCGAAAGGTCCCTCGTCGCGGCCGCCATCCTTGATCATGCTCGCCCTCTCCGCTCTTGCAGTTGCGTTTCCGTCGTTGCGCGCGGGCCAAAGTGCCACGGTCGGTGCGCCACGGGCCCAGCGATTCATTTGCACCAATAGCATGGGGCCGCTTTCCTTACAGGGCCAAGCGGCGTTGGGCTAGACTGGCCCGATGCCTCGCTCCCGCACCCTGCTCGCCGGCATCGCCACCGCCTTGATCGCTCTGCTCGCGCCGGCAACAGGACCTCACGCGCAGGACACCTGGACGCCGGAGGGCGAGCCGGTCGAACTCGAGCTGCTTCTCGCGCTCGACGCCTCCTCCAGTGTCGACGATCGCGAGTTCGCGCTGCAGCGCTACGGCCTGGCCCAGGCCTTCCGCGAGCCGGCGGTGCTGGCGGCGATCGAGGCGACCCACGGTGGCATCGCCGTCGCGCTGGCGCAGTGGTCGAGCGGCGGCCGCCAGGTGATCGCCATCGACTGGACCAAGGTGAGCGACGCGACCGAGGCCGATCACCTCGCCGACGCCCTGGTGCGGATGCCGCGCATCATCCCCGGCGGCGATACCTCGCTGCGCGGCATCATCAACTTCGCGGCGCGCCAGTTCGACGGCAACGGCTTCGCCGGGCAGCGCCAGGTGATCGACATCTCGGCCGACGGCGGCGCGATCGAGAACCCGGCCGCCATGCCGGGGCCGGCGCGCGACGCCGCGGTGGCGCTCGGCATCACCATCAACGGACTCACTATTCTTAACGACGTGCCGGATCTGGACCACTATTTCCGCCAGCACGTGATCGGCGGGCCCGGCGCCTTCGTGGTCACCGCCGACACTTATCGCGACTATGCCCGCGCCATCGCCAGCAAGCTGATCCAGGAAATCGGCGCCCGCCCGGTGGTGCGCCTGGAGCCGCCGCCCGTCCTGGGCAACGAGCTCGCCGCCGCGCGGTGAGCATGGTCGAGCTGCTGGTCACCTACATGGAGATGACGGCGACCCCAGCGGGCGCGCCCCTGCCGCCGCCGCGGCCGGATGCGCAGGTGGCGCGCGAGGCCCTGGCGCCGGAGGCCTACCGCGCGCTCTACCGCGCCATCGGTGAGCCGGTGCAGTGGGACGAGCACCTCCTGCTGTCGCCCCAGGCCCTGGAAGCCTTCCTCGCCGACCCGGCGATCGAGCTCTTCGTGCTGCGCCTGACGGGCGAGGCCGCCGGTCTCTGCGAACTCGACCGCAGCGGCGCGCCCGACGTCGAGATCAAGCACTTCGGCCTGGTGCCGGCGGCGCAGGGCCAGCGGCTCGGGCCCTTCCTGCTCGACTGGGCGCTGCGCGCCGCCTGGGCGGATGGCGCGCGCCGTGTCTGGCTGCACACCGACAGCAACGACCACCCCAAGGCGCGCCAGACCTACGAGCGCGCCGGCTTCCGCGTCTGCCAGGAGCGCTGGGAGCGCTTTCCAGACTAGGCGGCCGCGCTTCCCCGGGGGGCAGTCCCTCGAAAGCGAGGGGACTGTACCCGCAGCGCAGCGGAGGGGCCTGTCCCCGGATCGCCGCTCGTTTCCCGGAGACAGTCCCCATTCGGGGACAGTCCCCTCGGAGGCAGGGGACAGCCCCCTCCACGGCCTGCGCCAGGCCGGAGCCGACCTTGTCGGCACCCCCGGCAGGGCGTATCTAGGGCGCCATGAGCGTCAGCGCCCATAGCGAGCTTTTCGCCCCGCCTGAGGCCGCCAGGGAGGCCAAGCCCAACCTCGTCGGCCTGTCGCGGGCCGAGCTGGAGGCCGAGCTGGCGGCCCTGGACGAGCCGCGCTTCCGGGCCAAGCAGCTCTGGCACTGGATCTACTTCCGCGGCGTCGGCGACTTCGCCGCCATGACCTCGCTCGGCAAATCCTTACGCGATCGCCTGGCCGAGCGCTACCTGGTGGCCCGGCCGGGCGTGGCGACGGCGCAGCTCTCCTCCGACGGCACGCGCAAGTGGCTGCTGCGCTTCGCCGACGCGCAGGAGGCCGAGTGCGTGCACATCCCCGAGGAGGAGCGCGGTACGCTCTGCCTCTCGAGCCAGGTCGGCTGCACGCTGACCTGCCGCTTCTGCCACACCGGCACCCAGCGCCTGGTGCGCAACCTGGCGCCGGCCGAGATCGTCGGCCAGGTCATGCTGGTGCGCGACGCGCTGGGCGACTGGCCGACGCCGGAGAGCGACCGGCAGATCTCGAACCTGGTCATGATGGGCATGGGCGAGCCGCTCTACAACTTCGACAACGTGGCCAAGGCGCTCCGCATCGTCATGGACGGCGAGGGCATCGCCATCTCCAAGCGCAGGATCACGCTCTCGACCGCCGGCGTGGTGCCGATGATGGCGCGCTGCGGCGAGGAGCTCGACGTCAACCTGGCGGTCTCGCTGCACGCGGTGACCAACGAGATCCGCGACCGCATCGTGCCGCTCAACAAGAAGTATCCGCTGGAGGAGCTGCTGGCCGCCTGCCGCGCCTATCCCGGCGTCAACAACGCGCGGCGCATCACCTTCGAGTACGTCATGCTGAAGGGCGTCAACGATTCCCTGGCCGACGCGCGCGAGCTGCTGCGCCTCCTGAAGCCGATGCACGCCAAGGTCAACCTGATCCCCTTCAACCCCTGGCCCGGCGCGCCCTTCGAGTGCTCCAGCCCACAGGCGATCAAGGCCTTCTCCGACCTGCTGTTCGAGGGAGGCATCTCGGCCCCCGTGCGCACCCCGCGCGGCCGCGACATCATGGCCGCCTGCGGCCAGCTCAAGTCGGCGTCGGAGCGCAAGAAGAAGGCGGAGCGGGAGGCGGCGGCGTCGTTGCCCGCGAGCGCGTGACCGGACTTTCGCCGCGTCACGGTCTCCCCGATGTCATTGCCGGGCTTGACCCACGGCTATCCGTTTAAGGCTCGTTCACACCGACCGTCATGGTCGGCGAAGGCCACTGCTGTCCGGTTTAATTTTGTGGACGTGGTGCATGGCATTGATTCTACTGATGCCCAAGCGTTTCACGACGATTTGGACACGGATGAGGATC
>JBHJOF010000004.1:0-53003 GCA_050330055.1 Kiloniellales bacterium
CCTGGGCATAGAAGCGCTGGTCGAAGCCGATGGAGGGATTGATGCGCGCCATGACCTCGGCCGGGCCCGCGGCGAAGCGGCCGCCCCACATGACGTTGACCGCCGATGACGACCGGCCGGCCTCGGGCTTGCCAAGGGCAGGCTCGCCGAGTGGCCGCTTTTCGGCCGCCACGGCATGTCTATCCTTGGGCTTCGTGTTCATGCTCAACTGGCGGGGCCCGTATCCGATGCTCCCCCACTTCCGGTGTACAGGGGACTGATGCTGAAAAAAAACACCCTCGCGGCCGTGCTGCTCGTCGGCCTGGCTGCGGCGAGCGGCCTGACCGGCTGGCTCTCCAGCCCGGAGAGTAGCGAACGGCCGCCTCTGGCGGGCGTGTTCGCCGACAACTTTACCTTCTTGGACCAGCCCGTACCAGCACCGCAAGCGGCGCTGCTGAACGAGGCCGGCGAGGAGCTGACCCTGGCCGAGTTCGAGGGCGAGGTGGTGCTGCTCAACTTCTGGGCCACCTGGTGCGCGCCCTGCGTGCGCGAGATGCCCTCGCTCGACCGGCTGCAGGCAGCGCTCGGCCCCGAGGGCCTGGCCGTGGTCGCGGTCTCCGAGGATCGCGGCGGCCTGAACGCGGTCGAGCCCTTCTTCGCCGAGCAGGGGCTCGAGAACCTGGCGATCTACCTCGACCCCAAGGGCAGCTTCATGCGCGAGTTCGCGGTCCGCGGCCTGCCCACCACCATGCTGATCGACCGCCAGGGACGCCTGATCGGCGCCCTGGAAGGCCCGGCCGAATGGGACAGCCCGGAGGCCATGGCCCTGATCCGCTTCTACCTCGACCGGCCGCCTGCGCCTGGCCGCGAGCCCGAGGCCGAGCCGGAAGGGCCGGTGCAGACCAGTGGGTGAGACTGCGAGGTGCCGCCCCTACCGCGTCGGCACCGGCGTGTCGGTCGAGTAGTCGTAGAAGCCGCGGCCGGCCTTGCGGCCGAGCCAGCCGGCCTCGACGTACTTCACCAAAAGCGGGCAGGGCCGATACTTGCTGTCGGCCAGGCCCTCGTAGAGCACGTACATGACGGCGAGGCAGGTATCGAGCCCGATGAAGTCGGCCAGCTCGAGCGGGCCCATGGGGTGGTTGGCGCCGAGCCGCATGGCCACGTCGATCGATTCGACCGAGCCGACGCCCTCGTAGAGCGTGTAGACCGCCTCGTTGATCATCGGCAGCAGGATGCGGTTGACGATGAAGGCCGGGAAGTCCTCGGCCATGGCCGGCGTCTTGCCGAGCTTCACCGCCAGGTCCTTGATGGTCTGGAAGGTGCCTTCCTCGGTCGCGATGCCGCGGATCAGCTCGACCAGCTTCATCACCGGCACCGGGTTCATGAAGTGCATGCCCATGAAGCGGCCGGGCCGGTCGGTCACGGCGGCGAGGCGCGTGATCGAAATCGACGAAGTGTTGGTGCAGACGATGGCCTCGGGCTTCAGCACTGGGCAGAGGCGCTTGAGGATCTCCTTCTTGACGCTCTCGTCCTCGGTCGCCGATTCGATCACCACGTCGCAGCCGTCGAACAGCGCCATGTCGGTGCCGGTCGCAACCCGCTTGAGCGCCGCCGACATGTCGTCGCTGCTGATCTTGCCGCGCGCGACCTGACGCTCCAAGTTCTGCTGCATGACCTGAAGGGAGTGCTCGAGGTGCTCCTGATCGACGTCGGAAAGACGCACGTCGAAGCCGGCCAGCGCGCAGACGTGGGCGATGCCGTTGCCCATCTGGCCGGCGCCGATCACGCCGATGCGGCTGATCTCGGGGAGCGTGTTGTGGCCGCTTGTCGCTGGTGCCATGGGGCCCGTCCGAAGGTGGTTGCGCAACGCCTAGAGCGCCTTTTCCAGGTCGGGTATGGCCTGGAACAGATCGGCGACCAGGCCGTAGTCGGCGACCTGGAAGATCGGCGCCTCCTCGTCCTTGTTGATCGCCACGATGACCTTGGAGTCCTTCATGCCGGCCAGGTGCTGGATCGCGCCGGAGATGCCGACCGCGATGTAGAGGTCGGGCGCCACCACCTTGCCGGTCTGGCCGACCTGGTAGTCGTTCGGCACGAAGCCGGCGTCGACCGCGGCGCGCGAGGCGCCGACCGCGGCGCCCAGCTTGTCGGCGACCCGCTCCAGCATGGCGAAGTTCTCGCCGCTCTGCATGCCGCGGCCGCCCGAGATGACGATGCGCGCGCTGGTCAGCTCCGGGCGCTCGGATTCGGTGAGCGCGGCGCCGACGAAGCTCGAGAGGCCCGACTCGCCGGCCGGCTCGACGCTCTCGACCGCGGCCGTGCCGCCCTCGGCCGGCGCTAGCTCGAAGGCCGTGGTGCGCACGGTGATGAGCTTGAGCGCGTCGCTCGACTGCACGGTGGCCATGGCGTTGCCGGCATAGATCGGACGCACGAAGGTGTCGGGCGATTCGACGCCGCTGATGTCGGAGATCTGCTGCACGTCGAGCAGCGCCGCGGTGCGCGGCATGATGTTCTTGCCCGAGGTGGTGGCGGCCGCCAGCACGTGGCTGTAGTTCGGCGCCAGCTTGACGATCAGCGGCGCCACGTCCTCGGCGATGCGATGCTCGTAGGCCGGCGCCTCGGCCAGCAGCACCTTGGCGATGCCGGCGATCCTGGCGGCTTCCTCGGCCGCGGGCTTGCAGCCCTGACCGGCCACAAGAATATGAATCTCGCCGCCCGCCCCGGCAATCGCCTGGGCCGCAGTGACGGTGTGCAGGGTGGCGGGCCGGAGGCTCGCGTTCTCGTGCTCGGCGACGACCAGGACAGCCATCAGATCACCTTCGCTTCGTTCTTCAGCTTGTCGACCAGCTCGGCCACGCTCGCCACCTTGACGCCGGCCTTGCGCGCCGGCGGCTCGACCACCTTCAGCACCTTGAGGCGCGGCGTGACGTCGACGCCCAGGTCGGCCGGGGTCAGGGTCTCGATCGGCTTCTTCTTGGCCTTCATGATGTTGGGCAGCGAGGCGTAGCGCGGCTCGTTGAGGCGCAGGTCGACGGTCACGATGCAGGGCATCTTGAGCGCCATGGTCTCGAGCCCGCCGTCGACTTCGCGGGTCACGGTCAGGGTGCCGTCGGCCGGCTTCTCGATCTTGGAGACGAAGGTGCCCTGGGCCCAGCCGAGCAGGCCGGCCAGCATCTGGCCGGTCTGGTTGTTGTCGCCGTCGATCGCCTGCTTGCCCATGAGGACCATGCCGGGCTGCTCTTTGTCGACCAGCGCCTTCAGCAGCTTGGCGACGCCGAGCGGCTGCACCTCCTCGTCGCTCTGCACCAGGATGCCGCGGTCGGCGCCCATGGCGAGCGCGGTGCGGATGGTCTCCTGCGACGACTGGGCGCCGACGGAAACCGCGACGATCTCGCTCGCCGTGCCGGCTTCCTTCATGCGCACCGCTTCCTCGACCGCGATCTCGCAGAAGGGATTCATCGCCATCTTGACGTTGGTCAGCTCGACGCCGCTCTGGTCCGCCTTGACGCGCACCTTGACGTTGGCGTCGATGACGCGCTTGACCGGTATGAGAATCTTCATCGCCGTCCCAGTTTTCATTGAGGCCGCGAACGCCCCCCGGCGCCCGCTGCGGATTTGCAAGCGCCGGGTTTGCCAAGGTCAGTTTGGCACGGCCCAGCTCTGCCAAGACACGTCGCCCGGCAGGCGCCGGGCTATTTCGCGGGTGCACAATAGGTGCAGGGAAATGGGCTGTCAACGCTCTGTAACCCGCCAAAACCAAGGCTTTCAGCGGTTGGCGCCGGGCCTCCAGAGGACGTCCTTGGCGCCCTTTTCGTTGGCCTGGCGGGCCAGCACGAAGAGCAGGTCGGAGAGCCGGTTGAGATAGCGCAGAGCCTCCTGGTTGACCGGCTCGTCCTGCATCAGGCGGGTCACGTCGCGCTCGGCCCGGCGGGCCACGGTGCGGGCCAGGTGCAGCATGGCGGCGAGCGCCGTGCCGCCCGGCAGCACGAAGCTCTCGAGCGGCGCCAGCTCGGCGTTGGCGCGGTCGATCTCGCTCTCCAGGCGCTGGACCTGGGCGGCCGTCACCCTGAGCGGCGGGTGCGGCGGATTCTCGCGCTCGGGCGTCGCCAGGTCGGCGCCGAGGTCGAAGAGGTCGTTCTGGACGCGGCCGAGCAGCGCGTCGAGCTCGCCTGTCGCGTGCAGGCGGGCCAGGCCGATGCAGGCATTGGCTTCATCGACCGTGCCATAGGCGGCGACCCTCAGGTCGTGCTTGGCAACTCGCCGCCCGTCGCCGAGCGAGGTCTCGCCTTTGTCGCCGCCGCGCGTATAGATGCGGGTCAGGCGAACCAAGCCGGGCCCCCGCGGACGCCTAGGCCTGGGACAGCAGCATGGCGATGGCGAATATCACGATCGCCGTGAGCTGCGCCGCGACCCGCAAGCGCATCAGCCTGTTGCCGTATTTGCGATTGAAGTCCCCGCCGCGCGCCATGGAGAACAAACCGGCGAAGAGCACGCCCAGCGTGGTCAGCAGGGCGATGATCAGCAGGACCGTGGCAAACTGGTGCATGCCTTGATATAGCGCCGCCCGGCTTCCGCTACCAGCCGGAAGTGCCTACCCTCCAGCGAGTGCGAGGTCAGGGGCAGAGCGCCGAGCCTGGGACCGCCGTCGCCAGGTAGGCGATCAGGTCGGCGCGCTGCTGCGCGTCCTTGACGCCGTCATAGCCCATCGTGGTACCCGGCACCAGGGCGCGCGGATCGGCGATAAAGGCATCGAGTGCCGCCCTGTCCCAGACGATGCCCGAGTCCCGCAGCGCCGGTGAATAGGCGAATCCGGCGACGCTGCCTGCCCTGCGGCCGAGCAGGCCGCAGTGCTTTGGCCCGGTGCGGTTGCGCGCCAGCGAGTGACAGGCTTGGCAGCGCTCGTAGACCACTGCGCCGCGCGCCGCATCGCCATCCGCCGCAGACGACGGCCAGGCGAGTACCAGGAACCCAAGCAGGACCGAGAGCAGTCGCATATTCGGCAAACCGCGAGCAGGGGTCGGGGTAAAGGGAAGGCCGTGCCCCGCCGGTGGGCATGCCGCCGGCGGGGCACCGCGTTCGCGCCCAGGTCTTTGGGGGATCAGCGATCAGGACACGAACGCGCTCGGCACCGGGTCCTCGCCCAGCACGCTGCGCAGCACGGCCCAGTGCATGGCCTCGTCGCCCAGGATGCTGGCGGCCGCCTTGGCCAGCGCGCGATCCTCGAACAACGGCACCGCGCCGAGGTAGGCGCTGACCGCGCCCTTCTCCAGCCCGGCGGCGAAACGCAGCACGTCCTCCTGGGTCTTCAGGCTTTCGACCGGGAAGTCGTACATGGATTTCGGCTCGACGGCGGTGCCGCCGAGCTGGCGCACGGTGTCGGCCAAGAGGTCGGCGTGCTCCTTGTGGTGGCCCTGGAACTGCACCGCGACCTTCAGCACGTCGCTCTGCAGCAGCCCGCTCTCGGCGCCCACCTGGTAAGCGGCGATCGCTTCCAGCTCAGCGCCGAGAGCGGTGTTGAGAATGCTGAGGTCGCCCTGGGCGGCGGCATCGGCAAGCTTGCTGAAGCCGCTGCCGCCGGCGCCGGCGAGCAGCATGACCGTGCCCGCGGACAAGCTGGCCTGGCCGGCGCGCGCGAAGAACGAGCGGCGCGGCAGCAGAAGCTCCGCCGTCTGTTGGCGGAATGCTGACTTGATGTTGCGGTCCGACATGGCGATCTCTCCTGGTTCGTGGTTCTGCTGGTCGTCCTGGGCAGCGCACAAAGCCTGCCCCTTGCCAGGTGGCGCCCTGCCACCTCGCCGCTTGCCGGCGTCCGCCGGACGCCGCGCGTTTCCGGAATCTTTTGTCGGCGCTTTAGCCGCTCGGCCGCTCTGGCAGTCCGCTGCTGGTCAGCCCGCTGCGCCGCAGTGCGCCGGCCACGATGCGGTCGCAGCGCGCGCCGGCGAAGGGGAAAGTATCGAGCAGCGCCGTCGCCACCTCGTCACTCAGCAGGCGGCGCAGCGCGCGTCTGGCGCGATGGAAGCGCGTCTTGACCGTCTCCTGCGGGATGCCGAGGCAGAGTGCCGTCTCGGCAACGCTGAACTCCTCGACGGCGCGCAGCACGAAGACCGCACGCTGCGCCTGCGGCAGCGCGTCGATCGCCTGCTCCAGCAGCCGCCGGATCTCGTCGCGCGCTGCGCGCGATTCCGGATCGGCGTACGCCGGGCGCGCCGCCAGGCCGAGCGGCAGAACCTGATCGTCCGTCATTCTTGACTCCGCCAGGTCGTCGAGCGGGCCATCCAGGCCACGGGCCGGCATCCGGCGGCGCAGCCGGCCGAGCGATTCGTTGACGGCAATGCGCACCAGCCAGGTCGAAAGGCGGGACGACTGCGCGAAGCGGCCGAGGTGGGCGTAGGCCCTGACGTAGGTCTCCTGCACCACGTCCTCGGCTTCGCTATCGTCCTTCAGGATGCTGCGCGCGGTGCGGAACAGCAGCCGGTTGTTGCTCCGCATGATGACCTCGAATGCGGCCCCGTCGCCGTCGCGTGCGGCGGCGATCAGCTCCGCCTCGCTCCAGCTCGCCACTGGAACCGCGCTCCGCTGCAGGCGGTCCGGCCGGTCGTGCGTTAGGACGTTCATGGCCCCTCGTTCATAGCCCAGATACCCATCATGATCATTAGATGGCGATCGGCCGGAAAGGTTCCCATGCTGCGCGGCCTTTTTTGCGCCGCGGCCCGCAGGGCTGGCCCTGTCCGGCCAAAGCCGCTAGACATCGCCCCCCTGGAGAAAAGAGGGGCGCGCGGCCCAGCCGGCCGCGCGATCCCGGCAAAACGGAGAGCGATGCCGGATTTCACGACATTCGGGGGACGCGTTCTGCTGCTCGGCTTCGGCACCGTGGGCAAGCCGGCGCTTGCCCTGCTGTTCGAGATGCTGGGACTGCCGCCGGAGCGGGTCACCCTGCTCGATCAGGTCGAGAGCCGCCACGACCTGCCGCCGGGCGCCGATGCGGTCACCTGCTGCACCGCGCAGATCACGCCCGGCAACCTGGCCGAGGTGATCGGCGCCTTCGTCGGGCCCGGCGACTTGCTGCTCAACCTCTCGGTCGGCGTCTGCTCGATCGCGCTCTCGGACTGGTGCCAGGGCAACGGCGTGCTCTACGTCGACACCGCGCTCGAGCCCTGGGAGGAGATCCTGAGCGACCCGCGCGTGCTGGCCCCGGAGGCGCGCACCGAGTACGCCCTCCATGAGAAGGCACGCAGGCAAGGCGACGGCTGGCAGCCGGGCGGACCGACCGCGGTCTTCACCCACGGCGCCAACCCCGGGCTGGTCAGCCACTTCGCCAAGGCGGCGCTGCTCGAGGTGGCGGAAGCCATGGGACTGGAGGCCGCCGTGCCGGCGTCGCGCGGCGACTGGGCGCGGCTGGCGCGGGCGACCGGCACCAAGGTGATCCACATCAGCGAGCGCGACACGCAGGTCTCCAGCCTGCCGCGGCAGCCCGGCGAGTTCGTCAACACCTGGTCGATCCCCGGCTTCGTCGAGGAGGCCATGATGCCGATCGAGCTCGGCTGGGGCACACATGAGAAGCACCTGCCCGACGGCGCCCGCCGCCACGCCGAGGGGCCGAACAACACGATCTACCTGCCGCGCGCGGCGGCCGGCTTCCTGCTGCGCTCCTGGGTGCCGCTCGGCGGACGCATCGCCGGCATCGCCCTGCCGCACAGCGAGTCGATCACCATCAGCCAGTTCCTGACCCTGCACGAAGGCGGCGTGCCGGTCTATCGGCCGACCGTGGCCTTCGTCTACCTGCCCTGCGACGCGGCGCTGGCCAGCCTGCACGAGACCCTGATGCGCGACTGGGAGATCCCACAGGCGCAGCGCATCATGAACGACGACATCACGGCCGGCATGGACGAGCTCGGCGTACTGCTGCTCGGCCACGGCCTGAACGGCTGGTGGTACGGCTCGCAGCTCGACATCGCGGAGGCGCGCCGCCTGGTGCCGGGCAGCAACCCGACGGCGATCCAGGTGGCGGCCGGCGCCGTGGCCGCCGCCGCCTGGGCCATGGCCAATCCGGCGCGCGGCTACTGCGAGCCCGAGGACCTGCCGCACGAGCAGATCCTGCGCCTGGCGCGGCCCTGGCTCGGCAGCATCGCCAGCCTGCCGACCGACTGGACCCCGCTCGAGACCAACTTCGGCCTGTTCGACGAGCCCTGGCGCGACCCCGACGACCCCTGGCAGTTCGCGAATTTCCTGCCCTAAGTCTCTTCTGCGAAGCGTGCGCTCGTCCTTCGACAGGCTCAGGACGAGGGTGCTTGCGTGCGATCTTTGCCTCATCCTGAGCCTGTCGAAGGATGAGCGCTCCGACCTTCGCAGACCGAGCGCAGCGGCGCGTTCAGCGATTGAGGAACCAGAGGATCGCCGACAGCACCACGCTGATCACCAGCGAGGTGCCGATCGGCAGATAGAGGCGGAAGCCCTCGCGCTCGATCACGATGTCGCCCGGCAGCCGTCCGAGGCCGAGTTTCTGGAAAAGCGGCCAGAGCAGGCCAGCGGCGACCAGCACGATCCCCAGGATGATCAGGAAGCGGGACATGGAACCCAAATTTTGGTGCGCCTAGTTCCGCCCGCTGAGCAGCCCCCTTGCGATCACCTGGGCCTGGATCTCGGCGGCGCCTTCGAAAATGTTGAGGATGCGGGCGTCGCACAGCACGCGGCTGATCTTGTACTCCTGGGCGTAGCCGTTGCCGCCGTGCACCTGCAGCGCGTTGTCGGCGTTGGCCCAGGCGACGCGGGCGGCCAGCAGCTTGGCCATGCCGGCCTCGATGTCGCAGCGCCGGTCGGAGTCCTTCTCGCGCGCGGCGAAGTAGGAAAGCTGGCGCGCCACCATGGTCTCGACCGCCATCCAGGCGAGCTTGCCGCCGACGCGCGGGAACTGCACGATCGGTTTGCCGAACTGCACGCGCTCGAAGGCGTAGCGCAGGCCGAGCTCGAGCGCCGACTGGGCGACGCCCACGGCGCGCGCCGCGGTCTGCACGCGGGCCGACTCGAAGGTCGCCATGAGCTGCTTGAAGCCCTCGCCCTCGATGCCGCCCAGCAGGTTCTCGGCCTCGACCTCGAAGTTGTCGAAGGCTAGCTCGTACTCCTTCATGCCGCGGTAGCCGAGCACCGGGATCTCACCGCCGCTCATGCCCGTTGCCGGGAAAGGGTTCTCATCGGTACCGCGCGGCTTCTCAGCCAGGAACATGGAGAGGCCCTTGTAGCCGCCCTCGTTCGGGTCGGTGCGGGCGAGCAACGTCATGACGTCGCTGCGCGCGGCGTGGGTGATCCAGGTCTTGTTGCCGGTGATGCGGTAGACCTCGCCATCACGCACCGCGCGGGTCTTGAGCGCGCCCAGGTCGGAGCCTGTGCCAGGCTCGGTGAAGACCGCGGTCGGCAGGATCGCGCCCGCGGCGATGCCGGGCAGCCAGCGCTGCTTCTGCTCCTCCGTGCCACCGAGGCGGATCAGCTCGGCGGCGATCTCCGAGCGGGTGCCGAGCGAGCCCAAGCCGATGTAGCCGCGCGACAGCTCCTCGGTCACCACGCACATGGCAGTCTTGCCCATGCCGAGGCCGCCCCAGTCCTCCGGCACGGTGAGGCCGAAGACGCCGAGCTCGGCCAGCTGCTCGATCACCTCGATCGGGATCAACTCGTCCTTGAGGTGCCAGTCGTGCGCCGTCTCCCTGTGGTCCTCGGCGATTTTGCGGAACTGCTCGCGCACCAGGTCCAGCGTCTCGTCGCCCAGCGCCGGGTCGCCAAAGTCGCCCGAGTCCAGGCCCTCGGCCAAAAGCGCCGCGATGCACTGGCGCACCGCCGCCGTGTTGCCGCCGGCGATCAGCGCTTCGACCGCCGGCGTAGCAAAGGCCTGCACCGCCTCGGGCGGCAGGCCGAGGTCGGCCGGACGCACGATCTCGCCCTGGCTGAGCGCGATGCCGCCGCGCAGCTGCGACAGGTACTCGCCGAAGGCGGCCTGCAGCAGCAGTCGCTCCAGCTCGCGCAGACGCCCGGCCTGATCGAGCCGCTCGGCCCAATGCAGTATTTCGCGCAGCGCCGTCACGTAGGTGGCGAGCCAGGCCAGGCCGTGCGCCGCGAACTGCTCCTGGTCCAACAGCGCCGCGTCGGGCTGCCCGCCCGGCGCCACTAGCGCCCCCACCGCGCGCCGCGCCATGGCCTGAAAGCTCTCCGCCGTCTTCAGCGCGTCGGCGCAGCTCGGCAGCAGGTCGGGCACGACCAGAGTCGTTCCGGCGGAAGATTTATCAGCGACGGCGGTTTCAACCATACCTGCTTGCTCTCAAAGCCGGACTACCGACTCTTCACACAACACCAAGAGTTTTTGACACGGATGAACACAGATGAACACAAACTTGAAGCCACCCGATTGCCTAGATGGTCGCCATCTAGATGCCGGCCGCTATTCGTGTTTATCCGTGTTCATCTGTGTCAAATAATCCTCCTTTGTTGTCATGCCCCGGCTTGACCCGAGCATCCAGGGTTGGTTGAGGCAATACCCTGGATTGCCGGGTCAAGCTCGGCAATGACAAAGGAGCAGTTCTCTTACATCACGCGTAAATCGCGTCTTCCAGGGTGCGCAGGCCGGGGCGCTTGGACTGCACCAGGACGGCCATGTTGCCGGGCTTGTGCTGGTTCTTCCACATCTTCATGTGGGCGCGCGGGATGTCGTGCCAGGCGAAGACCTCGCTCATGCAGGGATCGATGCGGCGCTCGACCACCAGGCGGTTGGCCTGCGCCGCCTGCATCAGGTTGGCGAAGTGGCTGCCCTGGATGCGCTTCTGCCGCATCCACACGAAGCGCGCGTCGAAGGTGATGTTGTAGCCGGTGGTGCCGGCGCAGAAGACGACCATGCCGCCGCGCTTGACCACGAAGCAGGAGACCGGGAAGGTCTGCTCGCCCGGATGCTCGAACACGAAGTCGACGTCGTTGCCCTTGCCGGTGACGCCCCAGATCGCCTTGCCGAACTCGCGGCACTTCTTCATGTAGGCGCCGTAGGCCTCCTGGTCGCTCACGTCGGGCAGGCGGCCCCAGCAGTCGAAGTTCTTGCGGTTGATCACGCCCTTGGCGCCGAGCGACAGCACGAAATCGCGCTTGTCGTCGTCGGAGATCACGCCGATCGCGTTGGCGCCGGCCGTGGCGATGAGCTGGATCGCCATCGAGCCGAGGCCGCCCGAGGCGCCCCAGACCAGCACGTTGTGGCCCGGCCTCAGGATGTGCGGGCGGTGGCCGAACAGCATGCGATAGGCCGTGGCCAGCGTCAGCACGTAGCAGCCGCTCTCCTCCCAGGTCAGGTGGCGCGGCCGCTCCATGAGCTGGCGGTCCTGCACGCGGCAGAACTGGGCGAAGGAGCCATCCGGCGTCTCGTAGCCCCAGATGCGCTGCGACGGCGAGAACATGGGATCGCCGCCGTTGCATTCCTCGTCGTCGCCGTCGTCCTGGTTACAGTGCACCACGACCTCGTCGCCGACCTTCCAGCGCGTCACCTTGGAGCCGACGGCGTAGACGATGCCGGCGGCATCCGACCCGGCGACGTGATACTCGGCTTTGTGCACGTCGAAGGGCGAGATCGGCTTTCCGAGCGCGGCCCAGACGCCGTTGTAGTTGACGCCCGCGGCCATCACCATGACCAGGACGTCGTGGCTGTCGAGCACCGGAACGTCGACCACCTCGACCTGCATCGACTTGTCCGGATCGCCGTGGCGCTCGCGGCGGATCGCCCAGGCATACATCTGCTTCGGCACATGCCCGACCGGCGGGATCTCGCCGACCTCGTAGAGGTCCTTGACCTCCTGTCCCGGATGCAGTTCCGGCGTGGTGGCTTCGACCGTCTCAACCATCGTTCCTGCCTCTCGCACAAGGCCCTGCACCATAACGCGCGACTGGGCCATTTGTTGCGGCGCCGCTCCGTCCCGGCCTCACTTGGCGGCCCGCTCAGCCATGGCGATCGGCCATTGGCAGGCGACGGCGCTTCTGCTTGACTCATACCGAGGCATGCTGTTTTTTGCAATGCACAAATGGTTTTGTTTCGTTAACCATTGCGCGATTATAATATTGTTTTGAATACACGGCATGAGTTGTAATGAAACGTCGCTTTCGAGGACTCGGGTATGAGCGAGCGGTCAGGAGCGGACAAGGCGGCAGCGCCTCATGCTGCAGCGCCACAGGACGGCCAAAGCAGGTGCGACCCGGGCCAGCGTGATCGGCCCTGGCTGTTCCGCACCTATGCCGGCCATTCCACGGCCGCCGCCTCGAACGCGCTCTATCGCACCAACCTGGCGCGCGGCCAGACCGGGCTCTCGGTCGCCTTCGACCTGCCGACCCAGACCGGCTACGACTCCGACCATCCGCTGGCTGCGGGCGAGGTCGGCAAGGTCGGCGTGCCGATCACCTCGCTCGACGACATGGAGGTCCTGTTCAAGGACATCCCGCTCGATCGCATGAACACCTCCATGACGATCAACGCGACGGCGCCCTGGCTGCTGGCGCTCTACGTCGCCGCAGCCGAGCGCCAGGGCGTGACGCGCGACCGGCTCTCGGGCACGACGCAGAACGACATCCTGAAGGAGTATCTTTCGCGCGGCACCTACATCTTCCCGCCGCAGCCTTCGATGAAGCTGACCAGCGACGTGATCGCCTTCACCTACCGCGAGATCCCCAAGTGGAACCCGGTCAACGTCTGCTCCTATCACCTGCAGGAAGCGGGCGCCACGCCGGTGCAGGAGCTGGCCTTCGCGCTGGCCAACGCGATCGCGCTCCTGGACGCGGTGCGCGCGACCGGGCAGGTGCCGGCGGAAGACTTCCCCCAGGTGGTCGGGCGCATCTCCTTCTTCGTCAACGCCGGCGTGCGCTTCATCACCGAGCTCTGCAAGATGCGCGCCTTCACGGCGCTGTGGGACCGCATCTGCCTGGAGCGCTACAGCGTGCAGGAGGAGAAGTACCGCCGCTTCCGCTACGGCGTGCAGGTCAACTCGCTCGGCCTGACCGAGCAGCAGCCGGAGAACAACGTCTATCGCATCCTCTTGGAGATGCTGGCCGTGGTGCTGTCGAAGGACGCCCGCGCGCGGGCCGTGCAGCTGCCGGCCTGGAACGAGGCGCTCGGCCTGCCGCGGCCCTGGGACCAGCAGTGGTCGCTGCGCCTGCAGCAGATCGTCGCCTACGAGACCGATCTTCTGGAGTACGGCGACATCTTCGAAGGCTCGACCGTGATCGAGGCCAAGGTCGCGGCGCTGATCGCCGAGGCCGAGGCCGAACTGCAGCGCATAGAGCGCCTGGGCGGCGCCGTGGCCGCGGTCGAGAGCGCCTACATGAAGGAGCGCCTGGTCGAGAGCAACGCCAGGCGCCTGGGGGCCATAGAGGCCGGAACGCAGACCGTGATCGGTGTCAATGCCTATACCGACAGCGAGGTCTCGCCGCTGACAACCGGGGCCGACGGCGGCTTCCTCGCCGTCGACCCTGCGGTCGAGCAAAAGCAGATCGAGCGCCTCGCGGCCTGGCGCGCAGACCGCGACGGCAAGGCCGCCGAGGCGGCGCTGGCCGAGCTGGCGCGCGCCGCCGCCCAGGGCCGCAACATCATGGAGCCCTCGATCGCCTGCGCCCATGCCGGCGTCACCACCGGCGAGTGGGCCGGCGCGCTGCGCACGATCTACGGCGAGTACCGGGCGCCGACCGGCGTCGGCCGGGCCAGCGCCGCCGGCGCCGACCCCAAGGCGCTGGCCGAAGTGCGCGCCCGGGTCGAGCAGGTCTCGGCCCGGCTCGGCCGCCGGCTCAAGATGCTGGTCGGCAAGCCAGGCCTGGACGGCCACTCGAACGGCGCCGAGCAGATCGCGGTGCGCGCCCGCGACTGCGGCTTCGAGGTGGTCTACGAGGGCATCCGCCTGACCCCGGTGCAGATCGCCAATGCCGCGCTCGAGGAGGGCGTGCACGTGGTCGGCCTGTCGGTGCTGTCCGGCTCGCACGTGCCGCTGGTGAGCGAGGTGCTGCGCCGCCTCGAGGCCGCCGGCCTGGGCGATCTGCCGGTGGTGGCCGGCGGCATCATCCCGCCCGAGGACGCCACCAGGCTGAAGGCCGCCGGAGTCGCCGCGGTCTACACCCCCAAGGACTACGACCTGACCGCCATCATGGCCGATATCGTCGAGATCGTGGACCGGGGGACCAGGGAGGCGGCTTAGACGGCGCCCCCTATTCCGGCACGACCACGCTGAAATAGGGCAGCGGGGCGGGCTGGCCGGGGCCGACCGGCTCGGGCACCTGGAAGCGCAGCGCCGGCAGCGACTTGAGGAAGGCGGCAAGCGCCGCCGCGTCCTCGTCGGTGAGGACGCCGTAGGAGGGCCAGGGCATGATCGGCACCAGCTGGCGCCCGTCGGGCCGCTCGCCGCTGCGCACCGCCGCGATGATCTGCTCGGCCGTCCAGTCGCCCAGGCCGGTCTCCGCATCGGAGGTCAGGTTCGGTGGGTAGAAGATGCCGAGATCGGGGATCTCGAAGCCGACGTCCGAACCGGCCAGATACCGCGCCGGGTCGGGCTGGCCGCGCAGGGCCCCGGTGGTGTGGCAGCCGGTGCAATCCATGATGCTGGCCAGATACTGGCCGCGCGCCAGCAGAGCGGCGTCGCTCGCCGCCGAAGCCGCTTGGGGCCAGGCCACCGAGCCGGCGCCCAGGCACAAAAAAACGGCCGCCAGCGCAGCCGACCGCGTCACGCTTAACATCTGGTTCTGTCCTGACTACTTAAGCTTCACCTGCCTTGCCTCCCGCAGGCGGCGGCGACCCTAGCACCGGTCTTGGTCCGGCACCAAGGTAATTCTTTTGCCACAGGAGTTTAGCTTGCGACACAAGAAGATTGCGTGCTCAATGGCAACTGCAGGCATCGAACGGAGACAGAGAGGGAAGAGCCGCCCATGAAGCTAAGGATCGCTCTAGGGCTGGCAATGGCCGCCTTGCTCGCCGTCGGCGGGCCGGCGGGCGCGGCTGAGCTGGCGCTCAATCCCTGGCCGGCGCCCGAAGTGGTCGCCAAGGTCCAGGGCCGGAGCGTGACCTTTCCCAGCACCAACCCCTTCACCATTGCCGATCTCGAGGGCGATGGACAGGTCGCTGCGCCTGGCGGTCCCGCGGCCAACGCAGGGGTCAGGTCGGCGCAGGCCGCGACCAACCACGAGGCGAAGGGCACGCTGTTCCTGCCGGACGAGGCCAGCGCCGCGATGCCCGTGCCGGCCGTGGTGCTGCTGCACGGCGCCCGCGGCCTGTCCGACGCGCGCGAGTTCACCTACGCGCGGCAGTTCACCGAAATGGGCGTGGCGGCCATGGTGGTCGACGTCTTCGGCTCGCGCCGCGAGCTGGCGACCAGCTTCAACGAGCGGCTGATCAACATCACCGAGGCCATGGTGATGGCCGATGCCTTCGCCGCGCTGCGCTACCTGCGCGACCGGCCGGAGATCGACGAGACGCGCATCGCGCTGATCGGCTTCTCCTACGGCGGCATGGCCACGCTCTATGCGGCGCACCGCCAGGTCGCCGACCTCTTTGCCAGGCACTTCGGGCTGGGTGAGCTGCGTTTCGCGGCGCACGCCGCCTACTACGCGCCCTGCATCGCCACCTTCGAGGACGAGCGGGCGACCGGCGCGCCGGTCCTGATGCAGTGGGGCGGCCAGGACCAGCTGGTCGACGGCGAGCGCTGTCGGGCCGCCGCTGAGGAGCTGCGCGCCGGCGGCGCGACGGTCGAGACCATTGTCTACGACGAGGCCTACCACCAGTGGGACGGCAGCCTGGAGACGCCCTGGCGCGCTCCGCGCGGCCTGGCCGGCTGCGACTTCCTGGTGACCGAGCGCGGCCTGATCCGCGGCCGCATGCCGGGCACGCCATTCTATCTCTCGATGACCGACGCCCTGTCGCGCAAGATCCTGCTCGGGCTCTGCAGCGACAGCGTGGGCTATCTCATCGCCGAGAACGACAGCGTGCGCAAGCGCTCCAACGCCGCCCTCGGACACTTCCTGATGGATGCCTTCAACGGACGCGCTACGCCTTAGGCGCCGTCCCCGTCCTGTCCGAGAATGCGCGGCAGGACCGACTGAAGCGGCGTAGGCGTGATGCCGAGTGCCGCCAGCCCCGGCAGATCGCCGGCCGCCACATTGTCCGCCTTCATGAGCTCCACCTGGGCGTCCGTTATCGGCGGGCGCGGCAGGACACTGCCTAGTCTTGCCAGCAGATCCCACAAGACAAAGGGCAGCGGCAGCAGGGCACGGCGCCGCCCGACATGCCGCAGCGTCAGGTCCAGCAGGGCGCGGTAGCTGTAGATATCGGGTCCGCCGAGCTCGAAGACCTTGCCTCGCGCCGCCTCGTCCTGCAGCGCCCGAGCGGCGGCCTCGGCCACGTCCCCGACGTAGACCGGCTGCAGCCGCGTTTCACCGCGCCCGAAGAGCGGCATCACCGGCGCGACGCGCAGGATCGCCGCCAGGCTGGTGAAAAAGGCGTCGCCCGGGCCGAAGAGAACGCTGGGCCGCAGGATGGTCGCGTCGGGGAATGCGGCGCGAACCGCCGCCTCACCCTTGGCGCGCGCCCGCACATAACCGGAGGGTGAGTCCCGCGCAGCGCCGATGCCGGAGACATGTACCAGCCTGGCAACGTCCTCGGCCGCGCAGCTCTGCGCCACCTGCGCGGCGCCATCGACGTGCACGGCCTCGAAGGTCGCCCCGCCCGTCTCGAGGTAGAGGCCGACGGCGTTGACAGCCGCCCTGCAGCCGGCCACGGCGCGGCGCACTGCGGCCGTATCGCGCACATCGGCCTTAATCGGTTCGATGGTTCCGGCAACCTCCGCAGGCAGCTTGGGCGCACGCTCGGGATGGCGCACCGCGACCCGCACCCTGAAGCCGCGGGCAGCCAGGCACTCGACGATCGCGCTGCCGAGAAAGCCGGTGCCGCCGAACACCGCAACAAGTGGCTCACGATCCATGCTTCACGCCTCCAGGAGACCCAGCCTGCAGTACTGGAGTCGACGCAGCAGACCGGCGCAGGTTCCCGGCTGCCTGCGACCCCGACGGCCGATCAGCCGCGCCGCGCCAGCGCCAGGCCGAGGCCGGCGCCGATCAGGAAGCTGCCGGTCAAGCGGCTGCGCAGACGGGCCCGGCGCGGATTGCTCAGGAGATCGCGCAGCCGGCCGCCGAGCAGCGCGTAGGACCCATCGAGCAGCGTGGCGATCGCAAGAAAGGTGACGCTGAGCAGCAGGAGCTGCGGCAGCGCCGGCCCCGCCGGGTCGATGAACTGCGGGAAAAAGGCGGCATAGAAGACCAGCGTCTTGGGATTGGTCGCGTTGACCAGGAAGCCCTGCCAGTAGAGCCGCTGCCCCGACACGCTGCACGCCGGCGCCGGCGCGGACCCGGCCGCGCCCAAGCGGGCGGCGGCACGCCAGTGCTGAATGCCGAGATAGACCAGATAGGCGACGCCGAGCCAGCGCAAGACCTCGAACCATTCGGCCAACAGCAACAGCATCGAGGTCATGCCCAGCGCCAGGATAGTCAGGTGCAGCACGATCGCCGAGCTGGTGCCGGCGACCGTGACCAGGGCGCGGCGCCCGCCATGGGCGATCGAGTTGGCGACGATCAGCGACACCGCCGGCCCCGGGATCAGGATCAGCACGGCGGTGGCCAGGCAGAAGGCCAGATAGAGCTCCAGAACCATGGTCATGCTCCCGCCTGCGCGGCCGCTGCCGCCGCTTGGTCCCCCTTGGTCCTCACTTTGGTCCTCCTGGGGGGCGCGGCGAAGGCCCAGGCGAGCTTGGCCGGCCCGGCCGGCCCGTCTCGCAGTGCGCTAGAGTCCCGCAAAGCGGGGCCCGGCGCAATGGGATGTGGCGATAGGACGAGGTGATGGGCGGGCAAAGCAAAACCCCGCCGGGAACGGCGGGGTTGCTTTGCTGCTTCGCGTTGTTCGAGGCGGCTAGGCCGCGTTGGCGCTGCGGACCTGCGTGCGGCTGCGCAGAGCCTGGAGCAGGCCGTCGAGCCCCTGGTTGGCGGCAACGGAGCCGAACTCGGACCGGTAGGTCGCCGCCATGCTGACGCCGTCCTGCTGCAGGTCGACGACGCGCAGTTCGCCGCCGACGTCGCGGATCCGCCAGGCCCATTCCAGGGGCTTGCCGTTGGCAATGAGCAGGCGACTCTGCACAATCACGTCACCGCCCTCAGCCCGGTTGGCGGCGATCACGGTCAGGCCCTTCACCTCGTGCCGGTTCATCAGGCGGGTGGTGGTGCCGAGCAGATAGGCAGTGAACAATGTCTGGTACTCGTCGATCTGCTCTTCCGTCGCGTCGCTCCAGTGGCGGCCCAGAACGAAGCGCCCGATGCCGGCAAGATCCAGTCCGCGCTCGAACAGACCGCGCAGCTTGGCATCGCGCTGCTCGGCAGTCAGCTTGTCGCCCTGCACGGTCTGCAGGACCTCGCTGCTCAAGCTCTGGACGAAGGCGACTGCGCCGTCGGAGGCCTCGTCGGCGAAGCTGGTCGACGCCGTCGGGGCGGCTGCGAAGAATAGGCAGGCTAAGGCAAACAGGAAAGGTCTCATGAGAATGGTCCTCCGGGCGTTAATGCCTATAGCCTGCACGGACAGGCTTTACGAAGCCCTAAGAGACCTGCGCTCAGGGACGATTTTCCCGGTGAAAGGCCGTGATAAAGCTGTGGCAAGATGAGCGGCCGGCCGGCAGTCCCTTGTGGCCTAGGCCGATAACGACCAAACTTCTTCTTGCACAGTTTTGGTCTTTATTTGTAGCAAATGGGCTTGGCGCCATTCACTAGGCCGGTTGACGGATTCTAAACTGTGGTCTAGTTAGGGTTCACTTATTGGTTCTGGTACGGTTTCTCGCCCCGCAAATTTTGAATGCGATAAAGCCATGTATCGTTTGTGTACTCTTTTCATCGCTCTTCTGCTGCTCGCGGCCTGTGGCTCGCAGGGCAGCCGTGACCGCTATGCGACGAACCCGGCCGTCGGCACCGCAGGCACGCCTGCGAGCGCGTCCCAGCTTGCCCTCGGCCCGCGCATCATCCCGGTGGACGCGCCCTTGCAGTGCGTTCCTTACGCGCGCGCCGCATCGGGCATCGCCATCCGCGGCGACGCCTGGACCTGGTGGCACGAGGCCGAGGGGCGCTATCGGCGCAGCAACCAGCCGGGCGTCGGCGCGGTGCTGGTGCTGAAGCGGACCGAGCAGCTGCGCTATGGCCACCTGGCGGTGGTGACCGCCGTCCTCAGCAGCCGCGAGATCCTGGTGCGGCACGCCAACTGGCTGAACCGCGGCGAGGTGCACGAGAACACGCCGGTCGTCGACGTCTCCCGCAACAACGACTGGTCGCTGCTGCGCTTCTGGTACACACCGGGCGCGACCTTCGGCAAGCGGATCTATCCGGCCAACGGCTTCATCCATCCCAACCGCCTGCCCGACTCCGTGCCTGACCCTATGCAGGCGGCGCTCTAGCGCTGTGACCGATCACGTTGCCGTTATCGGGCCGCGGCCCGGGCCGCCCGGCCTTTTGCAATTCCGTCAGCCGGCCCTATTTAGATGCGGATAGTCTGACGTGAATGGTCCGCGCGGCGCCTGCTGCGCGTTCGGGAAACCAGCAGGGGGGCGAAGCGGGTGCATGCAGCTCCGCAACGATGACAGCCGCTACGGGGCCTTCGCCCAATCTCTGCACTGGCTGATCGCCGCCCTGGTCGTGGCCCTCTTCACGATCGGCTGGTTCATGCAGGGCCTGCCGCTCGGTCCCGACAAGATCAAGGTCTTCAATCTGCACAAGTCGATCGGCGTCACGGTCCTGGCGCTGATGCTGCTGCGCCTGGCCTGGCGCCTGATCTCGCCGCCGCCGCCGCTGCCCGCCAGCATGACCGGCCTGGAGCGCCTGGCCGCCAAGCTGAACCACCTGGCGCTCTATCTGCTGCTGATCGCCCAGCCGGTCATCGGCCTGCTGCACTCCGGCGCCGCCAACTTTCCGGTCGTGGTTTTCGGCCTTGTCACGCTGCCGGCGCTGGGCAGCCCGGACGAGGCGCTGAAGCGGCAGCTCGAAGGCCTGCACGGCCTGGTCGCCTGGGCGATCCTGGCGCTGATCGCGCTGCACGTCGCCGCCGCGTTGCGCCATCACCTGTTGTTGAAGGACGGCGTGCTGCGCCGCATGCTGCCGGGGCGTGCCGCGTGACCCTCGCGCCGCTCGCCCGCCTTGCACTACGGCTGTCGCCTGCCCTGCTGCTGGCGGCGCTGCTGCCGGCCGCAGTGGCAACCGCAGCCGAGGCGCCGCAATGGCGCGTCGAGGACGGCAGCCGGGTCGGCTTCGTCGCCCGGCAGGCCGGCGCCGCGATCACCGGCCGCTTCGAACGCTTCGACGCCGAGATCCGCTTCGACCCCGACAATCTGGACGGCAGCCACGTCGCCGTCGACATCGACGTGGCCAGCGTCGACACCCAGAGCAGCGACCGCGACCAGGTGATCCGCTCGGCCGACCTCTTCAACGTGGCTCGCTGGCCGAGCGCGCGCTTCGAGGCTGCGCGCTTTGAGCCAAACGGCAACGGGCACTACAAGGCGCTCGGCCAGCTCACCCTGCGCGAGGCGACGCAGGACGTCGTGCTGCCGTTCGAGATTACGATCAGCGAGCAACCCGACGATCCCGCCACCCTGCAGGCCAGGGCGGTCGGCGAGCTGCCGATCATGCGGCTCGATTACGGCGTCGGACAGGGCCAGTGGCGCGACACCTCGGTGGTCGCCAACGAGGTGGTGATCCAGATCGAGATCCTGGCCACGCGCCCGAAGGACTAGATCGCAATCGACCTACAGCCATGACAAGCAAACAGGAGGTGACAGGATGACTCGGATGGGCCAGACATTTGCCGGCGCGCTCTTCGCGCTCTCGCTGTCGGCATCGGGCGCGGCGCTCGCGGCCGAGACCTACGGCTTCGACGTGGGACACACCGAGATCAGGTTCGTGTGGAACCACGCCGGCATCTCGACCCAGTCGGGCGAGTTTCGCGCGTTCGACGGCAGCGTGACCTGGGACCGCGAGAACCTGGCCAACAGCAAGGTCGAGGTCACCATCCCCGCCTCCAGCATCGATACGGGCGTAAGCGCCCTCGACGATCATCTGAAGGCCGGCGACTTCTTCGACGTGGAGAATCATCCCGAGATCACCTTCACGAGCACCGAGGTCAGGCAGAGCGGAGTCGACCGCGGCATCGTCACCGGCGACCTGACCATCCGCGGCGTTACCAAGCCGGTCACGCTCGACGTCGCCCTGGTGTTCGACGACGAGCATCCCTTCGCTGCCTTCATGCCGAACTACGAGGGCGCCCACTATGCCGGATTCTCGGCGCGAGGCCGGGTGCTGCGCAGCGACTTCGGCCTCGACCGCGGCGTTCCGCTGGTCTCGGACTGGATCGACATCGTGATCGAGACCGAGATGCGGCGACAGGACTAGACTGACGGAAAGGGGTTCTCCAATCTGGGCCCAAAATCGTGGGGAGGAACGTCCATGTTGCGCGGTGCGATGTCGGTCTTCGCCGCCGGCTGCCTTGGCGGCCTGGCAACCATTCTGACCGTCTGGCTCTGCGGAGCGCTCGGCATAACCGGCGCCCTAGGTGTCGCCATCGCGCCGCCCTTGACGCCCGACCTGCTCTACCGGCCGATCGTCTGGGGTGGGATCTGGGGTTTCCTCTTCCTGCTACCGCTGCTGCCGGGCAAGCCCTGGCTGAGGGGCCTGCTGTTCGGCCTGGGCCCATCGCTGGGTCAGCTCCTGATCGTGTTTCCGGTCAAGACCGACGCCGGCGCGCTCGGCCTCGGCCTCGGCGCTCTGACGCCGCTCTTCGTGCTGCTGTTCAACTCGGTCTGGGGCCTGGTCACCGCCGGTCTGCTGGAGGCGGCCGGTCGGGCTGCCGCGCCGGGCGCCACGCGACGGCCGCGCGCTGCGCAGTGACTTCTGCCTGGTGCAAGGCGTGCTGCCGGTCTCGGACGGGATCGAGATCGAGACGGAGATGAGGCGGCAGGTCTAGACTGCCGCGAACGGCCCGCGACCACGGGCCCAAAGCGGGGGGAGAAATGTCCTTGCTGTCCCGCGCCATGCTGGCCTTCGCGGCCGGCTGCGGCGGCGCTCTCGTCAACAGCCTTGCCGCCTGGCTGTTCGGCCTGCTCGGCATAACCGCCGCTCTGGGCGTGGCCATCGCGCCGGCCCTGACGCCCGAATGGCTTTATCCGCGCCTGGTCTGGGGCGGGCTCTGGGGCTTCCTCTTCCTGTTGCCGCTGCTGCGCGGCAGGCCCTGGCCGGCCGGCCTGCTGTTCGGCCTCGGGCCCGCGCTGGTGCAGCTCCTGGTCGTCTTCCCGGTCAAGACCGAGGCCGGCATCCTGGGGCTCGGCCTCGGTTCGCTGACACCGCTCTTCGTGCTGCTGCTCGCCGCGATCTGGGGCCTGGCGACCGCCGCCCTGCTGGCGCGGACGGAGTGGTCAGCCCGCTCGGCCCCCTGACCCCCTGCTTGACCCTGGGGCCGGGCGGCCGGTAAGGTCGGCCGCATGATGCGTCCCCTGTTCGCCAAGAGCCTGCGAATTAGCGACCCGGCGCCCTTCGGGCTGCCGGGAACCGCCGTTTCGCCGCTCTTTGCCGAACAGGAGGCCGCGTGCCATGACTGCTGCTAGTCCGACTCAGCCACAAGTCGTCCCTCGATCAAGCCTCGCCGCACGTTCCGCTGCGCCGCCGCCCCTTGTTGCCCCGCAGACTCGCGTGTTCTGCTTCTCGATCCTGGCCGAGGCCGATCCCGGCGTGCTGCCGCGCGTCCTGGCGCTTTTCGCCAAGCGCGGACAGGTGCCGCGGCGCTGGGTCAGCGACCGGGTCGGGCCGGGCGGCCGCGAGCTGGCGGTCGACCTGCAGGTCGAGGGCCTGACGGCGCCGCTCGCCGACTACATCGCCCGTTGCCTGCGCCAGGTGCCCTGCGTCACCCTGGTGCTGACGTCCGAGAAGCTGACCGCATGAGCCTGCTCGACCGCGTCCGCGCCTGCCACGGCTGGGACCCGGAGGCCTATCGGCCCTTCCTGGTCGCCGGCCGGCCGGTGGGCCGGGTGCGGCACGAGTTCACCGAGCGCCTGGCCGACTTCGGCCGCACCTTCGCGGTCGAGAACGGCGCGGTCAGCCTCGACCCGGCGCTGGGCAGCTTCGAGGAGCGCAGCGCCGCCCTGGCCGAGGTGCTGGCGAGGCTGCGCGCCGAAGGCGGCGTGCCGGGCTGGCGCGGCGAGCCCTATCCGGTGGTCCGGTCCTGGGGCGAGACGCCGCTCATGCAGATCGAGCGCGCCGCCGTGCCGCTGTTCGGCGTGCGCGGCTTCGGCGTGCACCTGAACGGCTTCGTCGAGACGCCGAACGGCCTCGAGATGTGGATCGGCAAGCGCGCCATGAGCAAGCCGACCGGTCCCGGCAAGCTCGACCACCTGGCCGCCGGCGGGCAGCCGCACGGCCTCGGCATCCGCGAGAACATGATCAAGGAGTGCCAGGAGGAGGCCGGCATGGCGCCAAAGCTGGCCGCGCGCGTCGTGCCGGTCGGCACCGTCTCCTACCGCTGCGCGCGGCGCGAGGGCCTGCGCGACGACGTGCTCTTCTGCTTCGACCTGGAAGTGCCGCCCGACTTCGAGCCGCGCAACACAGACGGCGAGGTCGAGGCCTTCTACCGCTGGCCGATCGCCCGCGTGATCGAGACCCTGAAGGAAGGCGACGCCTTCAAGTTCAACGTCGCCCTCGTCATCATCGACTTCCTGGTGCGCCGCGGCCTGCTCGACCCCGACGATCCCGACTACAGCGCGATCGTGGAGGGGTTGAGGTTGGGACGCTAAGCGGGCACCAAGGTGCACCATGATCGAAGTTGTCGAGCATGCGGCGGACAAGCGATTCATCTGTCGCGACATCCTGGACGATCTGCCCGAATGGTTCGGCATTGCTGAAGCCAAGGACGCATTTGTCGAGGCCGTGGCTGCGCTGCCCATGCTTGCCTGCCGACGCGATGGGCAAGTGGTCGGCTTCCTTTCGATCAAGCAACACACCGCCTCAGCCGCGGAAGTCTATGTCATAGGAGTGAAGCGGCGCTGGCACAGGCGAGGCTGCGGACGGGGCCTCCTTGTGGAATGCGAGCGATGGGCGCTGGACCGCGACATCGCCCTCCTTACTGTCAAGACGCTCGCGCCGGCCAATCCCGATCCAAACTACGCTGCGACGCGCAAGTTCTATGAAGCTTTCGGCTTCCTCCCGATTGAGGTGTTCCCCACCCTATGGGACTCTCGGAACCCTTGTCTCCTCATGGTCAAGCCGCTGCGGGCTGTGGAGACAAACAGCAAGGGATGATGTCCGGCCGCCGAGCTCCCCGCGTCGGTCAATCCTCTTCATTGTCATCCTCGGGCGCAGCGAAGCGGAGACCCGAGGATCCATGGCGCAACAAACCCTGGATCCTCGGATCGGCGTACTGCTTACGCGGCGCTTGTCCGAGGATGACAAGGGGTGCAGGGGCCAGCCATAGCAACGTTAGTCGGAAAACCCCGCCATCGCCCACACCTCGGCCGGCGACTTGCCGGCCTGGTGCAGGGCGCGGATCGAGAGAGCGTCGTGGCGCTTGGCGAGGCGCTGGCCGCGTTCGTCGGTCAGCAGGTCGTGGTGGTGCCAGTCGGGGACCGGCAGGCCGAGCAGGGCCTGCAGCAGGCGGTGGACGTGGGTGGCGTGGAACAGGTCGCGGCCGCGCGTAACCAACGTGACGCCCTGCAGCGCGTCGTCGACCGTAACCGCCAGATGATAGCTGGTCGGCGTCTCCTTGCGCGCCAGCACCACGTCGCCGAGCGATTGCGGGTCAGCCGTAATCTCACCCTCCCCCAAATCGCGCCACGTCAATGGCCCAGCGATCTCCATGGCACGCGCCACGTCGAGGCGCAGGGCGTGCGTGTCGCCGGCGGCGATGCGCGACTCGCGCTGATCGGTCGTCAGCCCGTGGCAGGTCCTGGGATAGAGCGGGCCGTCGGGGCCGTGCGGCGCCTGGCCGGCGCGGGCGATCTCGGCCTGGATGTCGGCGCGGGTGCAGAAGCAGGGATAGATCACGCCCAGAGCTGCCAGCTTGTCGAGCGCTTCGCGGTAGCCAGCGAAGTGGTCCGACTGGCGCCGCACCGGCTCCTCCCAGGCGAGGCCGAGCCAGGCCAGGTCTTCGAGGATCGCCGCCTCGAACGCGGGACGGCTGCGGCCTTGGTCGATGTCCTCGATGCGCAGCAGGAAGCGGCCCTCCGCGCCCGCCGCGCGCGCGGCGAAGAGCGCCGAATGGGCGTGGCCCAGGTGCAGGTAGCCCGAGGGCGACGGCGCGAATCGCGTGACGATGGTCATGGCGCTGGCACTACGGCAAGCTCGCGCCGAAGTCCACTGCTCTGATGCCGAGGGGGCGCGTATCGCTCTGTGGAGCCACTGCGTTCACACATCTCGCGCGGCGGTCTCGCTACGCCTATACGCGCAACACTGTCGTCCCGGGGCTTGTCCCCGGGACCCAATGACGCTAGTGCAGAGCGATGGTCCACCACGTGCATTTCCTCGCCACCCGCAAGCACGGCGCGCTCCGTATCGGCGCCGATTGAACGGCCAGGCCATTGGGTCCCGGCAACAAGTGCCGGGACGACAGCCTCGGGACACCACCATCCGCGTCAGTTTGGAGGGAAATGGGTACCATCCAGCCATGACCACTGCCCCGCCCGACCTGAGCCTGCGCCCGGCGCTGGAGGCGCTGGCGGCGCGCGATGCGGATTTCGCGCGCGCCTATGCGAGCTGCGGCCTGCCGCCGGTCAGGCGCCAGGTGCCGGGCTTCGCCGGGCTGCTCAAGATCATCACGGCGCAGCAGGTCTCGGCCGCCTCGGCGCGCGCCATCATCGGCCGGCTCGACCAGGCGGTACGGCGCCTGACGCCGCGCAGCTTTCTCAAGCTCAGCGACGACGACCTGCGCGCCATCGGCTTCAGCCGGGCCAAGATGCGTTACGGCCGCGCGCTGGCCGAGGCGGTGCTGAAGAAGGAGATCGACTTTGCCGAAGTCGAACGGCTCGACGACGAGGACGCCATCGCGCACCTGACCGGCGCCGTCGGGGTCGGCCGCTGGAGCGCCGAGGTTTATCTGCTGTTCGCGCTGCAGCGGCCAGACATCTGGCCGGTCGGCGACCTGGCGGTGCGGGTCGCGGCCCAGCGCCTGAAAGCGCTGCCGGCGCAGCCGTCACCCGGGGAGATGCTGGACCTCGGCGAGCCCTGGCGGCCCTACCGCAGCGCCGCCGCCCGCTTCCTCTGGCACTTCTACCGCCACCCTGGCGTGCCCCTGGGGGACAACTGAGGAGGGGATGGCTGACAGCTTCCATATCTGCTAATGGTGCATGAAATTGCAACGAATCCGCAGCGCTGGCCAAAGGTCGGGATGGTCGAGATACCCTTCTACTACCGCCTGGGAGCACCCGCGGTTGCTCCCGGCACGGAGCTGTCGCCGGCCCTTACCCTGGCCCTGCCGCTGCTCTTTGTCGCCGCGCCGATCGCCACATTCCTTGCCGCACCGGACTATGAGATCTATGCGCGCTGGTTCGTCGGCGAGCACGCCTTTATCGAGATCGTGACCGTGCTCGTCGCTCTCTGGGGCCTGTGCCATGCGGTTCGAGCGCTGCGGCAAAGGGCGCTGTTCCCGAGACGGTTTCTTGCGGTGTGGATGGGCCTTTTCGCCGTCGGCTTCATCTATATCGCCGGCGAAGAAGCAAGCTGGGGTCAGCATTGGCTGGGCTTCGCGACGCCGGACTGGCTGGAGTCCCTCAATCGACAGGGCGAAGTCAACATACACAACCTAACGAAGGCCGGGGATCGCCTGCCCAAGACACTGATAGGCGCCGCCCTCGTGGTCGGCGGCCTGCTCGGACCGCTTTTCTTCCGCTGGCGTGGCATTCGCTTCGGCGGGCCGGACGACTGGCGCTGGTGGATCTGGCCGACGGCGGGAATCACGCCGCTCGCGGCGATCTTCCTGGTGGTCTGGATATGTGACAGGACCGCGGTCCAGCTCGAAATCCCGCCCGAGAGGGGAGGCGACCTCGGCGATCAGGAGATCAGGGAACTGCTGCTCGCCTACTTCCTCATGCTCTATTGTTTCTCGATCGATCGGCGGCTGTCGCTCCTACGCGGGGTGGACAAGGCGAGGAAGAGCCTGGCCGTCTAGCGGGGGCGCCGCTCTAGGCCAGCCGCTCCTCCAGCGTCGTCAGGTAGGTCCAGTAGACCGGGTCGGAATCGCGCGTGCCGTAGCGGTCGTAGAAGGCCTGGGCCGCACTGTTCTGCTGCATGACCTGCCAGGCGATCCAGGCCGCGTCGTGATCGCGTGCGGCCCGCGCCAGGGCGGCCAGGAGGGCACGGCCGGCGCCGGCGCGGCGCGCCTGCGGCTCGACGTAGAGGTCGTCCATCCAGAGCCCGGCGGTCGCCGTCTCGCTGTCGAAGGCACGGTGGAAGAGGATATAGCCGACCGCCTGGCCGCCCGACTCGGCGATCAGCGCGTGGATCAGCGGCGCGGCGCAGAAGCAGTAGCGCGCCAGGTGCGCCTCGGTCAGCGCGCTTCGGCGGCTGACGTCGCCGACCAGATCGGCCTCGAAGGCGGTCAGGGCCGCCGCCATCTCGACCAGCTGGGCGGCGTCGCGCGCTTCGGCGGGGCGGACAATGACAGGCACGATCTGATCCGGAACTGGCAAGGATAGGTCGCAGGCGCGCCCCGTGACGAGGCCTGAGTGACGAGGACTGAGTGACGAGGGCTGACGGCCGGCAGCCGATCCTATAAGAGAGTGGGCCTGCTTTGGAAGCGACCGTGAAACGGGAGACGCCATGGCGATCGCCGACCTCTTTCGGCTCCAGGGACCACGCCTCGGGCCGGCGGCCGGCGGACAGCCGCGCGAGCTGGTAGTGCTGCTGCACGGCCTGGGCGCCGACGGCAACGACCTGATCGAGCTGGCGCCGCACCTGGCGCGCAGCCTGCCGCACGCCGCCTTCGTCTCGCCCGACGCGCCCTTTCCCTGCGACATGGCGCCCTATGGCCGGCAGTGGTTCTCGCTGCAGGAGCGCCACCCCGAGGCCATGCTGGGCGGCGCCCGCATGGCAGCGCCGATCCTGGACGGCTTCCTGGACGACGAGCTGGCGCGCCACAAGCTGGGCGACGAGCGCCTGGCCCTGGTCGGCTTCTCCCAGGGCACCATGATGGCGCTGCACGTCGCCCTGCGCCGGGCCCGGCCCTGCGCCCGGCTGGTCGGCTTCTCCGGCCTGCTGATCGGTGCCGATGTGCTGGGCGAGGAGATCAGGAGCCGGCCGCCGGTGCTGCTGGTCCATGGCGACGCCGACGAGATCGTGCCGGTCCAGGCCCTGCCGGCGGCGGTCAAAGCCCTGGAGGCCAACCAGGTGCCGGTCACCGCCGAAGTGCGACCCGGCCTGGGCCACGGCATCGACCCGCAGGGCCTGGCCCTGGCGGTACAGGCCCTGGAGGCGGCTTTCGCGCCCTGATTCGCCGCTAGCCTGGGACCTCTTGCGAGACTGCCCTTGCGTCGCGGACGCTCCGCTGTGCGGCCTTCGAGACGGCCGCGTCGCGGCCTCCTCAGGCTGAGGATAAACCTTTGATGCCAAACACGGTCTCGCCTCCCCCTGAGGAGCGGGCGAAGCCCGCGTCCCGAAGGGCGCAGGATGGCCGTGCAGCCCACTCTCGGGCTTGAATGCCCTCCGTGACAGGCCGGTTAAGTTTGCTGCGGCGCAAATTCAAGATGTTGTGTTTGCCGGGCCGCTCAAGTATCACATGGCTGGGTGTTGCGCGACGCCCGCGGCACCACTGGCTTGACTGAGAGCGAGGTGCTGCGCTTGACCGCATCCGCAGAAGCCTATCCTGCCCTTGTCCTCAATGCGGACTTCCGTCCGCTGAGCTACTTCCCGTTGTCGCTCTGGTCCTGGCAAGACTCGGTCAAGGCGGTCTTTCTCGAACGGGTCAACATCATCTCGGAGTACGAGCGCGTCGTGCGCTCGCCGAGCTTCGAGATGCGCCTGCCCAGCGTCATCTCGCTCAAGGAATACGTCCACCTGGACCGGCGCCCGGCCTTCACGCGATTCAACGTCTTCCTGCGCGACCGCTTTACCTGCCAGTACTGCGGCGACGACCTGCCGTCGGAGGACCTGACCTTCGACCATCTGGTGCCGCGCTCGCGCGGCGGCCGCACGACCTGGACGAACGTCATCACCGCCTGCCAGATCTGCAACCTGCGCAAGGGCGACCGCATGCCCCGGGAGTGCGGCATGCATCCGCTCAAGCCGGCGAGCCAGCCCTCGACCTACCAGCTGCAGGAAAATGGCCGCGCCTTTCCGCCCAACTTCCTGCACGAGAGCTGGAACGACTTCCTCTACTGGGATACCGAGCTGGAAGACTAGGCGCCGCACGAAGCAATTCTCCGCCGCCGCTTGATCGCGTGTTCCTCATCCTTCGACAGGCTCAGGATGAGGCTTGGAGAGGCCGACACAGAGGCCCTCATGCTGAGCTTGTCGAAGTATGAGGGCCGGAACGACCGCTCGCTACTCAGCAAGAAAACTCTGCCGCTCTAGATCCGCTCCGACAGCCAGATCGCCAGGCGCGAGCCGGCCTTGATGGCGCCGGACAGCAGCCCATAGGCCGGCGCCTGCTCGGCGCCCGCGGCGAGCGCCGTGTCGCGGTGCTCGAGCTCCTCGCGGCGGAACTCCTCGATGGTCTCCTGCAGCGGCGCCTCGTCGGGCCCGAACTTTTCCGCCTGCCTAGCATAATGCTCGTTGATCACCTCCTCGACCGCCACGGTGCAGGCCATGGCCGCCTTCTCGCCGAGCAGCGCGGTGCCGGCGCCGAGCGCAAAGCCGGCGACGTGCCAGAGCGGCTGCAGCAGGGTGGGACGCACGCGGCGCTCGACCATCAGCTTCTCGAAGGTCTGCAGGTGGCGCAGCTCCTGGGCGTGCATATGCAGCAGCGTCGGCGCGCTGCGGCCGCGGCCGAGCACCGCGAGCTGGCCCTCGTAGATGCGCCGGGCGCCGTATTCGCCGGCGTGATCGACGCGGATCGTGCGCTCGACCAGGGCGCGCGGGCCAAGGTCGCCGGGCAGGCGTGGCCGGCGCCGGCGCTTTGCCTTCGCCGGCGTCTCGTCGTCGCTGGTCGCTCGTCCAGGCTCGGTCATGCGTGCAGCTCTCGTCGCCCTTTCCGCCCCCCTCTCCACCCCCCATGCCGCCGGGGACTCACGGCCAGCCACAGGCTCGCGGCGGCCAGGAGCAGGGAGGCGATGACATTGTAGGCGGCCATGGAGAGACCGAACAGCGACCACTGCACCTCGTCGCAGGGCACAAAGGATTGGCTCAGCATCTGCTCGCGCAGCTGGTCGATCGAGAGACTGGGATCGAAGACCGGTGCGTGACATTCCGCCGTGCCGCGCCACCAGTGCTGCTCGACGCCGACGTGGAAGGCGGCGATGCCGGCGCCGGCCAGGAAGCTGAGGCCGGCCAGCGCCAGGCAGGCGCGCAGCACGGTCGGCCAGCCGGCAAGCAGGACGCCGATCAGGCCGAAGCCGAAGGCCACGCCATAGGCGTAGCGCTGGTAGTAGCACAGGATGCAGGGCTGCAGCCCGCCCCAGACCTCCGAGGCGTAGGCGATGGCGAGCGCGGCCAGCGCCGCTGCCATGATCAGGGTCGGCGCGAGCCGCGGCCTTGCGTAGAAGCGCTGCAACATGACACCAGGTATAGCCATCGCGTCGCCGGCGCGCCAGACCGCCCCGATCAACTAAAAGAGATAGCGCACGGCGACGAAGCCGCCGAACAGCAGGATGAAGAAGAGGGTCGCGAGCAGCGGCAGGTTGTTCTCGATGAAGCGGCGGATCGGCGGGCCGAAGTACCACAGCAAGGCCGCCAGTAGGAAGAAGCGCGCGCCGCGCGAGACCACCGAGGCCAGCGTGAAGGTGGCGAGGTCGAGGTCCATGACGCCGCTGGCGATGGTGATGACCTTGTAGGGGAAGGGCGTGAAGCCGGCCCCGGCGACGATCCACCAGCCCCACTCGCTGTAGATTTCCTGGAAGGCGGCGAAGCGCTCGCCGTAGCCGTAGAACTGCAGGATCGGCCGGCCGACCGCCTCGAACAGGCCGGCGCCGATGGCGTAGCCGAGGAAGCCGCCCAGCACCGAGGCGACGGTGGCGATCAGCGCGATGCGCCAGGCCCGGTCGCGGGCCGCCAACACCATGGGGATCATGATTACGTCGGGGGGGATCGGGAAGACCGAGCTCTCGACGAAGGAGATCAGCGCCAGGGCGGCCAGCGCATGGCGGTGCGCGGCCAGGCCCATGGTCCAGTCGTAAAGGGAACGCAGCACGGATCGCCGTCGAGCCGGTGAGGGAGCGCGAGCTTTAGCAGGCGGCGGCCAGGGCGGCAATCGTTCGGGTGCCGGCCGGTGCATTCTGCTAGGCTCGCACCAGAGCGCCGAGCCATTCTGTTCCAGGGGAGCTGCCGATGCGCGACGAGGCTAGCGTGCTCTTCGCCAACGATGCCTTCTACGAGGCCTTCCGCCAGCGCGACCTGGAGACCATGGACAAGCTCTGGGCGCGCCGTCGGCCGGTCGCCTGCACCCACCCCGGCTGGCGCACCCTGATCGGCCGCGAGGAAGTCATGGAGAGCTGGGCCGGTATCCTGGGCAACCCGGGCTCGCCGGCCATCACCTGCCGCAACGCCATCGCCTTCGTCGAGGGCGACAGCGCGTTCGTCACCTGCTACGAGGCGGTCGGAGGCAACGTGCTGGCCGCCACCAACATCTTCACCCTGGAGGACGGCCAGTGGCGCCTGGTGCATCACCAGGCCGGCCCCAGCGAGCTGCCGCTCTCCGCCCTCGACGACGCGCCCGAGCCGGGGCCGGTGCAGTAGTCAGATGTCAGAAGTCAGGACACTGACAGCCGTCTCCAAGCCCTTGTTTCTGACATCTGACATCCTGCTCCTGGCCGCACTGCCAAATTGCCATGGCGTCCGGCTCGTCTATAAGGACGTGCTGGTTCGAGTCCGGCCAGGGGCACAACGACCCGCTCGCCGGCCCGCCTAGAGGCCGAGCCAACCGGCGACGATGTTGCGCTGGATCTCCGAGGTGCCGGAGTAGAGGCGGCTGCCCACCGCATCGCGCAGCGCCCGCTCGACCTCGTACTCGGTCAGGAAACCGTAGCCGCCGAACAGCTGGATCGTGTCGAGCGCCGCGCGGAGCAGGGACTCGCTCACGAACAGCTTCGAGATCGAGGCATCGAGAGACACGCTCTTCGAGCGCTCGAGGTTCCACGCTGCCTTGTAGGTCAAGAGGCGCGCCGCCTCGAGTTGCACCTTCATGTCGGCGATCTTGTGCGCTACCGCCTGAAAGGTGGCGATCGTCTTTCCGGACTGCCGCCGGGTGCGGGCATAGTCGATCGCCCTTTCGATCAGCCGTTCGATAGTCCCGACGTGGGTGGCGAAGAGACAGCTGCGCTCCCATTCCATGGAATGGACGAACAGTGGTGCGCCCGCCCCGACGCCGCCCAGCACGGCCGCGGCCGGCACGCGCACCTCCTCGAACAGCAGCTCGCTGAAAGGCGAGGTGCGCAGGCCCATCTTCTCGAACTTCTGGCCCACCCGGTAGCCGAGCGTGTCGCGCTCGACGATGAAGGCGGTGATGCCGCCATGGAAGCCCCGCTCAGGGTCGGTGACCGCAAACACGAGGGCAAGGTCGGCGACCGGCCCGTTGCTGATGAAGGTCTTCGTGCCGGTGATGCGAAAGCCGTCGCCGTCGGGCTCGGCGCGGGTACGGAGCGCAAAGGCATCGGAGCCGGAGCCCGGCTCCGTCATGGCATTGGCGGCGATCAGGCGGCCGTCACACAGACCAGGCAGATAGCGCTGCTTCTGTTCCTCGCTTCCGAACTTCCAGATCGGCACGACGCAGGACAGCAGGTGCGCCGCGACCGAGAAAACGAGACCGGAGTCCTCGCAGCCATAGCCGAAGGACTCGAGGGCGATCGCCGTCGACAGGGAATCGAGGCCCGCGCCGCCGTACTCCGCCGGCACCGGCAGGCCGGTCAGACCCATCTCGGCACAGGCCTGCCACAGTTCGCGCTGGAACAGCTGGCCGCGATCGCGCTCGATCATCCCGTCGTTCAGCTTGGCCCGGGCGAAGCGCGTAATCTCGGCGCGCAGGATTCGCTGCTCCTCGCTCAACGCGAAATCCATCAGGCGAACTCTTTCAGCCGTTCGTAGTCGATCTTGTCCGTCGACGTCTTGGGCAGGCTCGGCCGGTGCGAGAAGCCGTCGGGAACCATGTAGCCAGGCAGGTTCGCCGCGCAGAACTGCTTGAGCTCGATAAGCGACAGCCGCTCGCCGTCGCTAGTGACGTAGAAGGCCATGATTTGCACCCCTTCCTCGTTGGCGAGCGCGATCGCCGCGGCCTCAGACACCTGCGGGTGCCGGTACAGGGCCGCCTCTATCTCCCCGAGCTCGACGCGGAAGCCGCGCCGCTTCACCATGCGGTCGCGCCGGCCGACATAGCTGTAGACGCCGCCATCGCGCTCAACGACGATGTCGCCGGTTCGGTACCAGCGGCCGCTGCCGTCCTCAAGGTAGGCCGCCGCCGAGCGCTCGGGCAACTGCCAGTAGCCCTGCATGGTGCCGGCGCCGGAGATCACGAGCTCGCCTTCCTCTCCATAGGGGACGTCGCACCCCTGCTCGTCGACGACGCGCGCCTTGAAGTGCGAACAGACCTTGCCGATCGGATAGGGCTGCATGCGTTCAGCGGGAACCACCTTCGGGATCTCGTAGTAGGTGCAGACGTTGGTCTCGGTCGGCCCGTAGAGGTTGAAGTAGCGTGGCCTCGGCAGGATCTCCTTGAGGCGGCGCAGGTGCTTCACCGGAAAGACCTCGCCGGCAAACAATACCGTGCGCAGGCGGTAGTCATCGCGACCGCCAAGATCGCCGAACTCCACTAGCAAGCGCAAGACCGACGGCGTGGAATACCAGATCGTGAGTTCCTGCTCGACGATCGTGGCGACCATGCCCGCCGGGTTCTTGCCGAGGTCTTCGCCGATCAGGACCACGGTGGCCCCGTGCTTGAGCGGCAGAAAGATGTCCAGGATCGACAGATCGAAGTGGAACGGCGCGTGGGAGGAGAAGCGGTCGTCTTCGTCTGGCCGAAACACCTCGGAGCACCAGTCGACGAAGCTCACGGCGTTCTCGTGCGACAGCATCACGCCCTTGGGCTTGCCGGTCGAGCCCGAGGTGTAGAGTATGTAGGCGAGCTGGTCGGGGGCGGCCAGCGCGTTCGCAGTCGGCACCGCCGCGCCCTGCTCCCGATCGAGGCGATCGAGACAGGTCTCGAGCGGCAGGCCGCCGACCGGCTCCTCAAGTACGAGGAAGGTTGGCGCGGGCCCTTCAGGCAGCGCCGCGCGGAGTCCCTCCGCATAGCGCGCCTCGACGACGGCGGCGCTGACCGAGCAGTTGCCCAGCACATAGGCGCTGCGCGCGGTCGGGGCGCCGGGATCGGTCGGCACGTAGGCCGCGCCAGCCTTGAGAATGCCGAATATTGCAGCCACCGAGTCGATCGACTTGCGCAGGCAGATGCCGACCCGGTCGCCCGGCCGCACACCGGCCGCGAGCAAGCGGTCCCTCAGCCGGTCCGACAGAGCGTCGAGCCGCTGATAGGTAATCTGGTGCCGGCTTGCAGCCTCCACGACCGCGACCTTGTCGGCTCGCCGCGCTGCCGACGCGGCGAGCAGCTGGTGCAGCCCGCGGGGCGGCATGGTCATGGCCTTGGCCCGCCCCAGCCCCGCTTCGATGCCACAAAGTCGGCAATATGCGCGATCGTGTTCAAGTTATCCGCGTCCAGCTCATGCGGCTGGACATTGATGCCGTAAGTTTCCTCGAGAAAGGCGACGAGCTTGAGCGTAGCCAGCGAGTCGAGGATACCGGAGCTGATCAGCTCTATAGTGTCCTGCAGGCTGTCGGCGCTCTCGCCGGGCAGGAACTCCTTCAGGATGTACTGTCTGACCTCGTCCTTGATTGCTGGCATGTCCATCCCTTGACTCCTAGCTGTCAGGTAATCCTGGGCATTGTGTTGACTTTCTATCGGGGAAAAGTCGACGCTATATGATCGTCCGTTTGGCGCAGGAGGTCGTAGAGTCGATCTGCGATCAGCTGATGACCGAGCACGTTCGGGTGGTGATCCCAGCGTGCGACCCACAACGACGATAGGTCATGCCCCTCGTAGACGCCTGTGAGATCGATCACGGCAAAGCCCGCCTCGCGCGCAAGACGCGCCTCTAGCTCCGGCATGCTGCCCTCGTCCGACTTTTCCGGCCGTGGCAGAAAGGCCCAAACCACCGGGACGCCTTGCTCCAGGCTGACATCCGCCATCCGCTGATAGACAACAGACAGGATCCCCTCTTCGTAGGGTGCGAGCTTGCGTTCCAACACGTAGGGATCCGTCGTCCTGTCGATATCGCTTTCCCTGACGGCTGCTTTGGCAAGTATTTCATGGCGGACGTCGTAGGGCTGGTTGATTCCCTTCTGCAGGACCTCCGCAATCGTGCTGATCACGGTCCTGGCCACATCGGCATGCTCAACGTAGAGGATCAGGTCAGGAGAGAAGTCGAGCACCTTGCTTTCTAGCTGCACGAGGCGCTGAAGGGGACTGTAGGCGCCTACGCCGAAGTTCAGGACTTCGTATCGAGCATAGTTGCTGCCGGAAACTGCGCTGTTAAGTCGCTCCTCCAGAATGGCGCCGAAGGTCTCGTCGTTCTCGACGCCATTGCCAAAAACGAAGGAGGCGCCGAGCAGCGCAATGCGGAACGTTGCTGGCGGCGGAGTCTTCTCATAGTCTCGGTCGCGCATCCCCCAGCGGTTTGTGCGCACGAGCGCTCCCGCATGCCGCATCTCAAGCGACGGCCGCAGAGCGAACAGCATCAAGTTTGGTGTTTCCTGGACGAGGTCCGACTCGCGCAGTCGGCCCCACTCCTCCGGTCGCGTTCGGTAGACCTCCCAAAGCTCGGCATTGAACACGCCGACATCGAGAAGGCTTTCGTAGTATCCCCCTTCGAACTTGGCGAAGTCGCGCCGATTGAGCTCGGAGTCCCTCAGGCTGGCCATCAGCTGGCGCGCCGTCGAGCCCAAGGGCTCGTAGACGGCCGGAAGCGAAACGATGAGCAGCAATGTGGCAGCCACGGTCATCCGCGCCGCCGATTGCACAAAGTTGAATTTCCAGTCGGCCTGGCCGCGCGCGAGCAGGGCCGCCGGCACGGCCACGCCAAGCGCGGCCGCGAGCAGCATTGCCACGGCCTCCGGGTAAAGCTCCTGCGCCTGCCACAGCACCGCCCAAATGGAGAGCCACTCGCCAACCGAGCTGGCACTCCAGAACGACCAGAGTAGCGCGATGGAAAGGAACACGCCTAGCGTGCGCAGCGCCGTCGTCGCCGTTTCGCGCAGGGACAAGGCCTCTCCCGCCAGCCTCCGTCTGCGGCCCTTTTTTGTTTCATAAACCGCGTTGACGACGACCAGCAGGCCCAGAAATCCCCAAAAGAGGCTGTCGTTCCAACTCACCAGCGCCGCACCGCGAATCCAGAACCACTGATAGGAGTGCAACAGCCATGTCATGAAAAATGCGCAAAGCGTCGCGATCACCAGTGCCGCGGTTTCGCCATGCCCGCGTATTCTGAAGAACACCGGATAGAACACCACTTTCATTATGAAGTCTTTCCAGTAGATGTTTATCCGCCGCCAGAAATCGGTGAAGCTCGATGACAGGAAGTAGAGCTTGTGCGTTTCCGGGAGATTGAATCCAAAGAGGTGTAGTAGCCCCGTGATGATGTGAAAAGTGCCGGAGACGCGCAGATAGAGAAGGAACGGCCACAGGAAGTACTGCACGGCGTCACGGCTGTTTGCGACGTCAGCCGCGTCGATGACGAAGTTGTGATAAATCAATCGGTAGAGAATGAGGTGCAGGACTCCGCGGAAAAGCCAGTGGATTCCCGTCTGATAGATCTCATGCCGGTCAGGCTGGTTGTAGTAGGTCCGCCGAAACGTCTGGAAATCGACGACCGGAAACAGCGGAAAACAGACGTTCGGCAGCATGAAGAAATAGGCGAGCGTCTGCGAAAGACTTGCCGGTTTGCTTTCGTGCCGCAGGTGATGGAGATAGAGGATCATCCGGAACATGACCATCGAGGCAACGATCGGCCAAATGGCGTTCGACCAAGGCACCGGGATCAGGTCCGCCCGGGCGAGCGCAAGAACGCCGCCCACCGCGACTAGCAGGGCAACCCGCAGGGCAAAGCGCACTGGCAGATGGCACAGCACGATGAGCCCGAGGACGATGGCGATGATCCAGGCGCCCTGCGCGAGGCCTTGCAGCGACCACTGTTCTTCCTGAAATCCGAAAACCAGCTCGATGCCGACCAGCGATAGGAAGACGAAGAATGGCAAGCGAAAGCGGAACGGCAGGAGGTAGTGAATGGACCAGCCGACAAAGATCAGAATCGAGAGGTGCAGGAAGGCCCGGCTCTCCAGCCTGAACTGATAAACCAGAAGAATAAAGAGGCCGAGCTGAAATCCAATGGCAACATAGTGTCCGAGGCTAAATCCCTGCCCCTTGGCTAGGGTCAAGACCTTGGTCGCGTGCGACGCCGCCGTGCCAAACGTGGGTATAGTCAAAGCAATGCCCCCCATGCACGCGGGTGCAGCTATGCGGTCCTGAACCAGCCCCGATTAGGCACCGGACCAGCATCCAGAGCATGCTCGGGATGCTTCGGCTCCTCCCGCGCGGTGGCGCTCGCTCCCGGCATTTATTGCCGCCCGTTTGAGGCGCCAGGGCCCTTCTATGGGCCGACGGACGCAGAAGTCCGCCGCCAGCCTGGGCGCTTCGCCGAGCCTCTCCCTTTTATCAGCTTTTGCCCATTCCGCAATCACTTGAGCGCGACCGATTCTGCAAGTGCCTAAAGCACCGGACCTTTTTTGGCGAGCACCAGAGGACCCTGCGTCAGCACGGCGTTGGACCGGCGACACCGGACCTGGCCGGGACAGGAGGAGCAGGGACAGGGCAACCCGCCGGGCGCTCGCCCCATGCCGTGCCGCGCGACTGCGCCGCCGACGAGCTTGATGTGCGGGGAGCCCGGCTTCTGGCCGCTTGCCCGGTTGCCATGGTGCACGGCTCGTCTATGATGCCGGCCCGTGCCCCTGTGGCGGAATTGGTAGACGCGACAGACTCAAAATCTGTTGTCCGCAAGGACGTGCTGGTTCGAGTCCGGCCAGGGGCACCATTATCTTGTGAAGCAGGAACAGAATCTGCCATCGGCCACCGCGTTGATGGACGCTCGGAATCCGATCCATGGCCGAAACCGTGCCCGTCGCCTGCACCGGATCGACCCGAGGTTGGGGGATACACGCAGTGGTAATATCCGGACGCTAGGCTGCGGTTGCCATGATAAGCGACGGCAGCCGCAGCATCCCGTCGCCACGCCAAGCCTTTAGGGGGTTTGAACCGCAAATGAACGGGCCGAGGCAGAACCGCGAGGAAGTGGCGGGCGAGGCGCGCGGGGTCATGCGCCCGCGCGGGCGGCCAATACTCTCGGCCCTGGCGCTTGGGCTGGCCCTGCTGCTGAGCCCGCGCGCGGCGCTTGCCGCCGAGAGCCTGGTGGCGGATGCCACCGAATATCCCTGGAGCGCGATCGGCCGTGTCAACACCGCCGGCCAGGGCTTCTGCACTGGCTTCCTGGTCGGCCCGCGCAGCGTCTTGACCGCGGCCCATTGCCTCTACAACGCGCGCGACGGCTACTGGTATCACCCCGAAGACGTCCACTTCGTCGCCGGCTATCAACGCGATCGTCATCTGGCCCACGCTCGGGCCGCGTCCTACGTGAGGGCGGGCGGCTATCGCCTGAACGGCGAGCCGGAGCTGGGCGACAGTCTCAACGACTGGGCGGTGATCACGCTGACCGAGCCGATCGGCCGCGCCGTCGGCTGGCTCGGCCTGCAGCGCTTCGACGCCAGTCTGCTGGCGGAGCTGCGCAGCGGCGGCGCCCGGCTGCTGCAGGCCGGCTACCGGCGCGAGCGCAGCCATGCGCTGTCGCTCGGCTTCGGCTGCAGGATCCCCGGGCTCTTCGCCGGTGGCCTCGGGATCCTGCATGACTGCGACGTGGTGGAAGGCGGCTCCGGCTCGCCGCTTCTGGTCTTCAGCGGCGAGCGGCTGCGCGTCCTCGGCTTGCACACCCAGCGGCTGGACAGCGACCAGCACGAGCCCTACGCCGCCGTGCTGGCCGCCACCATCTTCGACCCGGCGCAGGGCACGGCCGAGGCAACTGCGGCGGGCCGTGTCGCCGGCCTGACCTGGGGGCCCGGCATGCCGCCGCAGGCCGGTGGCCAGGCGCGTGGCGAGCCCGGCAACACGGTGGCGCAGTTGCTGGCGCGTCTGGGCTTCCTCGATGGCCCCAGCGACGCAGGTCCCACTGCCGCGGACCGCCAAGCGGCGATCCGCGCCTTCGAGCAGGCCAACGGCCTGCCGGTCACCGGCGAGCCCTCGATCGCGCTGCTGGCCCGCTTGGCCGCCGCGCTGCGCTGACACGGCCGATCCCGCCGCCAACGCCGGAGACGGCGGCGGTCTTCGAACGGCACAGTCTCAGGATGACCGGGCGGCACGCTGCTCACCAGCAAGCAGGCCCGCTCGTCCCCCCGGCAGTCCTCAGGGCAGTCCCCCGCCTACAGCAGCTCCAGGCTCTCCGCCATCGGCCCCTTGTGCCCCATGCGGATCTGCAGGCGCACCCGCTGGTTCGGCTCGACCATGTTCAGACCGACGCGTTCCAGCGTACGGGCGGAGATGAAGATGTCCTTGCCGCCGTCGTCCGGAATGACGAAGCCGAATCCCTTCGAGGCATTGAAGAACTTCACCGTGCCTTCCATCACCTCGGTCGGCCCGTCGAGCTCGATCCCCGGTCTGTCGTCTTCCGGCATGTCCTCGATGCTGCTGATCGAGGCCACCTGCGGACCGCGCCGTCCTTCGGCGATGTCGCAGATGATCGTGGTGCCTCCCGGCAGTCTTGCTTGCCCGACCTGTTGAACGACCGAAATGTGCAAAAACGCGTCCGGTGATCCGTCGCTGCGCTGGACGAAACCGAACCCCTTCACTGGATTGAACCACTTGACGGTGGCCGTGACGTCCCGCTGCGAAACCACAGGACGGTCATCGTCGTGATTTCGTGACATGCAACCTAGCTCCAATACGAACCCCCAAGACCACTGATATCGCAGAGTCGGTTCGGGGGGTAGAAAAAATGTCACAGATGAGGGAGCGAAAGGGCACGCCGCAGCGCGTAAAGCAGGCTGAACTCGGCAATGAGCCCTAACTCATACGTAGGCATATGTAATCTGTGCTATCGCGCCCTAGCTTGCCTGTCCGGCCGGGCAGATGGTGCGAAGGGCGCAAAAAGGGGGCGGGAAATCCCGCCCCCAGGTTGCATGAGCCAAAGGCCTGTTTGGATCGGCAGCCCTACTTCACTTGCCGACATCCCACGCCTTGATGAGCTCGTCGTAGGCTACCGTCTCGCCCTGCGGCTTCTCGTTCGCCAGCTTCGGCCAGGGCGCGCCCTCCTTCGAGAGCCAGTACTCGGCGTCCCGCGGCTCGTTGAGGCGAGGACCGCAGTCGCTGTAGGTGCTGGCGGATTCGTCGGCCGCCTGCATCCGCGCCATGAGCTCGTCCATCTCGTTAGCGAGACGGTCCATCGCCTCTTCCGGTGTAAAGGTACCGGCCGTCACGTCGCCAATGTGCTGCCAGAAGAGCTGGGCCAGGCGCGGATAGTCCGGCACGTTGACACCCGTGTCGGTCCACTGCAGGCGGTCCGGCGAGCGATAGAACTCGATCAGGCCGCCGAGCTGGGGCGCACGCTCGGTGAAGCTCTCGTGGCGCACCGTGCTGTCGCGCACGAAGGTAAGACCGACGTGGCTCTTCCTGAGGTCGACGGACTTGGACGAGGCGAACTGGGCGAACAGCCAGGCCGCCTTGCGACGATCGAGCGGCGTCATCTTCAGGAGCGTCCATGAGCCCACGTCCTGATAGCCCCGCTGCATGCCTTCCTTCCAGTACGGCCCGACCGGCGAGGGCGCCATGCGCCACAGTGGATTGCCGGACTCGTCGACCGTGTTGTTGCCCGCCGCGCGCGATGCGACCATCGAGGCGGTGAAGGCGGTGTACCAGAAGATCTGCTGGGCGACGTTGCCCTGGCTGAGCGCCGGCAGCGACTGGTAGAAGTCGAGGTCAGCGGCTCCCGGCGGCGCGTACTTGCGCAGCCACTCGTCCCACTTGCGCACGGCAAAGATCGCCGCCGGGCTATTGGTGCCGCCGCCGCGCGACACCGAGGCGCCGACCGGATTGCAGGTGCCCTCTTCCATGCGGATGCCCCACTCGTCCACCGGCACGCCGTTGGGCAGGCCGATATCCGCGGCGCCCGCCATCGACAGCCACGCGTCCGTCATGCGCCAGCCGAGGTCCGGCGCGCGCTTGCCGTAGTCCATGTGTCCGTAGACACGCACGCCGTCGACTTCCTTCACGTGATCGGTGAAGAACTCGGCGATGTCCTCATAGGCCGACCAGTCACGCGGCACGCCGAGATCGTAGCCGTAGATCTCCCTGAACTGTGCCTGCAGCTCGGGGCGGTCGAACCAGTCCTTGCGGAACCAGTAGAGATTCGCGAACTGCTGGTTGGGGAGCTGCCACTGCGTGCCGTCCGGTCCCTGGGCCGAGCTGCGCAGGAAGAAATCCTCGACGTCGAGGGTCGGCAAGGTGACATCGGCGGCCTCGCCCGCCATCCACTCGTCGAGGTTGATCGTCTGGCCGAGACGCGCATGCATACCAATAAGGTCCGCGTCATTGACATAGATGTCGTAAAGGTTGCGCCCGGTCTGGAGCTGCGTCTGCAGCGCCTGCACCACGTCGCCCTCGCCCATGATCTGCATGCTGACGCGGATGCCGGTGATCTCCTCGAACGCCCTTGTGAGGGTTTCAGCCTCATAGTCGTGCGTCGGGATCGCCTCGGCGACGGCGTTGATCTCCATGCCCCGGAACGGCTCGGCGGCCTTGATGAACCACTCCATCTCGGCGAGCTGCTCCTCGCGGCTCAGCACCGCGGGCTGGAACTCCTCGTCGATCCACTTTTCGGCCGCCGCCAAGCGTTCGGCCGGAACCTCTTGGGCAATCGCCGGACTGCCAAGCGCCAAGGCGACAGCCATGACGCCGGATGCTAATAATGAATTCCGTTGCATCGGACTCCTCCCACGGTTTTCGTTGCAACACCCGGGGGCAGCTGCCGGTCCGCGGCTGCTCCCTCCCTCGATTGGCCTCACACCCATTTGAACACCGCTATGGCAAAGAGGATGGAGAGGCCGAGAGCCCACCACAGGCTCGGCCCGACGAGGCCGAGCCATGCGAGATGAATGTAAGCGCTGCCGAGCAGCGATATGAAAAGCCGGTCGCCGCGCGTGGTATCGAGCCCGAGGACGCCGCGCCGCATGCCGCCTCCGGGCGAAAGCCACTCCCATAGGGTCATCGCGACCAGCAGAAGCGCGATGCAGGTGAAGAAGGCCGCGGTCTGCCAGGTCCATGCCATCCACGAGAGGTCCATAGCCTCCTCCTTACACCCGACCGAGAGCGAAGCCGCGCGCGATGTAGTTGCGCACGAAGTAGATGACGACGGCGCCGGGAATGATGGTCAGCACGGCCGCCGCGGCGAGCAGCGACACCTCGTAGCCCGATATGCTTGACGTACGGGTCATGATCGACGCGATTGGCCGGGCGGCGGCCGACGTCAGGTTCTTGGCGAGCAACAGCTCGACCCACGAGAACATGAAGCAGAAGAAGGCGGCCACGCCGATCCCCGTGGCGACCAACGGCATGAAGATCTTCACGAAGAAGTGGGGGAAGGAGTAGCCGTCGATATAGGCCGTCTCGTCGATCTCGCGCGGCACGCCCGACATGAATCCCTCGAGAATCCACACGGCGAGCGGAATGTTGAACAGGCAGTGCGCCAGTGCCACCGCGATGTGCGTATCGAACAGCCCGACCGAAGAATAGAGCTGGACGAAGGGCAGCACGAAGATGGCCGGCGGCGCCATCCTGTTGGTCAGGAGCCAGAAGAACAGGTGCTTGTCGCCGACGAAGCGATAGCGCGAGAAAGCATAGGCGGCGGGCAGCGCCACCAAGAGCGAGAGAACGGTGTTTATGGTGACGTAGATGATCGAGTTGATGTAGCCGTTGTACCAGCTCGGGTCCGTGAATATGCGCTGGTAGTTCTGCAGCGTGAAGTTGTGCGGCCACAGCGTAAAGTCCCCCAGGACCTCGCCGGTGGTCTTGAACGACATGTTCAGGAGCCAGTAGATCGGCACCATCAGAAAGATGATGTAGAGGGTGGGCACGAGCCACGCGTAGCTCACGCGGGCCCGCACGCGCACAGGCGCCGCGCCGGCCTTTGGAGCCGCCCTTGCCTGTGCTGTCGCCGCGCTGTCGGTCATCGCTGCTTGCTCCCCGGCGGCATCGTCACCACCGTTCCTCGTTACGCATCATCAAGGTGTAGAAGATCCAGCTGATCGCCAGGACGATCAGGAAGTAGATGATGGACATCGCCGCCGCAGGGCCGACGTCGAACTGGCCGAGCGCGATCTTGACCAGGTCGATCGACAGAAGCGTCGTCGAGTTCCCCGGTCCGCCGCCGGTCAGCACGAAGAGCTCGGTATAGATGATGAACGAGTCCATGAAACGCAACAGGACGGCGATGGTCAGCACGCGCTTCATCTTCGGCAGCTGGATGTAGCGGAACACCGCCCAGCGCGAGGCGCCGTCGATGCGCGCCGCCTGGTAGTAGGCATCCGGGATCGCCATCAGCCCGGCATAGGCGAGCAGCACGACGAGCGACGTCCAGTGCCAGACGTCCATGAGGATGAGGGTGAACCAGGCGTCTCCGTGCTGCCTCGTGAAGTTGTAGTTGAACCCCAGGTCGTTGAGCACGCGGCCGAGAAGACCGATCTCGGGAAGCGCGAAGATGTTCCAGATCGCGCCCACCACGTGCCACGGAATGAGCAGCGGTAGGGCCATCAGGACGAGGCATACCGAGACCCAAGGGCCTTTCCGCGGCATCGCCAGCGCAATGGCGACACCGAGCGGGATCTCGATCAGGAGGATGGTTCCGGTGAACGCGAACTGGCGCATCAGTGCTGCATGGAAGCGCTCGGACCTCAGCACCTGCTCGAACCACTTCGCGCCCTCGAAGAAATACACGCCGGCGCCGAAGGTTTCCTGGACCGAGTAGCTGACTACGGTCATCAGCGGGATAACGGCGTTGAAACCGACCAGCACCAGCACCGGCAGAACGAGAAACCAGGCCAAGTTGTTTTCGACTTTGCCCATGGCGCGTTCCGTTACCTCTCGCCGACCAGGCGGCCGCCGGCGTAGAGCCTGGTCCATTCGGGCGGAAAGAAGAGATAGGCCCGGTCGCCAGGCACCTCCTGGTCCTCCGGCACCTTGACCTTCAGGCTCCGGCTGCCGAGCCGCGCCGTTACGATCTTGAAGTTGCCCAGGTCCTCGACCGCGGCCACGGTGACGGCCGCGCTGTCGTCGCCGGCGTCGTGCCTGAGCCTGAGGAACTCTGGGCGGATGCCGAGTTCGAGCGGGCCCTCGGCGCGGTGCGCCGGCTCGAGCACGCCACGGGGCAGCGGTAGGCGCAAGCCGTCGACCACGGCCGCGTCGCCGTCGAGCTGGCAGGGCAGCAGGTTCATGCCGGGGCTGCCAATGAAGTAGCCGACGAAGGTGTGCGTCGGGCGCTCGAACAGCTCCTGCGGCGTGCCGACCTGCACGACCTGGCCCTCGACCATGACCACGACCCGCTCGGCAAATGTCAGCGCCTCGTTCTGGTCATGCGTCACGTAGATCAGAGTCAGCCGGGTCTGCTCATGGATCTGCTTCAGCTTTCGGCGCAGCTGCCACTTGAGATTCGGGTCGATGACGGTAAGCGGCTCGTCGAACAGAATGGCGGCCACGTCGCTGCGCACCAGGCCGCGGCCGAGCGAGATCTTCTGCTTGGCGTCGGCACCCAGGCGATAGGCGCGCCGCCCGAGGTCGGCAGAGAGATCCAGCATCTCGGCCACCTCGCGCACGCGCGCGTCAACCCGCTCCGCGGCGATGCCGCGGTTCCGCAGCGGGAACGCCAGGTTGTCGTAGACGGTCATGGTGTCGTAGATGACCGGGAACTGGAACACCTGGGCGATGTTGCGCGCCTCGGTCGGCTGCCCGGTCACGTCCTGGCCGTCGAACAGCACGCGGCCCTCGCTCGGGTGGATCAGGCCGGAGATGACGTTGAGCAGCGTCGTCTTGCCGCAGCCCGAGGGGCCCAGGAGCGCATAGGCGCCGCCGTCGTGCCAGACGTGATCCATGCGCCGCAGCGCGTAGTCGGCCTCACCCTGCGGACGGCTCTGGTAGGAATGGGCGATGCCCTGCAAGTGGATCTCGGCCATCGCGTCCTCCTATTGCGCCGCGCCCATGACCCAGGCGTCGGGCACGCGGCGCGTCGGCGCGGCAACCAGCGCGCCGTCCTGGCCGAAGACGTAGACGTGGCGCGGATCGACGTAGACGCGGATCGCCTTGCCGAGCGCCAGGGAATGCACGCCTTCCTCCTGCACCACCCAGGAGGTGTTGCTGTGGACGGCGTGGATGAAGGTCTCCGAGCCGCTGATCTCGGCCAGCTCTACGGTCGCGTCGAAGGCGACCTGGTCCGGCCCGCTGCGCGCGACGAAGAGATGGTTGGCGCGCACGCCGAAGCGGTAGCGGCCTGGGCGCAGCCCCGCCAGGTGGCCGGTCAGCGGCAGGCGGAAGGCGTCGCCGAGCTCAGCCACGCCGCCCCCGGCTGAACTGGCGGCTACCCCCTCGATCATGTTCATCGGCGGATCGCTGAAGACGGCGGCGACCCGCTCCGAGGCCGGGTTGTGGTAGACCTCGAGGGTGTCGCCGAACTGCAGCACCCGACCCTGGTCGAGCACCACGCAGCGGCCGCCCATCATGAGCGCCTCGAGCGGCTCGGTGGTGGCGTAGACCACGATCGCCTTGCCGCGCCGGAAGATCGCCTGCAGCTCGATGCGCATCTCCTCGCGCAGCTTGTAGTCGAGGTTGACCAGCGGCTCGTCGAGCAGCAGCAGGTCGGCGTCCTTGACGAGCGCGCGGGCCAGCGCGGTGCGCTGCTGCTGGCCGCCGGAGAGCTCGTTCGGCAGGCGCTTCAGCAGATCCTCGATGTGCAACAGGGCTGCGGTCTCCCGCACCCGGCGGGCGATCTCGTTCCTGGCGAGCCCGGCGCGGCGCAGCGGCGCGGCGATGTTGTCGTAAACCGTGAAAGAGGGATAGTTGATGAACTGCTGGTAGACCATGGCGACCGAGCGCTTGCGCAGCGGCGCGCCGGTCATGTCGGCGCCGTCGATCAAGAGGCGGCCGCTGCTCGGCTGGTCGAGGCCGGCCATGAGGCGCATCAGCGAGGTCTTGCCGGCCAGGGTCGGCCCGAGCAGCACGTTGAGTGTGCCCGGCGCCAGCTCCACGCTGACGTCATAGAGATGGGTCTCGGCGCCGACCCGCTTGCTGACCTGCTCGAGTCGGAGCGTCATTGCGCCACGCTCCTCTCGCTGCGGTCCGTTCCCTGGGCGAGGCCGTCGCTCGCGCCGAAGCGCGCGGCCAGCCGCTCCCTGGTCGCCGGCGTGACGTGCAGGCCGAGCTTGGAGCGGCGCCAGAGGATGTCGTCAGCGCTGCGCGCCCATTCGCTCTGCACCAGGTAGTCGACCTCGGCTTCGTAGAGCCCGTCGCCCAGCGCCTGGCCGAGGCCGTCTAGGCCCTTGGCGCCGCCGATCAGGCGCTCGGCCCGGGTGCCGTAGGCGCGCAGATAGCGCCACGCCAAGTCGGCCGGCAGCCAGGGATGGCGGCGCTGGAAATCGGCCAGCCCGCGCTCGAAGTCGGCGCCCGGCAGGTCGCCGCCGGGCAGCACCGAATCGCGCGTCCAGGCCGGCGCGCTGCGCCCGAGCAGCGGCAGCAACCGCTCGAGGGCGTGCTCGGCCAGCTTGCGGTAGGTGGTGATCTTGCCGCCGAAGACCGACAGCAGGGGCGGCGCCCCGCCCGCCGTGTCGAGGTCGAAGACGTAGTCGCGCGTAACCGCCGAGACGTTCTGGCTGGCGTCGTCGTACAGCGGCCGCACGCCGGCGTAGCTCCAGACCGCGTCCGACGGCGCCACCGGCTTCGCCAGATAGCGGTTCACCGCGGCGCAAAGATAAGCGCGCTCGGCCTCGTCGATCGCCACCTGGGCCGGATCGCCCTCATAGGCGACGTCGGTGGTGCCGATCAGCGTGTAGTCGCCCTCGTAGGGGATGGCGAAGATGACCCGGCGGTCCTCGTTCTGAAACAGATAGGCCTGCGGGCCGTCGTAGAGGCGCGGCACCACCAGGTGGCTGCCCTTGACCAGCCGCAGGCGGCGCTCCCGATTGACACCGGTGACCTGGCCGAGCACCTCGGTGACCCAGGGCCCGGCGGCGTTGACCAGCGCGCGGGCGCGCAGGTTGCGAACCGCTCCGTTCGCCGTCGACTCGAGGCGCGCTTGCCAGAGGCCGCCGTCGCGGCGCGCCGCGACGCAGCGCGTGCGGGTCAGGATTTCGGTGCCGCGCTCCTGCGCGTCGAGCGCGTTCAGCACCACCAGGCGCGAATCCTCGACCCAGCAGTCGGCGTAGCTGAAGCCCTTGGTGAAGCGCCCCTGCAACGGCCCGCCGAGCGGGCTGCGGCGCAGGTCGAGGCCGCGCGAGGCCGGCAGTCTCTCGCGCCCGCCCAGGTGATCGTAAAGCAACAGACCGAGTCGGATCAGCCAGGCGGGGCGCTGCTCGGGGCTGTGCGGCAGCACGAAGGTCAAGGGCCAGATGATGTGCGGCGCGGCGCGCAGCAGCACCTCGCGCTCGATCAGCGCCTCGCGCACCAGCCGGAACTCGTAGTACTCGAGATAGCGCAGGCCACCGTGGATCAGCTTGGTGCTGGCCGAGGAGGTGGCGCCGGCCAGGTCGCTCTGCTCGCAGAGCACGACCGAGAGACCACGCCCGGCCGCGTCGCGGGCGATGCCGGCGCCATTGATTCCACCGCCGATGACAAGAAGATCGATCGGGTCTTCGCCCGCCACGAGCACGCCTCCCCACTGCTTCGCGCCAGGGCCCTGCGAAGCCACAGCGCAACTTTGGCGCCTGCACAGGCGCCGCCGGTGCATCCTTTGAGCGATCGGCACCGTTCGAGTTCGACAATAGAAGCCCTTTATAATTTTCGCAAACGAAAATGGAAGGGCCGAGAAGTTGGATTATGAAAATGCGGTAAGCCGCTGGTCGAACAGACTGAAGGCTATTCGGCGGCGCGCCGGGCTTCCGCCACGTGCAGGGCAACGTTGGCGTCGGCCAGCAGCTTGCGGATCACCGCCGGCGGCGGCGCGTCGGTGAAGAAGGCGCTGAGCTGGGACAGGTGGCCGAGCCGCACCATGGGGCTGCGCCCGAACTTGGTGTGGTCGGCGACCAGGAAGACCTGGCGCGAGTTGGCCATGATGGCCTGCGCCACCCGCACCTCGCGGTAATCGAAATCGAGCAGCGTGCCGTCGTTGTCGATGCCGCTGATGCCGATGATGCCGAAATCGACCTTGAACTGATGGATGGTGTCGATCGCCGCCTCGCCGACGATGCCCTGGTCGCGGCTGCGCACCAGGCCGCCGGCGATGATCACCTCGAACTCCGGGTTGCGGCTGGTGATGCTGGCGACGTTGAGGTTGTTGGTGATGATGCGCAGGCCGGCGTGGTCCATCAGGGCCTGGGCCACGGCCTCGGTGGTGGTGCCGATGTTGATGAACAGCGAGGCGTGGTCGGGAATCTCCTGCGCCACGGCGCGGGCGATGCGGGCCTTCTCCTCCAGGCACAGCACCTGGCGCGTGCTGTAGGCGAGATTCTCGACCGAGGACGGCAGGCCGGCGCCGCCGTGAAAGCGCTGTAGCTGGGCCGAGCGGCAGAGCTCGTTGATGTCGCGCCGGATGGTCTGCGGCGTGACGCCGAGCTGCTGCGCAAGGGCCTCGATCGAAACGAAGCCATGGCGCCTGACCAGGGCCAGGATGTGCTCCCTGCGCTCGTCCTGCGAGGCCACGCGGCCGTTCTCCCGTTGCAGCAGCGCCGGCCCCCATGGCCGGCTCGCGCCCATTGTCGCGCCAAAGAGCGGGAATGCGCGATTTAGATCACGGAACGGCGATGTTCGAAAGCGAAAATTGGCCCATTGGAGAGCCGCTTACGGCCGCACCGCGGTAATTGCCGCTGCTGTTCAGGCGGCCTTGCTCGACGCGCTCGCCGACTCGCGCAGGCGGACCACTAGGCCCTCGAGCTGCTCGGCCAGGGCGACCGACTGCTCGGCCAGCCCGGCCGAGGCCTGCAGCACGCTGGCGGCTGAGCGGTCGGTCTTGTCAGCCGCTTCCGAGACGCTGTCGATGCTGTCGGTGACCTGCTCGGTGCCGTGGCAGGCTTGCTGCACGTTGCGGGCGATCTCCTGGGTCGCCCCCGCCTGCTGCTCGACGGTGGAAAGGATCGCGGACGCGATCTCGTTCATCTGATCGATGGTCTTGCCGATGCCGCCGATGACGCTCGCCGCGCTCGTCGTGGCGTTCTGCATGGCGGTAATCTGCTGCGCGATCTCTTCAGTCGCCTTGCCGGTCTGGGTCGCCAGGTTCTTCACTTCGCTCGCGACCACGGCGAAGCCCTTGCCGGCTTCGCCGGCCCGCGCCGCCTCGATGGTGGCGTTGAGCGCCAAGAGATTGGTCTGCTCGGCGATGTCCTGGATCAGGTTGACCACCTCGCCGATGCGCTGTGCGGCGGCAACCAACCCCTCTACCTCCTCGTTGGTGCGGCGCGCTTCCTCGGTCGCCTTCTTGGCGATCTCATTCGAGCTGGCGACGTTGCGGTTGATCTCGGCGATCGACGACGAGAGTTCCTCGGCCGAAGCGGCGACCGTCTGCACGTTCTGCGAGGCCTCGGCCGAGGCGTCGCGCACGGCGGCGGACTGCTCCTTGGTCTGGTCGGCCAGCTTCGACATGGACTGGGCGTTGTGGGTCATGTCGTCGGAGGCGCTGCGCACGGCATCGACGATGGCCTTGACCTTGACGTCGAGGGTGTCGGCCAGCTCCAGCATGAGCTTGTCGCGCTCGGCCTGGGCCCGCCGCTCGGCCTCCTGCTGCTCGGCGCGCAGCCGCTCGACCTCCTGGCCGTTGTCCTTGAAGACCTGCACCGCAAGCGCCATGGCGCCGAGCTCGTCGCGCCGCTCGCGGTCCGGCACCTCGACCGAGAAATCGTTGGCGACCAGACGCTGCATCACCGCGGTCAGGCGCGAGACGGGACGCGAGATGCCGCGTCCGATGACGAAAGCAAGCACGATGCCGATCGCAAGCGCACCCAGGGTTCCGGCCACCATGAGGGTCTGGCTGAGCACGCGCTGATCATCCATCGCCGCGCCCAGCGTCTGATCAGCGCCGCGCACCAGTCCGAGCACCGCATCCTGCGCCGCGCGCATGGTCTGCTCGGCCTCGGCCTGCAGGTCGAGGGCCTCGGCCATCTGCTCGAGCGCGGCGCGGTAGGCCTTGATCGCCTGATCGATCTGCTCGACCAAGGCGAACTGATCATCGCCGTCGACGAACTTGCGCAGCTTGATCGGCAGCAAGCCGATGCTGCGCAGCTGCTGCTGCATCGGCTCCAGCGCCTGCTCGCCGCCGCCCTGCTGCACGAACTCGCGCTCGGCGAGCTGCAGGCCGCGGGTGAAGGCCACCAGGCGCAGGGCGTCGGCCTGGGCAACGACGGCGCGATCGACCAGCTTGCGCGCCTCGGCGGTGCCGGCCGCCACCTCGTTGTAAGCTTCGCGCTGGCGCTTCTCGATGGCGCCCGTAAAGGCATTGATGCGGGTCGAGGACTTGGCCAGCTCCGCCTCGACCGCGCTGACACCCTCGCCGGCTTCATAGGCCTTGGCCAGATCGGCGAAGGATTTGCGGTAGGCGTTGACTTCTTTCGACACCTTGGCGACGGCCGCCTCGTCGGCCGTGCCGGCCGACAGCTTGCGCAGCGCGACGGCGGCCAGGAACATCTGCTTGATCGATTCCATGGCGACGTCCGCGTCGGCCTCGGCGCGGGTGAGCCGGAACACCGCTTCGCCCTCGCGCGCCTTCAGGGTGGCGCGGATCAGGTCATCGGCCGCCTGGGCGAGGTCGAGGCGCCGGGCCTGCTCGGTCTCTGCCACTTCCAAGCCCTCGACCAGCCGGCTGTATTCCGCTTGCTGCGCGTCGCGGATCGCCACCGCCCGTGATTCGAGCTCGGTGGTGCGCGCCAGCATGTCCTGCAGGCGCTGAGCGTTCTGGCGGTCCAGGGTAGCGTAGTTGGCCAAGGCGGCCTGGTAGGAGGCGATCGCACCGGCGACCGAGTCCATGGTCTCGCGCGCCGTGTCGCTCTCGTCGCGCAGCTCCGCTGCCCTGGCGCCGACCTCCCCGATCCCGGCCGAGGCGGCCTCCAGGTCGGCTGGATCGCCGCTCTGCCGGTAGGCGCCGACCGAAGCCGTGGCCTCGTTCAAACGCTGTACCAGCCCGGACATTCGGTCCTTGGCACTAACGCCGTCTGAGTAATTGATAAGGCTAGTCCAGCCAATCGTGCCGACAAACGCGGTAAGCAGCAGGACTGCGGCAAAACCTATGGAAATCCTGAAGCTTATTGGCACGGCAGGGGCTCCTCTCCGGCAGTCAGCTCTGGCAACTGACCGGGAGTTTTGCGCGCAATAGCTTTGAGAATTGTTAATTTGTTCGTCCTAGTTCTATCCCCGCGGCGAGGGAGGCCAGGACATGGCAGGCCCGCAACTGTTCCCCTGGAATGGTTGCAAGTCGATCATGTCCGGCCCGCGAGTCGTCAGCCCGCCGCCGCCCGACTTGGTGGGACGGTGAGGTGCCATTGCTAGCCCTGAGAAACGGAGTATTCCCGCGATGAAGTCTAAGCTTTGCACGGCCCTGGCGGCCGCGGCGCTGGTCCTTTCCGGTCTTGCCGCCAGCGCCTCGGCCAACGACTACGAGCCGCAGATCCGCGCGGCCTTCGAAACCAAGATCAAGCCTTGGCTCAGCGACCCGAAGGTGGTCGAGGCCATCAAGGCGCAGAACCAGAAGCACGTCGGCCTGAGCGAGGCCGAGATCGACACCCTGGACAAGCAGTGGCGCGCCGAGGCCAAGGCCGGCGGCGGCCCGCTGATCGACGAGGTGATGGCCAACGCGCTCTCGAGCTTCCTGAAGAGCAAGAAGAGCGAGATCGGCGGCTTGGTCACCGAGATGTTCGTGATGGACAACCTCGGCCTCAACGTCGGCCAGAGCGACGTAACCACCGACTACATGCAGGGCGACGAGGCCAAGTGGCAGAAGACCTACCCGGCCGGCCCCGGCGCGGTCTTTGTCGACGACGTCGAGTTCGACGATAGCACCGAGAGCTTCCAGTCGCAGATCAGCGTCACGATCGTCGATCCGGCGACCGGCGAGCCGATCGGCGCCATCACCGTCGGCGTCAACGTCGAAGAGCTATCCTGAGCCCTTCCCGGCCGACGCCTGTCGCAGGGCCGCCCCCTTCGGGCGGCCCTGACTCATTCCGGGTTGGCGATCCGTCAGGGGAAATAAGGGGACAGTATACCTAATTATATTGCGCAAACAGTCTGCGCAATATAATTAGGTATACTGTCCCCTTATTTCCCCTTACTTCGGCGGAAGCTGCCATCGGCCCTGACCTCGACCCCATAGTCGCGGAGCGCCGCCGCGCGGCTGACGAAGCCGTTGGCGACGTCGGCGGCGACCAACTCGGCCGGCCGCTCGCGCGGGTCGCCGAGCCCGCCGCCGCCCGGCATCTCCAGGATCAGGCGGTCGCCGGCCGGGATCGGCTGGCGGCCCTTGGCGCGC
>JBHJOF010000005.1:0-2432 GCA_050330055.1 Kiloniellales bacterium
GAGCCGGTGCTCTGCCTGGACGGCGATGCGGCCGGCCGGCGCGCCGCCTTCCGCGCCATCGAGCGCGCCCTGCCGCTGCTGCAGCCGGGCCGTTCGCTGCGCTTCGCCCTGCTTCCCGAAGGCGAGGACCCGGACAGCCTGCTGCGCCTGCGCGGTGCGGCGGCGCTGCGCCAGGCGATCGACGGCGCCCAGCCGCTGGCGGCCATGCTGTGGGGCTGGCAGCTCCAGGAGCAAGGACAGGGAAGCGGTCGCTTTGACACGCCGGAGCGGCGCACCGCCCTGTGGAAGGCGGTGACCGGCGCGCTGGCACGGATCCCCGACGGCGAGCTGCGCGAGGCCTTCCGCATGGACCTGGCCGAGCGCTTCGCCGCCGCCTTCGGCTACCGGCCCGGAGGCTCCTGGACTGGGCCAAGACCGCCGAAGAAAGCCGGCCGTGGGCGAGGTCGCGAGGCGGTGGGGACCGTCACCACCAGAACCTCACGACCCGTGGCAATTGGGCTGTCCGACCGCTACGAACAGCGATTGTTGCGGATGCTGATAGCTTATCCCGCTTTAGTTGTAGAACGAGCTGAGGACTGCGCCTCGTTGGAGTTGGAAAGCCCTGAATTGCGGCGACTTCTGCGGGCAGTACTGGATCTGATGGCGAAGGCGCCCGACCTTGACACCGCAGAACTTAAGTGCCACCTCTCCGAATTAGGTTTTTCTGGTCTCGTGGACCACTTGTTTCGGCGCGGTGTGCATGATCTCCGGGGTTGCGAGAGGTCTGATACCCCGCTTGCGAAGGTCCGAAGTGAGTGGATTGAGTATCTTACTGAGATTCAGCGGCGGCGGGCGGAACTCGAAGCCGAGGAAATGGGCCGGCGGTTCGCGGCCGACATGAGCGAGGAAAACCTGGTCCGGCTACAGGCCAAGCAGCGCTTGAGTGGGGGGGATGGCGGCCGGAAGGTGGACGCGGATGGATACCGGGGGGCTGGGTCCTTCGAGTCTGACTGACCGCGGGAGCGGGTGAACGCTAGCCTTTTGTTAAGGTTAGCGGGTCACAGTCGTATTTTCTTGAGGCGGGATGCGCATGGCTGCAAAGGCGAACGAGGCCGCTGAGGCCACGGAGACTCGCGAGGAATCGGGCGACGGCCCGCTGATGGACGTAATGAGCGCCGCCGTGAAGCGGATGGTGCTCAAGGCCAAGGAACGCGGCTACGTCACCTATGACGAGCTGAACCAGGTCCTGCCGACCGATCAGGCCTCGTCCGAGCAGATCGAAGACACGATGGCGATGCTCTCGGAGATGGGCATCAACATCATCGAGAACGAAGAGCAGGACGACAACAGCAGCGACGACGACTCGTCGCCGCGCTCCGCCAGCGGCAATCTCGACGACGAGGATATCGGCCGCACCGACGATCCGGTGCGCATGTACCTGCGCGAGATGGGCTCGGTCGAGCTGCTGTCGCGCGAGGGCGAGATCGCCATCGCCAAGCGCATCGAGGCCGGCCGCGAGAAGATGATCGGCGGCATCTGCGAGAGCCCGCTGACCATCCGCGCCTTGCTCGCCTGGCGCCAGGCTCTGATCGACGGCAACATCCTGCTGCGCGACATCATCGACCTCGACGCCACCTATGGCGGCGGGCCCGACGCCGGACCCGGACCGGGCCTGGAAGGCGGCGCCAACGGCGCTGCGCAAGCCGCCGAGGAAGAGGACGAGGACAAAGAATCGGAAGAAGCGGAGGGCGAGGGCGAAGAGGGCGACGAGGAGGACGACGAGGCCAACCTGTCGCTTTCGGCCATGGAGCAGGCGCTGCTGCCGCAGGTGCTCGAGACCTTCGACCAGATCGCGGCGGTCAACCGCAAGCTGATCAAGCAGCAGGAGAAGCGCCTCGCCCTGATGCAGCGCGGCGAGGCGGTTCCGAAGCAGACCGAGACCCGCCACGGCAACCTCAAGGCCGAGATGGTCGAGCTGATGGAGACGGTGCGGCTCAACAACGGCCGCATCGAGCAGCTCGTCGACCAGCTCTACGGCCTGAACAAGCGCCTGGTCGGCCTCGAGGGCAAGCTGCTGCGCCTGGCCGAGAAGTCCGGCGTGACGCGCGAGGAGTTCCTCAAGCACTACTTCGGGCGCGAGCTCGACCCGCGCTGGGTCAGCCGCGTCAAGCGCCTGACCGGCAAGGGCTGGAAGAAGTTCGCCGAGAAGCACGGCGACGAGGCCAAGACGATCCGCAAGGACATCGCCGAGGTCGCCGCCGAGACCGGCCTGCCGATCAGCGAGTTCCGCCGCATCGTCACCACCGTCAAGACCGGCGAGCGCGAAGCCAGCCGGGCCAAGACCGAGATGGTCGAGGCCAACCTGCGCCTGGTGATCTCGATCGCCAAGAAGTACACCAACCGCGGCCTGCAGTTCCTCGACCTGATCCAGGAAGGCAACATCGGCCTGATGA
>JBHJOF010000006.1:0-10929 GCA_050330055.1 Kiloniellales bacterium
ACCGGCACCCCGAAGGCCTGCGCCATCTCCGGGTTGCTCTGGGTCGCCCGCATGTAGAGACCCAGGCGGGTCCGCGTCATGACGAGCCAGGTGGCGAGCAGCAGCAGCGCTGAGATTCCCGCCACCACCAGCTTGTAGCCGGAATAGCCGAACCAGGGGAAGGCGACCCGGAAGTAGATCGGCGCCTCGACCGGCCGCGCGTCCGGTCCGTAGAGCGTAAGCACCACCTGCTCGATGATGTAGAGCAGGCCGATGGTGGCGACGATGGTGCTTTCCGGATGGTAGTCGAGGCGGCGCAGGATCAGCCAGTCGGTGGCGACTGCCACGCCGCCGACCACCAGCGGCCCGACCAGCAGGGCGACCAGGAAGCCCCAGAGCGGGATGCCGCCCACCATCGAGGCGCACCACCAGGCCAGCACGGCGCCCAGCATGAAGAAGGTGCCGTGCGCCACGTTGACGATGCGCATGACGCCGAACACCAGCGACAGGCCGAGCGCCGCCAGCGCCAGCACGAAGGCCGTCACGGTGCCCTCGAGCAGCGCCAGGAAGAGATGCGGCCCGAAGCTCATTTCAGGCTCGAGGCGGAGCGGTTGCCCATGCTTCGAGACGCGGCCTTGCGGCCGCTCCTCAGCATGAGGCTGGCGTTTGCTGCAGCGAAAACCTCCGAAGTGGAGGCCGAGCAGTTGCCCTTGCTTGGCGGCCAGGGCCGGCTGCTTCGCGCACGAGACGCGGCCTTGCGGCCGCTCCTCAGCATGAGGTTGACGCCTGCAACAACGACAACCTCACCCTGAGGAGGCCGCGAAGCGGCCGTCTCGAAGGGTGGGCCACAGGCACCGGTAGTAGCGGCCGCTAGCACAAACCCACGGCTCCGCGAGTCGCAAAGGGCCGTGCTACAGCGACTGCGTCGTGTAGTCGGCCTCGGGCTCGTAGAGCGAATCCTCGATCGATGTCTTGTGCACCACCTTGAGCTTCTGGTTCTCCACCACCGAGATGAACTGCTGCGCAAAGCTCTGGTGCAGCTTGCCGAGAAAGCGCTTCTCGCCCTGCGGATGCTCTATGCCCTCGGGGAAGCTTTCTATGCCCTCGAGGGTCTCGATCAGGGCCGCCTTGTCCTTGGCCGCCCGCTCGCTGTAGCCGCTCTTCTCGACCACCTCCTTGATGATGAAGAGGGTCTCCCAGCAGCCGAACATATGGGAGTAGGTCGAAACGTCCTTGGGGTCGTCGACGCTGGTCCCGTTCGCGTCGACGCGGACCGCCTCGCGGTAGGCCTTCTCGGCGTCGGTCGGATACTGGCCGGCATAGCGCGGCATGCCTTCCCAGAAATGCGTGCCTTCCAGATACTCCAGGCCCGGGCTCGCCATGTCGACGGCCTCCAGGGAATCGATGAAGCCGAAGATGTTCGGCCGGTTCTCGCCAAAGTGCTCGCCCATCTCCCTGACGAAAGTCAGCACGCCGGGGCCCACCATGACGTGGTAGAGCACGTCGGTGTCGGCCGGCACCTGCGCGAAATACTTGGTGTAGGAGGTCTCGGTCGGCGGGATCGCCAGCAGCGCCTTGATCGAGCCGCCGCGTTCCTCGACCGCCTGACCGAAGAAGTCGCGGTGATTGTAGCCGAAGGCGTAGTCCGGGAAAATCATGGTGACGTTCTTGCCCAGGGTGTCGAGCACCCAGGAGGAGACCGCCGTCACCTGGGCGCGCACGTCGGTGATGCCGGGTTGGAAGACGTAGCGGTTCATCTGGCCCGACGGCACGTGATAGCCCTCGCTGACCACGAAATAGGGCACCTTGAGCTCGCCGGCGCGCGGTGCCGAGCCGATCACCACGTGCGAGAACAGGGTGCCGAATATGATGTCGCACTCCTGCTGGGTGGCGAGCTTCTCGACCACCTCGGCGCCGCGCTTGGGGTCGGTGCCGTCGTCCTCAGCGATAATCTCGATCGGCCGGCCGGCAATGCCGCCCATGTCGTTGATCATCTTTGCGGCGGCATTGGTCGTGCGCTCGTACCAGCGGCCATAGGCGGCGCCGATGCCGGTGCGATGGACCTGGAACCCGAGCTTGATCGGCCGGTCGGAACCCGACTGCGCCATGGTCGGCCGGATCAGGGGGCTCACCCCGGTGCCGCCGGCCAGCGCCGCGCCGGCGGCGAGCAGGCCCGCGCCCTTGATCGCGCTGCGTCTCGTGATGGACACGCCGCGCGATGCCCTATCAGTCCGCTTGTCCTTGGTTCCAGCCATGATCCCAGTCTCCCCGTTCCCTGTGAATTCGCCGCGCCCCGGCGCTTGATTGTTTGCGCCGTTCCCGCGTGGCCGATGACGCGGCGCGCAATATCGGTCTTACGCTAACACAGGGCTTGACGGAATGCGACTTTATTGCTGTTTCCCATGCACTTATAGGGTGAGCTTAGCCAGCCACCGGGCTCGCCAGCAGCCAGAGCCCGAAGAGGGTGTAGCTGATCATCAGCAGGGTCAGCGGCGCCTGGCTGAGCAGCACTTGGCGCAGGCTGCCGGACTGCCGCAGGGCGAGCAGGTGGGCGACGGCGACCGCCGCCACATGGGCGGCGACGATGGCGGCGACCTGGATCTTCCAGATCTGCTCGACCGAGCGGTGGTCGCTCAGCAGCGAGGCGGTGACGTGCAGGTCGCGGCCGCCCAGCAGGTTCCAGCCCAGCGCGAAGGGGTCGGCCAGGGCGCGCAGGGCGTACTGCGCCTCGACCAGGAATTCGGGCAGGTAGTGCGCGAAGTGGTAGCCGAAGGCGATCGGCACGATCGAGATGACGAAACGCCCGATGCTCTCGCGGTTGGCCTGGTCCCCGGCCAGCGCGGCGCCGAGCAGCACAGCGCCGACGTAGGCGGCCGCCAGAACCGCGAAGAGGCCGAGCAGCCCCAGGCTGTTGGCCGGCATCAGATCGGTGCGGCCGGGGTACTCCAGGGGGTTGAAGCCGGCCAGGTCGAGCCACCAGAAGGTCCAGGACAGGCCGTCGAAGGAAACCGCGGACAGCGCCAGCAGCACGAAGGCCACGCCGCTGGGGGACAGCGTCGGCAGCCGCAGCAGCTTGAGGCCGGGCAGGGTAATCCAGAGGCTGGAGTGCTCGGCTCCTTGGTCGCGCTCCCGGTAGCAGGGCGAGAGCCAGGATACCACGCGGAAGAACAGGGAGAAGGCCTCGCCATGCTGCAGCCAGGCCGTCTCGCCGAACAGCAGCATGCCAGCCAGCGTCACGCCCGCGTAGAGCAGCACCGCGTCGGCCAGCACGGCCGGATCCTGTGGCGCCGGATAAACCAGCTCGAACCAGGCGAAGGCTAAGAGCAGGAGCACCGCCGGCCAGGCGGCGAGCCGGCCCGGATAGGCAAGCGGTGGCCGCGCGCGCCAGCGCTTGAGTGGCGGCAGGGCGGTAACCAGCCAATAGAGGCCGCGCCAGGGGTTCAAAACTGCCCAGAGATTGCCGAAGAGGACGGTGCAAAAGGTGAAGCCGACCCACCAGAGGCTCCAGACCGTGAGCGGCAGGGGATTGTCCAGCGGGTCGCGGCTGCCGCCATAGCCGGCGAACACCAGGGCGGCCAGCAGCGCCAGGCTGGCCAGGCTCGGCGCGATCCCCAGGTCCTCCGGCAGGCGGCCCAGGCGCCAGCGCAAGCCCTCGATCCGCGCCAGGCCGGCGGCCGGCACCAGCGCCATCAGCAGGAAGGAGACGGCCACGACCAGGACGCCGCCCGTCAGGTAGAGGTCGGTCGGCAGCAGCAGGATATGGGCGCGCGCGCCGGTGTGGGCCTGCGCCGTCCCAGCAGACGTCAAGCCAGCCAGCATAGAGCCAGCAAGCGCCAGCAGCAGGTTGCAGCGGTACGGCATGCGTCGGCGTTGCCTTTGCGGTGCCGCAGCAAGGGAGGGCAGGTCGGGCAGGGCTGGACTCCGGTATCCAGACTGCGGGCTGGAGAAGCTTCCTTCATAGGGCCTGGCTGGCCAGGCGACAACCTGCGGGAGCAGCTTGGAAGGCCTGGCTGGCCCCAACTTGTCTAGCCGCTGCAGACAAGCGGCGGTCGTTGTTCTCCCGCCGGTTTGCCTAGGGCGCAAAAGCGACAGAACGCGTCGAATAGAAAAGGGCGGGGCAGGGCCGCAGATCGCCATCTTCCCCAGTCTCGGCTTGCCGGAGCCGGGGCGGGCCGGCAGGCTGCGCCGCTGCACGGCGTTTGGCAGGCGCAGGGGGCTAGGAGGGCTGCGGATTGAGCAATTCAGGCAAAGGCTACGACGCGATCGTCATCGGCGCGGGCGTGATCGGCGCAGCAACGGCGCTGGCGCTGGCCCGCCTGGGCTGGCGGGTGCTCGACATCGACCGCCTGCCGGCCTCCGGCTACGGCTCGACCTCCGGCTCCTGCGCCATCATCCGGCCCTATTATTCGACGGTCGATGGCTCGGCGATCGCCTACGAATCGCATTTCTATTGGAGCGACTGGGCCAACTTCCTCGCCGCCGAGGACGAGCGCGGCCTGGCGCGCTACGTCAACTGCGGCTGCTTGGTGATGAAGACGGACGGCAACAAGCACCTGAAGCCGGTCATCGCCATCATGGAGGAGATCGGCTGTCCCTACGAGGAGCTGACGGCCGAGCAGGTGCGCGAGCGCCTGCCGATCCTTACCACCGACTCCTTCGGGCCGCCGAAGCGGCCGGACCAGCCCGGCTTCGGTGAGTCGAACGGCCAGGTGCTGGGCGGCGCTGTGTTCTTCCCCAAGGGCGGCTACGTCACCGACCCGCAGCTCTCGGCGCACAACCTGCAGCGCGCTGCGGAGAAGGCCGGCGCCGAGTTCCGATTCAACGTAACGGTCGAAGAGATCCTGCAGGACAAAGGCCGGGTCTCCGGCGTCAGGCTGTCGAACGGCGAGAGGGTCGCGGCGCCGGTGGTGGTCAACGTGGCAGGTCCGCATTCCTACAAGGTCAACCGCATGGCCGGCGTCGAGCAGGGCATGGCGATCAAGACGCGGGCGCTGCGTCACGAGGTGGCGCATGTGCCCTCGCCCAAGGGCTTCGACTTCGAGCACCAGGGCTGCGTCGTCTCGGACAGCGACACGGCGGCCTACCTGCGCCCGGAGCACGGCAATCACATCCTGATCGGCTCGGAGGACCCGGAGTGCGATCCCAAGGAGTGGGTCGACCCCGACGACTTCGACCGCAACTTCACCGACCAGGCGACCATCCTCGCCATGCGCGCGGCGCAGCGCGTGACCGGCCTGCCGATCCCCAACGTCATGAAGGGCGTGGTCGAGCTCTACGACGTGACCGACGACTGGATCCCGATCTACGACAAGTCGGACCTGCCCGGCTTCTACATGGCGGTCGGCACCAGCGGCAACCAGTTCAAGAACGCGCCCATCGCCGGCGAGATGATGGCTGCGCTGATCGCCGCCTGCGAGGACGGCCGGGACCACGACAAGGATCCGGTCGACTTCCACCTCAGGCACATCAGCCGGGATGTTTCGATCGGCTTCTACTCGCGGCGCCGCCAGATAAACCCCAATTCCAGCTTCTCGGTGCTCGGCTAGGGCCTGCTTCGTGCGCGCGGACTCGTCTTGTCACCCTCACCCTCCCAACGCTTCGCGTTGGGCCCCTCCCTCTCCCCTCAAGGGAGAGGGGCTAAGATTCTCGGTCAACGCAGTTTGTTCCCCTCTCCCCTTGCGGGAGAGGGCGGTTCGCCATGACTTGCGAGCCGTCAGGCTTGCAAGTCATTCGGCGAACCGGGGGAGGGGGACATTCATGTTTGGCGAACAGCACGCTGCTACGTCCCATGCCGATCTCGTTCTAAGGAGAGAGCATCCATGAAATCCCATGTCCGTGTCGCGGTGATCGGCGGCGGTGTCGTCGGCTGCAGCGTGCTCTATCACCTGACCAAGCTGGGCTGGAAGGACGTGGTGCTGATCGAGCGGGCCGAGCTGACCTCGGGATCGACCTGGCACGCGGCGGGCGGCTTCCACACGCTGAATGCCGACACCAACATGGCCGCGCTGCAGGGCTACACCATCCAGCTCTATAAGGAGCTGGAAGAGATCTCGGGCCAGTCCTGCGGCCTGCATCACGTCGGCGGCATCACGCTGGCGACCACGCCTGAGCGCATGGACTACCTCAAGGCGGCGCGCGCCAAGCACCGCTACATGGGCCTGGAGACCGAAGTCATAGGGCCCGAGGAAATCCGCAAGCTCTCCTGGATCACCAACACGGACGGCGTGCTCGGCGCGCTCTACGACCCGCTCGACGGCCACCTCGATCCCTCGGGCACGACGCACGCCTACGCCAAGGCGGCGCGCCAGCAGGGCGCCGAGATCCATCTGCACAACCGGGTGCTGGAGTTGAAGCCGAAGCCGAACGGCTCGTGGGACGTGGTTACCGAAAAGGGCACCATCAACGCCGAGCACGTGGTCAACGCCGCCGGCCTCTGGGCCCGCGAGGTCGGCGCCATGGCCGGCGTCTTCCTGCCGCTGCATCCCATGGAGCACCAGTACCTGGTGACCGACGACATCCCGGAGATCTACCAGGCGAACCGGGAGCATCCGCACGTCATGGACCCGACCGGCGAAAGCTACCTGCGCCAGGAGGGCCGCGGGCTGGTGATCGGCATCTACGAGCAGGACTGCGACCCCTGGGCGGTCGACGGCACCGCCTGGGACTTCGGCCAGGACCTCTTGCCGGACAACCTGGACCGCATCGCCGAGCCGCTGGAGTACGCCTACACGCGCTATCCCTGCCTGGCGACGGCCGGCATCAAGCGGGTCATCAACGGCCCCTTCACCTTCGCGCCGGACGGCAATCCGCTGGTCGGCCCTGTGCCGGGCCTGCGCAATTACTGGTCCGCCTGCGCCGTCATGGCCGGCTTCAGCCAGGGCGGCGGCGTCGGCCTGACGCTGGCCGAATGGATGATCGAGGGCGAGCCCTCGCGCGACGTCTTCGCCATGGACGTGGCCCGCTTCGGCGACTTCTGTACCCGCGCCTATGCGCGCGTGAAGGTGACCGAGAACTACCAGCGCCGCTTCGCCATCTCCTATCCCAATGAGGAGCTGCCGGCCGGCCGGCCGCTGCACACCACACCGGCCTACGAGATCTGGAAAGCGCAGAATGCGGTCTTCGGGCAGGGCTACGGCCTGGAGCACGTCAACTACTTCGCGCCCAAGGGCGAAGAGCCCTTCGAGACGCCGACCTTCCGCCGCTCCAACGCCTTCGCCACGGTGGGCGAGGAATGCCGCGCGGTGCGGGGCGGCGTCGGCCTCAACGAGATCCACAATTTCGGCAAGTACCGCATCAGCGGCCCGGGTGCGGCCGACTGGCTCGACCGCATCATGGCCGGGCGCTTGCCCAAGGTCGGGCGCATCTCCCTCACGCCGATGCTGAGCCCCAAGGGCCGGCTGATCGGCGACTTCACCATCTCGCGCCTGGGCAAGGAGCGCTTCCAGCTCACGGCGTCGTACGGCGCGCAGGCCTATCACATGCGCTGGTTCGAGCGACACTTGCCGGACGACGGCAGCGTGCGCATCGAGAACCTCTCGCGCCAGCTGCTGGGCTTTCAAATCGCTGGGCCCAAGGCGCGCGAGCTCTTGTCGCGCGTGTCCCGCGCCGACGTGTCAAACGCCGCGCTGCCATTCCTCAGCGCACGCGAGATGGAGGTCGGCCTCTGCGACGCCCTGGTGCAGCGCGTCACCTACACCGGCGACCTGGGCTACGAGATCTATGTGCCAGCGGTGCAGCAGATCGCGCTCTACGAGGCGCTGACCGGGGCCGGCGCCGACCTGGGCCTGCGGCCATTCGGCATGCGCGCCATGATGAGCTTGCGCCTGGAGAAGGCCTTCGGCTCCTGGCTGCGCGAGTTCAAGCCGGACTACACGCCGGCCGAGACCGGGCTCGACCGCTTCGTTTCCTACAACAAGCCGGCCGACTTCATCGGCAAGGCGGCGGCGCTGGCGGAGAAGGCGGCGGGGCCGAAGCGCCGGCTCTGCAGCTTCGTGGTCGAGGCCGACGACGCCGACGTCTGGGCCGACGAGCCGATCTGGATGGACGGCAAGGTGGTCGGCTTCGTCACCTCAGGCGGCTACGCCCACTACGCCGAGAAATCGGTCGCGCTTGGCTTCCTGCCGCCGGAGCTGATCAGCGACGACCGGCAGGTCAAGATCGAGATCCTCGGCGACCTGCGCGACGCCCGCCTGATCTCCGAGCCGCTGTTCGATCCCCAGGGCGAGCGGATGCGGGGGTAGGGCTGTCGCTAGTGGCAATGAACGAGCGCCTGCCCACGCTTCGAGACGGCGCTTCGCGCCTCCTCAGCATGAGGTCGCTGTTTGCACCCGCGACTTCCTTACCCTGAGGAGCCTGCCGTAGCTTTAGCGAAGGCAGGCGTCTCGAAGGGTGGGCAACCGCCGCCGAACTATCCCCCGCCCACCACCTTGGCGATACGTTCCAGCGCCCAGTCGACCTGGTCCTGGGTGATGATCAGGGGCGGCGCGAAGCGGATCGTGTGCTCGTGCGTCTCCTTGGCGAGCAGGCCTTCGGCCAGCAGCGCTTCGCAGTACCGGCGCGCGCCGCCGGCCTCGGGATGGAACTCGACGGCCAGCATCAGGCCGCGGCCGCGAACCTCGCGGATCATGTTGTTGCGGATCGACTTCAGCCCGGCCATGAAGTAGTCGCCCATGCGCGCTGCGTTCTCGATCATGCCCTCTTCGACCAGCACGCGCAGCGCGGCGCGTGCCACGGCGCAGGCCAGCGGATTGCCGCCGAAGGTGCTGCCGTGCTCGCCGGGCCGCAGCACGCCCAGCACCTCGGAGTTGGAGAGCACGGCGGAGACCGGATAGAAGCCGCCGGACAGCGCCTTGCCGACCAGGGTCAGGTCCGCCTCGACGCCCTCGTGCTCCTCGGCCAAGAGCTTGCCGGTGCGGCCGAGGCCGGTCTGGATCTCGTCGAGGATCAGCATGACGCCGTGCCGCGTGCAGATTTCGCGCACGCGCTTCAGGTAGCCGTCCGGCGGGATGATGACGCCGGCCTCGCCCTGGATCGGCTCTGCCAGGAAGGCGACCGTGTTGTCGGTGACGGCCGCCTCCAGCGCGTCGGCGTCGCCGAAAGGGATCGCCTTGAAGCCGGGCGCGAAGGGGCCGAAGCCGCGCCGTGCCGTCGGGTCGGTCGAGAAGCCGACGATGGCCAGTGTGCGGCCGTGGAAGTTGTTGCGGCAGACGATGATCTCGGCCTGGCCCGCAGGCACGCCCTTGACCTCGTAGCCCCATTTTCGCACCGCCTTGACCGCCGATTCGACAGCCTCGGCACCGCTGTTCATCGGCAGCACCTTGTGCGAATTGGTGAGCGCGCAGATCTCGTCGTAGAACAGCGCCAGCTGGTCGTTGCGGAAGGCGCGCGAGGTCAGCGTCAGGCGGGCCGACTGCTCGATCAGGGCCTCGCGGATCTTCGGATGGCAGTGGCCCTGGTTGACGGCGGAGTAGGCCGAAAGGCAGTCCATATAGCGCCGGCCCTCGACGTCCCAGACCCAGACGCCCTCGCCGCGCGCCAGGATCACGTCGAGCGGCTTGTAGTTGTGCGCGCCGAGCTCCGCCTCGATCTCCAGGTATTCCTGGCTGCTCAGCCCGTTGCCGGTCGCTTCATCCGTCGTAGCCAAAGCACCGCCTCGCCCTTTACCCAGCGCCCGCCTCAACGATACGCGCCGCACGCGACGGCGCAAGTCTTGCCCGCCCGCGGCGGAAGTGGACAAAGCCCGCCGCTGGCGCTAGGCCTAGCGGCGGGATGGCGAGACTCGTGACATGACCAGGACGATCGCACTCATCGGCGCGCCCACCGACATCGGCGCGGCCCACCGCGGCGCCTCGATGGGGCCGGAGGCGCTTCGGGTGGCCGATATCGCCGGCCGACTCAACCAGATGGGCCTGGCGGTGGTCGATTGCGGCAACGTCTTGGGTCCGACCAATCCAGACGCCGAGCCGGAGAACGGCTATCGCCACCTGGCCGAGACGGCGGCCTGGTGCGGCGGGGTCAAGGACGCGGTCTACGACGCCCTGGCCGCCGGCCAACTGCCGATCCTGATGGGCGGCGACCATTGCCTGGCGATCGGCTCGATCGCCGGTGTGGCACAGCACTGCGCCGAGCAGGACAAGCGGCTGTCCATCGTCTGGCTCGACGCGCACGCCGACTTCAACACGCCCGAGACCTCGCCCTCGGGCAACATCCACGGCATGCCGGTGGCGGTGCTCTGCGGCAAGGGCCCGCCCGAATTGACGGGGCTGGCCGGCGGCAAGGCCATCATCGAACCCGCGCAGGTCATCCAGGTCGGCATCCGATCGGTCGACCGGGTCGAGAAGCTGGCGGTGGTGGAGAGCGGGCTCACCGTCTACGACATGCGCACCATCGACGAGCGCGGCATGCGCGCCGTCATGGAGGAGACGCTGGATCGCGTGGCGCGCGCCGGCGGCCATCTGCACTTGAGCTTCGACGTCGATTTCCTCGACCCGGCCATCGCGCCCGGCGTCGGCACCACGGTGGCGGGCGGACCGACCTATCGCGAGGCCCAGCTCTGCATGGAGATGCTGCACGACTCCGGCCTGCTGCGCTCCATGGACATCATGGAGCTCAACCCGGCGCTCGACCTGCGCAACCAGACCGCCGAGCTGGTCGTCGAGCTGGTGGCGAGCCTGTTCGGCGAGCAGATCCTGAGCCGCCACAAGTCGTCGTTCGAGTGACGCTCGCCTACGGCATTCGCACATCGCAGACAGAGTGCTCGCCCTTGCCACAGCAAGGCTGTCGTCCCGGCACTTGTTGCCGGGACCCATTGGCCTATCCGCGCCACGCCGTAATACCAACGGCCGTTAATTCTGCCTCGTCATCCCGGATGCGATGCAGCACGCAGTGCTGCTTCGCTGATCCGGGATCTTCCAGATGGAGAGCTTCGATAGCGCCAGATCCCGTGTCTGC
>JBHJOF010000007.1:0-7715 GCA_050330055.1 Kiloniellales bacterium
GTGGGCTCGCGATCGACGCCTTCGCGCCGCGCCTCAGCTTCTTCTTCGCCATCGGCATGAACTTCTTCATGGAGGTGGCCAAGCTGCGCGCCGCGCGCCTGCTCTGGGCCAAGCTGATCGAGCCCTTCGAGCCCAAGAATCCCATGAGCCTGGCGCTGCGCACGCACTGCCAGACCTCGGGCGTCAGCCTGACCGAGCAGGACCCCTACAACAACGTCGTGCGCACCGCGATCGAGGCGCTGGCCGCGGCGCTCGGCGGCACCCAGTCGCTGCACACCAACTCCTTCGACGAGGCGGTTGCGTTGCCGACAAACTTCTCTTCGCGCATCGCCCGCAACACACAGCTCATCCTGCAGCACGAGACCGGTATCACCAAGGTGATCGACCCGCTGGCCGGCAGCTACTACGTCGAAGCGCTGACCGCCAGCCTGGTGCGCGAGGCCGAGACGCTGATCGCCGAGGTCGAGGAGATGGGCGGCATGACCAAGGCGGTCGAGGCCGGCATGCCGAAGATGCGCATCGAGGAGGCGGCGGCGCGGCGCCAGGCGCGCATCGACCGCGGCGAGGAGGTCATCGTCGGCGTCAACAGGTACGAGGCGGAGGAGAGCGCGCCCTTCGAGATCCTCGACATCGACAACGACAAGGTGCGCGCCCAGCAGATCGAGCGCCTGGACCGCATCCGCGCCGAGCGCGACGACGCGCGCTGCCACGCCGCGCTCGACGCCTTGACCCAGGCGGCCCAAGGGGCAACGGGTGGCGACGGCAACCTGCTGGCACTGGCCATCGAGGCGACGCGGGCACGGGCCACGGTCGGCGAGATCTCCGATGCTTTGGAGAAGGTCTTCACCCGGCACCGCGCGGTGATCCGCTCGATCTCGGGCGTCTACGGCTCCGCCTACGAGGGCGACGAGGGCTTCGCTCGCATCCGCGCCGATGTCGAGGCCTTCGAGACGGAGGACGGCCGGCGGCCGCGCATGCTGGTGGTCAAGCTGGGCCAGGACGGACACGACCGAGGCGCCAAGGTGATCGCCACCGCCTTCGCCGACATCGGCTTCGACGTCGACGTCGGCCCGCTGTTCCAGACGCCCGAGGAGGCGGCGCGCCAGGCGGTCGAGAACGACGTGCACGTGGTCGGCGTCTCCAGCCAGGCGGCCGGTCACAAGACCCTGGTGCCAGCCCTGATCGCCGAGCTGAAGCGCTTGCGGGCCGACGACATTATCGTGGTCTGCGGCGGCGTCATCCCGCCGCAGGACTATGACTTCCTGCTGAAGGCCGGGGTCAGTGCGATCTATGGCCCGGGCTCGAACATTCCGCACGCCGCGCACGAGATCATCGGGATCATACGGCAACGGCGGGCGGCGGCCTGACAGCTCCGACGGGCATGAAGCGCAATCCGAGAACAGCGTTCATAGGCGTCACCGGCGCCGGCATCCTGGCTACGCTGGCCTGGCTCATCGCCGCCTTCTGGTACGTCAGCCGCTATCTCGGCTGGGACGTGGTGATGGTCGGCCTGCCGCACGAGCTGGCGCTCATCGTCCTCGGCATCGCGGCTCCGCCGATCCTGCTCTGGCTGATTCTGCTGTTCGCGACCCGGACGCACGCGGTCCACGCCGAGACCGCGGAGCTGCTGCGCCATCTGCAGGCCATGACCTATCCGCCCGACGAGGCCGAGTGGAAGGTGGCGCGGATCGCCGATTCGCTGCGCGAGCAGGCCGACATCCTGCAGCAGGCGACGGAAGAGATGCTGGACAAGATGGAATCGATGCGCGGCTCCTTCCGTCAGCAGGCGCAGGAGCTGACCGGCGCCAGCGTGCGTGCCGCCTCGCAGGCCGAACAGATCCGCGACTCGCTGGAGATGCAGAGCAGCACCCTGGAGGCGGCCAACGGCCGGGTCATGGAACTGGTGCGCCAGGCCGGCGACATCGTCGAGCGCCAGGTGACGGTGCTCGACGAGGCCTCGAGCCGGGCGCGCGAGACCGCAGATGCCATCGCCAACAGCCTGCAGCAGTCGGCCGGCGCGCTCGACGCCACGGCGCGCCATGCCATGGCCTCGGTCGACGGCGCGGCCGGGCGGATTACCGACAACCTGAGCGACTCGACCCGCCAGCTCGACGAGGCGAGCGAGCGGGCGGTGGATCGCGCGCGCAAGTCGGTGGCGTCGATCTCGGAGAGCCTGCGCGAGCCGATCCGCGCCCTGGACGAAGCCGCCGACCGGGCCGTGGACCGCGCCGCCTCGGCCGGCGTCACCATCGCCGACAGCCTGCAGAACCCGCTGGAGGCGATCAACCGCTCGGCCGACCAGGCGAGCGAGCGCATCCGGCAGGCGGCGCTCTCGATCACCGAGTCGCTGCAGGCGCCGCTGGCGGCGATCAATGACGCGGCAGGCCAGGCCGGGGCGCGCAGCCAGGCGCTCGGCGCCGCCTTCAGCGAGAGCCTGGAGGGGCCGCTCGGCGCCCTCGAGGAGGCGCTGCGCCAGGCCGAGCGGCGCACGGCGCAGTCGGCCGAGACGGTGTCGCGCGCCATGAACGAGCCGGTCACCGCCCTCGACCAGGCGGCCGCCATGGCCGAGGAGCGCAGCCAGGCGGCGGCGGCCTCGCTGAGCGACAGCCTACGCGACCCGATCGCTGCGCTGGAGCGCGCCGCCGAGCGCGCCGAGGCGCGCACCCGCGCCGCCGGCGAGACCATCTTCTCGAGCCTGCGCACGCCGGTTACGGCGCTCGACCGGGCGGCCGAGCAGGCCGAGGCGCGCGCCCGCCTGGCGGTCGAGCAGATCTCCGCTGCCCTGCAGGACCCCGGCGCAGCGCTCAACGAGGCGGCGCGCCAGGCGGTGGAAACGGCGCGCAGCGCCATCGTCGAGATGGCCAACGAGCTGCGTGAGCCGGTCGGCCTGCTCGACGAGGCGGCCGAGCAGGCGGTCGAGCGCACCCGGGGCGCCGTCGACAGCATCGCCGCCAGCCTGCAGGAGCCGCTACGCCTGCTGGACGAGGCGGCCGACCGCGCCATGACGCGCGGCAACGAGCTGTCGGCTCAGCTGCGCAAGCGCTCCGAGGAAATGCTGAAGGTCGCCGAGCAGAGCCGCGAGCTGACCATGAAGCTGCGCGAGGACGCCGAGTCGGAATCCGAGGCGCTGATCGACGTGGGCAGCCGCCTGTCGTTCCAGGCCAAGCAGTTCGGCGAGCTGCTGCGCCAGCAGATCGACCACCTGAACGCAGCTTTCGAGCGCTCCGGCGGCCAGGTCAAGTACCTCAAGGAATCGCTCGCCCAGCAGAGCGAGGACATGAACCGCCTGTCGGTCGAGATCGGCGAGCAGGCGCGCTCGATCACCAGCGTCATGCAGACCCAGGCGCAGGAGGTGCGCACCGCTTTCGAAGTGGCGGCGACGCGCGGCAAAGTGATGAACGAGACCCTGCGCGAGCGCGGCGAGGCGCTCGGAAAAGCGGCCGACGAGGTCGCGCGCCAGCTCAAGGAGACGGTCGAGGAGATGGCCGCGGCGGTGCGCGTCGCCGGCAGCGACGAGGCCGGCCGCCTGATCGACACCGCCGCCGAAGCGGAGCGCCACATCGTGCGAGCCGGCGAGGAGATCAAGCCGCAGGTCGAGGCCATCACCGCGGCGGTCGACCGCGCCGCCGAGCAGTCGCGCCTGGCCGGCGAGGCCTTCCGGCGCCAGGCCGAGGGGCTCAGCCAGACCTCGGACCAGGCGGCCGAGCAGATCGACCGGGTCGGCGCCATCGTGCAGGCGCGCTCGGCCGACCTGACGAGGGCGGCGCGCGAGGCCATGACCAGCGCCGAGCAGCTGTCGCAGAGTTTCAAGGTGCACGGCGAGGAGCTCACCACCGCGGCCGGCTCGGCGAACGCGGCGGCGGCCAACCTGAAGACCGCCGTGCAGCACGAGATCCGCGATCTCGGCCGGGTCGCCAGCGAGCTTGCGAACCTGGCCCGCAGCATCAAGCAGTCGCTGTCCGATCAGGCGACCGAGCTGGCCCAGGGCATGGCGGCGACCAAGGAGGCCTCGGAGGACATCCGCGAGGAGCTGCGCGCCCAGTCCGACGACCTCTCCGAGGCGGCCGAGGAGATCATGGACCGCCTGGCCCAGATGGGCGAGCGCGTCGAGCGCGCCTCCTCGCTGCTGACCGAGCGGGCCGACCACGCGCTCGACAAGTCGCGCGAGCTGGCCGACCTGCTGGAGGGCCGCGCGACCAAGCTGAACCTGACGGTCAAAGAGGCGGTCACGGAGGCCACCGAGGCGGCGCAGCTGTTCCGCAGCCAGACCAAGGACCTGGTCAAGGCCTCGGAGGAGGCGGCGATGCAGGCGCGCACCATCCGCCACAACGAGGCGCTCGGCCGGCGCGACCTCTTCCTGCGCACCGCCACGGTGATGATCGAGGATCTGAATTCCGCCGCCATCGACATCAACCGGCTGCTCGAGGAGGAGATTCCCGAGGACATCTGGCGGCGCTACAAACGCGGGGACAAAAGCGTCTTCGCCCGCCGCCTGCTGCGCATGAAGGACCGCTTCCAGATTCCCGACATCACTCTGCGCTACGAGACCGACGAGAAGTTCCGCAACCAGGTGACGCGCTACCTGAACCAGTTCGAGTCGCTGCTGTCGCAGGCGACCGACTGCGATCCCGAGCAGGTGCTGAGCGCGACCTTCCTGACCGCGGACGTGGGCAAGCTCTACCTGCTGCTATCGCGTTCGCTGGGTCGCACCCAGTAGCCCCGGCATGCGCCCGACGACGATCGACGGCGGGCAGGTCCAGCTCCGCAAGCAGGCCAGGACCCTGGGGCGCCTCTTGCCCTATCTCTGGCCGCGCGGCCGCCTCGACCTGCGGCTGCGCGTGCTGCTGGCCGTGGCGCTGCTGATCGCCGCCAAGCTGGCCAACGTCTACGTGCCGCTGATCCTGCGCGCCGCGGTCGACACTCTGACGCCGCAGGACGCGACGCTGCTGGTCGTGCCGCTCGCCCTGCTGCTGGCCTATGGCGCGGCGCGCGTGGGGGCGCAGGCCTTCGGCGAGCTGCGCGACGCGATCTTCGCCCGGGTGGCACAGAACGCGATCCGCGCGCTGGCGCTCGAGACCTTCCGCCACCTGCACCGCCTGTCGCTGCGCTTCCATCTCGAGCGCCAGACCGGCGGCCTGAGCCGGGCGATCGAGCGCGGCACCAAGGGCATCGAGTTCCTGCTGAGCTTCGTGCTGTTCAACATCGTGCCGACCCTGGTCGAGATCGCCCTGGTCTGCGGCATCCTCTGGTACATCTTCGACTGGCGCTTTCCGGCGATCGCGATCGTCACCATCGTGGTCTACGTATGGTTCACCTTCGCTGTGACCGAGAGGCGCATCGTGCATCGCCGGCACATGAACGAGGCCGACAGCGAGGCCAACAGCAAGGCGATCGACTCGCTGCTCAACTTCGAGACGGTCAAGTACTTCGGCAACGAGGAGCACGAGGCGCGGCGCTACGACGTCGGTCTGCGGCGCTACGAGGCGGCGGCGGTCAAGAGCCGCACCAGCCTGTCGCTGCTCAACGTCGGCCAGAACGTCGTCATCTCGGCCGGGGTCACCGGCATCATGCTGTTGACCGCATTCGGCGTGGTGCAGGGCAGCATGACGGTCGGCGACTTCATCATGGTCAATGCCTACCTGATCCAGGTGGCGATCCCGCTCAACCTGCTGGGCACGGTCTACCGCGAGATCAAGCAGTCACTGGTCGACATGGAGGTGCTGTTCGACCTGGTCGCCGTGGCGCCCGAGGTGACCTCGCCGCCGGGCGCGCCGCCGCTCAGGGTCGAGGGCGGCGCGGTCACCTTCGACAAGGTCGACTTCGGCTACGATGCGCGCCGGCCGATCCTGCACGAGGTCAGCTTCACGGTGCCGGCCGGCAAGACCGTCGCCATCGTCGGCCCGAGCGGCGCCGGCAAGTCGACCATCAGCCGCCTGCTGTTCCGCTTCTACGACGTGACCGGCGGCCGCATCCTGATCGACGGCCAGGACATCCGCCAGGTCGACCAGGCCAGCCTGCGCGCCGCCATCGGCATCGTCCCGCAGGACACCGTGCTGTTCAACGACTCCATCCGCTACAACATCGCCTACGGCCGGCCGGGCGCGAGCCAGGAGGCGATCGTCGAGGCGGCGCGTCTCGCCCGCATCCACGACTTCATCACCGGCCTGCCGGAAGGCTACGACACCCAGGTCGGCGAGCGCGGCCTGAAGCTCTCGGGCGGCGAGAAGCAGCGCGTCGCCATCGCCCGCACCCTGCTCAAGGGGCCGGCCATCTTCCTGTTCGACGAGGCGACCTCCTCGCTCGACAGCAAGACCGAGCGCCAAATTCAGACCAGCCTGCGCGAGGTCTCGCGCGACCGCACCACGCTGATCATCGCGCACCGCCTGTCGACCGTGATCGAGGCCGACGAGATCATCGTGCTGGAGGCCGGCCGCATCGTCGAGCGCGGCCGCCACGCCGAGCTCTTGGCCCTCAACTGCCGCTACGCCGAGATGTGGCGCCGCCAGCAGGCGGGCGACCCAGAGCGGGCGAAAGAAGTGTTGGTGCAGGCGCTGATTGAGGGCGAGGAAAGCGGCTTCAGCGATCGCGGCATTGAGGAAATCATCGCCGATGCGGAAGCCGAGGTGAGGAACCGCTGATGGCCGGGCGGGCTATTCTGCTGCACCCTTCACCCGGATGGCCCTCCGCGCTAGCCTGCGCAGCATGACCCCCAATCTGACCCACCTGGCCCTGCACGTGCGCGACCTGGAGGCCTGCATCGCCTTCTATCGCGAGTTCTGCGGCATGACCGTGGTGCATCAACGGGCCGAAAGCGGCAAGGACGGAAGTGGCGGCGGCGGCCGCATCGTCTGGGTGGCCGAGCCGGGGCGCGAGCGCGAGTTCATCTTCGTGCTGCTGCCCGGCGGGCCGGGGCGCGACCAGGCCGAGGGCGACTACAGCCACTTCGGCTTCGCGCTCGACAGCAAGGCGGCGGTCGACGCGGTGGCGGCGAAGGCCGAGGCCGCCGGCTGCCTAGCCTGGCCGCCGCGCCAGGAGCCCTATCCGGTCGGCTACTACTGCGGCCTCAAGGACCCGGACGGCAACTTCGTCGAGTTCAGCTACGGCCAGCCGCTCGGGCCCGGGGCGGAAGAGGCCGCGGAAGAAGGCGGGCCTGCGTGAGCGACCGGGCGCGGAGCGGCGACGAGGTCGCGTCGCTGGTCGCGGGCGTGCGCGAGGGCGACCGCCGCGCGCTGGCCCGCGCCATCACGCTCGTTGAGTCGAGCAAGCCAAAGCACCGTGCCGAGGCCGACGCGGTGCTCGAGGCGCTGCTGCCCGACAGCGGCCGCTCGGTCCGCCTCGGCATCACCGGCGTGCCGGGCGTCGGCAAGTCGACCTTCATCGAGTCCTTCGGCCTGCACCTGATCGGCGAGGGCCACAAGGTCGCGGTGCTGGCGGTCGATCCCTCCTCGCAGCTCAGCGGCGGCTCGATCCTGGGCGACAAGACCCGCATGCAGGAGCTGGCGCGGCGGCCCGAGGCCTTCATCCGCCCCTCGCCGACCGGCGGCACCCTGGGCGGCGTGGCGCGGCGCAGCCGCGAGGCGCTGCTGCTCTGCGAGGCGGCCGGCTTCGACGTGGTGGTCGTGGAAACGGTCGGCGTCGGACAATCCGAAACGACGGTGGCCAATATGGTCGACGTATTCGTGGTGCTGCTGCTGCCGGGGGGCGGCGACGAATTG
>JBHJOF010000008.1:0-7838 GCA_050330055.1 Kiloniellales bacterium
GCGACGGCCGCATCGCCGAGGTCGGCCGCGCCCTGCCGCCGCTCAGGCCGGCGCGGCCGGAGCGGCCGGTGCTGTGGTTGCCGCGCGAGCTGCCCCGCCGGCGCATTGGCCAGGGCAGCGCCGGCCGCGTCGCGCTGCTGCACGCGCTGGCCCATATCGAGCTCAATGCCATCGATCTCGCCTGGGACATCATCGCCCGCTTCGCGGCCGAGGGACTGCCGCGCGCCTTCCATGACGACTGGCTGTCCGTGGCGGCCGACGAGGCACGGCATTTTACTCTGCTGGACGAACGTCTGGCTGAATTGGGTGCAAACTATGGCGATCTTCCGGCGCACGACGGCCTCTGGCAGGCGGCCGAAGAGACGGCGCACGACCTGCTGGCCCGCCTGGCGGTGGTGCCGCTGGTGCTGGAGGCGCGCGGCCTCGACGTGACGCCGGCCATGATCGCCAAGCTGCGCGCCGTAGGCGACGAGAACAGCGCCGCCCGGCTGCGAGTCATCTACGACGACGAGATCGGCCACGTCGCGGCCGGCAAGCGCTGGTTCGACTGGCTTTGCGAGCGGCGCGGCCAGGCCCCCCGCCAGACCTGGCAGTCCCTGGTGCGGCGCCACTTCAAGGGTGCCCTCAAGCCGCCCTTCAACAAAGCGGGTCGGGCCGCCGCCGGCTTACCTGCGGCCTTTTACGAGTCCTGCCAAACGCCCAAGTCAGCATTGCACAGCGATTAACCATCGCCCGCCCTCTGCTGCGCGGCTTTCGCAGAGTCACGGCAGACCCATGCGAGAGCATAGAGACGTTTCGGGAATCTTAATGCTTCCACGATAGAGTCCGCGACAAGCACAAATGCCAATAAATGCAAGGAGAGTAGGCCATGCGGCATAACATTCGCAGGGCTTTGGGCGATCTTGCGCGACCCTTGGCTGTCCGGCTTGCGGCAACCGGACGGGTGATCTCTGCACTCGCCCTGGCGGCGAGCGTCGCGCTGCTCGGCATGCCGGGCGCGGCAGCGATCGAACCGTCGGAGCCGCCGAAGGCGGCGTCAAGCAGGCCGATGCCCTACGGCCAGGGCGTGCTGTGGAAAATCGAGCGCGCCGGAGTCAAGCCGAGCTACCTGTTCGGCACCATCCATCTCAGCTACGAGGAGATCGTCAAGCTGCCGAAGCCGGTCAAGCAGGCCTTCGACCGGGCGCAGTCGGCATCCTTCGAGATCGAGATGGACCGCAAAAGCTGGCGGCGTTGGGCCCTCGCTTCCTATTACTACAACTGGAAGACGCTCGACGCCGACATCGGTCCCGACCTCTACGCCAACGTCATCGAGCTGGCCGAGCCCTACGGCCTCACCATCCACCAGATGCGCAAGGTCAAGCCTTGGGTCGTCCTGCTCATGTTGAGCGCGCCGCCCGGCGTCTACACGGACCGCAAGGCGGGCGACAAGATCCTGGACCAGTGGCTGCACGACGAAGCCCTGGAGCAGGGCAAGAAGGTCTACGGCCTCGAGACCATCGAGGAGCACGTGGGCGTCTTCGCCGACCTACCGCAGGACGTTCTGCGCAAGGTCATCCGCGCCATGGTGCAGCAGGATCGCGTCCGCTTGCGAACCGAGCTCTCGACCATGCACGAAGAGATGGTGCAGCTCTATCTGAAGCGCGATATCGAGGGCATCCTCAAGCTTGGCCATGGACTGTCCAGCGGCGTCGGCGATGAGATCGAGCAGATGATCGAGGATCGCCTGCTGGCCCAGCGCAACCACCTGATGGTCAAGCGCATGCAGCCCCGCCTGGAGGAAGGCAACGCCTTCGTCGCCGTCGGCGCCGGCCATCTGCCGGGCGAGGAGGGCATGGTCAACCTGCTCGTCCAGCAGGGCTACAAGGTCACGCGCCTCTACTGATCACTACCGACCGTCCCGGGCGGCCCTCCGGAGCATGCTCCGGAGGGCCGCCCGCGCCTCGCCCTCCGATACTGGCTAGGTCCCGCCCAGCAGCTTCCGCTTGGCGTCGCGGCCGTTCGCCTTGATCCAGCGCCAGATCTGACCGACGCTGTTGCTGGCATTCTCGAAGCGCTCGTCGAGCGCGAGACGCCGCAGGAAACGGCGCCAGGCGCGCCACAGCAGAAAGAGGGCGACCGCGAGCACCGTCAGGAACGCGATATTGAACCAGGGTACGACGGTCGCGTCGGGCCCCTCCACCAGGTCGACGTCCACGGCGTTGGGAAACATCGAGAGGATCTCGAGGCGCCAGCCGTAGTGGGTGATCGCGACCCACTTAGGATTCTCCTGGGTCGAGATCAGGTTCTGCGCTTCGGCCTGCAGGGTCCCGGAATTGAACTTGAAGTACCAGGGGAAGCTCCAGCCGGTGTCCTCGTTGCGGTAGACCGCCGGCCTTCCGTTCGGCCGCGCCGAGTTGATGAAGCGCACGTCCCGCGTAACGGTCCCCAGAGTCAGCCCGTCCTGCGGGGCCGTGCCCCTGGCCGGCCGGTCAATCCGGTTCACCTCGGTGCCGACGATGCGGACGATGTCGTGGCCGGGCAGATAGAAGTGCAGGAAGGCGGCGACCAGTAGCAGCGGCAGCAGCTTCAAGCCCCAGCGGACCACGAACCAGACGACGCGCGACACGAAAGTCCCCTTCCCTTGCGGTTCAGCCGGCGCCCATAAGTTGGGGTCCGCGGGGCGGCAGCGAAAGGCCCGGCTTCACTCCGGCGGAAAGCTGGCGACCAGGGCTTCGAGCGCCGCCTTGGCGCCGCCCACGATCGGCACCCCGTCGCCGGTCAGGATGGTGTCGAGGTCGATCTCGCTGAGCGCCCGCACGCTGGCGCGCAATCGCGCCGGGTCGTCCAGCTTCGCCTCAGGCAGCAGCGACAGTTTGCCCGGCGGGTTGCCGATCACGGCGTCGCCGACGAAGAGGATGCCCCGCGCCGGCCAATGCAGCGCCACCTCGCCCGGTGACTTGCCGGCAGCGGGAATGGCCATCAGCGGGCCCCAGATCTCGCCGACACTGAATGCCTCGTCGACCACGCAGCCCTGCGCCTGCGCGTGGGCGGCATCGGAAGCATGGATCGCCGTGCGCGCACCGGTCGCCTGGCGTACCTGGTTGGCGGCGCGCGAGTGGTTGCGGTTGGTAATCAGGATGGTGGCCACGCCTTCCTTCGCCAGGCGCTCGAGGTCGGCCGGCTCCGGCTCCACCGGGTCGATCACCAGGTTGCCGCTCTCCAGCGGGACGAAGTAGCCGTTGAAGTCGTAGCCCTGGGGCTCGGCGAAGCGGGACCAGGTGAAGACGCCGTCGACGATCTCGCGCATGGGACCTCCGTCCTTGACGGCGGCAGGATAGCCGAGCGGACACAGGCTTGGCGAGCACGGGTCGTGCTGACGGCATGGGTGGGCCTAGAGCAACCCTTTGGCAAAGCTGTCATTGGGCCATGCTATGATCGCTTCCCCCGGCTATGGCGGGGGGGGCTGGAAAGGGCTTGCCGCATGGACCACGCGCAGAAGTTCCTGGTCGTCGGCATGGACGGCTTCCGTCCGGAGATGATGAGCGAGCCGCTGACGCCCAACCTCTGGCGTCTGGCGCGCCGGGGCGTCGAATTCAAGAGCCACCGCTGCTGCTTCCCGAGCGAGACCTACGTCAACCTGCCGAGCCTGGTGACCGGCACGCCGGTCAGCGGTCACGGCATCGTCGCTAACTACTTCCTCGACCCCAAGATCCACCCGCGCAGGCAATGGAAGGGCAGCTACCTCGACCTGGTCGAGGCCGGCATGCGCGCCTATGAGGGCAAGCTCTTCACCGCGCCGACCCTGGGCGAGATCCTGGGCGAGGCGGGCCGCAGCATGGCGGTGATCAGCGCCAACTCGGCTGGCAGCGTGCGCCTCAAGCATCCCGCTGTCGGACGCTATGCCAGTCACCTCTGCTTCGCGGTCCACGATACGGAGACCTCGCTGCCCCGCGACCGCGTCGAGCGGCTGGTCGCCGGTCTTGGGCCCTTACGGCAGGAGGCCGGCAACAGCGCCCCGGCGCAGAGCTATGCGACCGACGCCTTCCTCGCCCTGGTCGAGGCCGAGGGCCTGCCGGACCTGACGATCCTGTGGTACGGCGAGCCGGACAACTGCTACCACAGTTTCGGCATCGGCTCGGACGAGGCGCGCCGCGCAATCACTCACGTCGACGCCGAGCTTGGACGACTGCTCGATGGCATCGCCGGCCGGCCCGGGCGCGACAGCCTGAACGTCCTTGTCACTTCCGACCACGCCCACATTACCCAGACGCGGCAGGTCGACACGCGCAAGCTGCTCGAGGCGGCCGGCTTCACGGTCGGCGACCACCTGGAGGACGGCGCCGAGGTAGCGCTGGTGCCGGGCTACTGTTCCAACGCCCGGGTTCGCGATGGCGATCCGACGTTGGTCGAGAAGCTCTGCCGCGCCCTGATGGAGCACCCGGACGTCGGCATGATCTTCACCGCCGGCCGCAACGACGTCGAGGGCGTAGTCGAGGGCACCTTCGCCCAGAGCCTGGTGTTCGCCGATCACGCGCGCAGTCCGCACGTCTACTTCATGCTGGCGACCAACGACGATCATGACCACTACGGCTTCGAGGGCACCTGCCTGTTCGACAACGAGCTGGCGGCCGGCGCCGGCATCCACGGCGGCCTGCACCACAAGGAGCTGAACAACCTGCTGGTCGCGCAGGGGCCCGCCTTCGCCGAGGCGCGGGTGATCGAGACGCCCTCCAGCATCACCGACATCGCGCCTACCATCCTGAGCATCATGGGGCTGGAAGCGAACAACGGTGGCGGCCGACCGCTGAGCGAGGCGCTGCGCAACGGCGAGCAGCCGGCCGCGTCGGCGCGCCCACATGAGGTCTCGGTCTCGCGCGGCGGCTACGGCCAGAGCCTTGCCCGGCTGGACTTTGCCGGGCGCGACTACCTGCACGGCGGCCGGCGCAGCTAACGCTCACGTCCGGCAGGCCCTCCGGGCGGCCCTTGCCTACGCCGTCTCGCTCTCCGCCGCCTGCAAGGCCTCCTTGCCGCCGGCGATGCGCTGGGCCAGCGAAGCCTCAAGGAAGGCGTCGATGTCGCCGTCGAGCACGCCCTGGGCGTTGCCCTTCTCCACGCCGGTACGCAGGTCCTTCACCATCTGATAGGGCTGCAGCACGTAGGAGCGGATCTGGTGGCCCCAGCCGATGTCGCTCTTGGCCTCGGCCTCGGCCTGCGCCTCGGCCTCGCGCTTTTGCAGCTCGTGCTCGTAAAGCCGGGCCTTCAGCATGGCCATGGCGGTGGCCCGGTTCTTGTGCTGCGAGCGGTCGTTCTGGCACTGAACGACGATGCCGGTCGGCAGGTGGGTGATGCGCACGGCGCTGTCGGTGCGGTTGACGTGCTGGCCGCCGGCGCCCGAGGCCCGGTAGGTGTCGACCCGCAGGTCCTTGTCCAGAATCTCGATCTCGATGGCGTCGTCGACCACCGGATAGACCCAGACGCTGGCGAAGGAGGTGTGGCGGCGCGCCTGCGAATCGAAGGGCGAGATGCGCACCAGCCGGTGCACCCCGGACTCGGTCTTGAGCCAGCCGTAGGCGTTGTGGCCGATCACCTTGATCGAGGCCGACTTGATGCCGGCCTCCTCGCCGGCGCTCTCCTCGATCCACTCGACTTTGTAATCGTGATCGTCGGCCCAGCGCGTATACATGCGCAGCAGCATCTCGGCCCAGTCCTGGGCTTCTGTCCCGCCGGCACCGGCGTTGACCTCGAGGTAGCAGTCGTTGGCGTCGGCCTCGCCGGACAACAGGCTTTCGAGCTGCTGCTTCTCGGCGCGTTCGCGCAGCGCGGCGAGCTGCGATTCGGCCTCGGCGATGCTCGACTCGTCCTCCTCGGACTCGCCGAGCTCGAGCAGGGTGAGGGCATCATCCAGCTCACGCTCCAGGCCACGGTAGCTGCCGACCGCCTGCTCCAGCGCGTTGCGTTCGCGCATCACCTGCTGCGCCTGCTCCGGCTTTTCCCAGAGCCCGGGATCCTCGGCCAGCTTGTTCAGCTCATCCAGGCGCCTGGTCGCGGCCTCCAGGTCAAAGATGCCTCCGGATCAAGGCCATGGCGTCCCTTACTCCCGCTACCGTTGCCTCGGTCTCGGCGCGCATCTCGTCCTCCGCTTAGCTTCGGGTTTGGAATGGCTACTTAGGCGGCCAGCCGCGGTTAGTACAGCCCGCTGTCGAGCACCGAGTCGCGGCTCGGCGCGCCCGGCCTCGCGCCACCGCTGACCGCGGGGCTGACCCCGTCACCGGGCTGCCCGCCGGAGCCGCCGTCGATCACCGCCTGCTCGCCGCTCGGCACGGTGCCCGGTAGGAAGGCCTCAAGGATCGCCTTGCGGTCGCCGGGGCGGGCCGGCAGGCCGGTCTCCGGATCGACCCGCACCAGTGACAGCCCGGGCGGGATGCGGAAGGGGATCGCCGGCTCGTCGGCCAGGGCGGCCTGCATGAAGTCCTTGAACACCGGCGCGCTGACGGCGGAGCCCGCCTCCTTCGGCCCGAGGGTCCGCGGCTCGTCGAAGCCGATGAAGACGCCCACGGCCAGGTCCGGCGTGAAACCGACGAACCAGGCATCGAAGTAGTCGTTGGTCGTGCCGGTCTTGCCGGCCAGCGGCTTGCCGATCTCCGAGATCCGGCGGCCGGTGCCGCGCTCGACGACGCCCTGCAGCATCGACACCACCTGATAGGCGGTACGCGGATCGGCGAGCTGCTCGCGGTCGTCGGGAACATCCGGGACCGGCTGGCCATACCAGGCTTCAACCCGGCATCCCGGGCAGGGCCGCAGGTCGTGGCGATAGACCGTGCGACCGTGCCGGTCCTGCACGCGGTCGATCACCGTCGGCTCGATCCGCTTGCCGCCGTTTACCAGCATGGCGTAGGCGGTGGTGAGGCGCAGCAACGTGGTCTCGGCCGAGCCCAGGGCCATGGAGAGCAATGGCGGCATGTTGTCGATCACGCCGAAGCGCCGGGCGTAGTCGACCACCTTTTCCATGCCGATGCGCTGCGCCAGGCGCACCGTCATGAGGTTGCGCGATTTCTCGACGCCGATGCGCATCGGCGTCGGGCCGTAGAACTGGTTGCTGTAGTTCTCCGGCTTCCACTTGCCGAGCCCGACGCCCTGATCGACGACGAAGGGCGCGTCGAGCACCATCGTGGCGGGCGTGAAGCCGCTGTCCAGCGCCGCCAGATAGACGAAGGGCTTGAAGGCCGAGCCCGGCTGCCGGGTCGCCTGGGTCACGCGGTTGAACTGGCTGCGTTCGAAAGAGAAGCCGCCGCTCATCGCCAGCACCCGCCCGGTGTGCGGATCGAGCGCGACGAGGCCGCCGTCGACCTGCGGAATCTGGCGCAGACCGAAGCTGCCTTCCGGGTAGGCTTTGCCCTCGCTGTTCTTGGTCACGGCCTCGACCAGCACCACGTCGCCGACCCTGAGTAGGTCGCTCGGCTGCTTCGGGGCCGCGCCGACCTTCTGATCCTCCAGCCACGGCCGGGCCCAGGCCAGCTCGGCCATGGGGATGGTGCCTTGGGTGCCGTCATTGAGCCCGATCGTCGCCGCTATGCCGCTCAGCTCCAGCACGACGGCCGTGCGCCACGGCTCGGCGCCCGGCACGGGGCCGAGCGCCGTCAGAAGTTCGTGCCAGGCGCCGCTGGTCAGATCGAGGCTGGTCACGGGTCCGCGCCAGCCATGCCGCCGGTCATAGGTGATCAGGCCCCGGCGCAGCGCGCGGTCGGCGATCGCCTGCAGACGGGGGTCGAGCGTCGTGCGCGCCGACAGCCCGCCCTGGTAGAGCGCGTCCTCGCCGTACAGCCGGGCGAGCTCGCGACGCACCTCCTCGGCGAAGT
>JBHJOF010000009.1:0-2425 GCA_050330055.1 Kiloniellales bacterium
TGGTGCAGCAGAGGCAGCCGGACTGCAGCAGCACCATGGACTCGTCGAGCCGCTCGAGCAGGTGGTGGTCGAGGCCGACCTCGCCGAACTCGTTGATCAGCACCGCCGTATCGGCCAGCGCAGGATCCTCGAGCAGCCGGCGCAGCAGCGTGGTCTTGCCGGAGCCGAGGAAGCCGGTCAGCAGAGTGACCGGGGTATAGTTTGGATAAACGTCAGCCATCGGCGCGCTCCAGCGCGACGAGCAGCGAATCAGACAGCGGATCGCAGGGTTGGCCGGTCAGCCGCTCGGCGGCGGCCCAGAGGTGGGTGAGGTCGTCCACCACCTCGGTTTTTCCGGTCAACGTCGAGAGCAGGAAGGCGCTGCCCTGCCAGTCGGACAGGGCCAGGCGGAAGGGCGCCAGCACGCGGTTGGCGATCCGCACACGCTTGGCCCGCTCGCGCCGGCGCTCGATGGGGCCGCTGTTGCGCGTATAGACCCCCGGCCGCGCCACCGCGTCGGTCCAGTGTTCATTGCCGCCGAGCACACCGCAGAGCGCACACATGGTTGGCCGATCCGAAAGTGTAGGTGCCGAGGCTGCCGGCGTCCCCTTTTCCCGTCACTTCTTGCGCGGGAAGCGCTTGGCGAAGTCGTCGGCGATCTCGTTCATGGTCACGAACTTCACCCCGGGATGCTTGATCATGTGGCCGTAGAGCCGCTCCAGCATCATCAGCACCTGGGGCCGCCCCGAGACGTCCGGGTGGATCGTCATGGGGAAGACGGCGTAGTCCATCTCACGATAGACCCAGTCGAACTGGTCGCGCCACATTTCCTCCAGATGGCGCGGATTGACGAAGCCGTGGCTGTTCGGCGCCTTCTTGATGAACATCATAGGCGGCAGGTCGTCGAGATACCAGGAGGCCGGGATCTCGATCAGGTCGGTCTCCTTGCCGCGCTTCAGCGGCACCATCCAGTCCTTCGGCTGCTTCGAATAGTCGATCTTGGTCCAGGAATCGCCGACCCGCACGTAGTAGGGCGTGAAGTCGTTGTGCATCAGCGAGTGGTCGTACTTGATGCCGCGCTCGAGCAGCAGCTCGTTGGTGACGGTGGAGAACTCCCACCAGGGCGCGACATAGCCAGTCGGCCGCTTGCCGGAGAGCTTGGTCACGAGCTCGATGCACTTGTCGAGAATCGCGGTCTCCTGCTCGCGGGTCATGGCGATCGGGTTCTCGTGGCTGTAGCCGTGGATGCCGATCTCGTGGCCGGCCTCGGCGACGGCCTTCATCTCGTCGGGAAAGGTCTCGATCGAATGGCCGGGGATGAACCAGGTCGTCTTGACGCCGAGGCGCTCGAAGAGCTTCAGCAGGCGCGGCGAGCCGACCTCGCCAGCGAAGAGGCCTCGCGAGATGTCGTCGGGCGAGTCCTCGCCGCCGTAGGAGCCGAGCCAGCCGGCGACGGCGTCGACGTCGATGCCAAAGCTGCAGAGCACTTCCTTAGCCATGGATATCTCCTTGTTCTTGAGCGTTTGGTGGGCTGCCGGTCATTGCGGCTGGCCTGTGGTCGGGATCGGCTCCCGGATGACCGCCTCGACGGCAGAGGCATAGGCGAGCAGGGCGTCGTCGGCGCCGGCCGTCGCGTTGAGCAGCAGACCGGTCGGCATGCCGGCGGCGTCGCTTCCGCTCGGGATCGTGACGCCGCACCAGTCGAGGACGCTCCCCTGCATGGTGTTGCGCAGCACCAGGGCGTTGGTCGCGAAGAACAGCTCGTCGTCTGCCTCGAGCGGCGCCAGGGCCGGCGCGGTGATCGCGACCGTCGGAAAGACGGCGAAGCGGCCGGCCAGGGCGTCGTTGGCCTCTGCCGTCAACCGCGCGCGGCCGGCGAGCAGGGCGGCGCGTGCCTCCGGCGTGACGGAGGCGCCGAGCCGGGCCCGCGCCACGACCCGGTGGTCCATCTCTGCTGCGCGCGGTCCCTCGACAAAGTCCTTCAGGACCGGATAGGCCTCGGCGCCGACCAGCGTGCCGTGCCGGGCAAAGAGATCGCGGATCGCGTCGAAGACTGGGAATGGCTGCCGCTCGATCTCGACCCCGTGCCGCGCCAGGCGCTGCAGCGCCGCCTCGAAATTGGTGACGACCGCGGTCTCGGCGTCCTCGAAAACCACGTTGCTAGGCACGACGAGGCGGACAGAGGACAGGGTAACGGCCTGTACAGCAGGCGCCGCTGCGCCGCGCATTGCCGCATCGGCCAGGATCGCGTCCTCCACCGTGCGGCAAAGCGGGCCCAAGGTGTCGAGTGAAGGGGCGAGGGGATAGACCCCGTCCATCGGGTAGCGGCCGCCCGAGGCCTTGTAGCCGACGATGCCGTTGAGGGCGGCAGGGATGCGCACCGAGCCGCTGGTGTCCGAGCCGATCGCCAGCGGCACCAGGCCGCGCGCCACGGCGACGTCCGAGC
>JBHJOF010000010.1:0-10192 GCA_050330055.1 Kiloniellales bacterium
CCGCCGCCTCGATTTCCTCTGCCAGGAGCTGAACCGCGAGGCCAACACGCTCTGCTCCAAGTCGCCGGACGTCGAGCTGACCCGCATCGGCCTCGATCTCAAGGGCGCCATCGAGCAGCTGCGCGAGCAGGTGCAGAACCTGGAATAGCCGGCCGACGGGGAAGGGGGCGCATGGTCGAGGGAGGCATCAGGCGGCGCGGGCTCATGCTGGTCCTGTCTTCGCCTTCGGGCGCCGGCAAGACGACCATCTCGCGCGCGCTCTTGAAGCGCGACGACGGCCTGATCCTCTACGTCTCCGCCCCCACGCGGCCGCGCCGGCCGGGCGAGATCGAGGGCCGCGACTACTATTTCGTCAGCCCGGAGCGCTTCGACGAGATGGTGGCGGGCAACGAGTTCCTGGAGCACGCCACCGTTTTCGGCCATCGCTACGGCACGCCGCGCGCGCCGGTCGAGCAGGCTTTGGCGGCCGGCACCGACGTGCTGTTCGATATCGACTGGCAGGGCACGCAGCAGGTCGCCGAGACGGCGCCGCGCGACCTGGTGCGCGTCTTCATCCTGCCGCCCTCGACGCGCGAGCTGGAACAGCGCCTGCGGCGCCGCGCCCAGGACCCCGAAAACGTGGTGCAGGCGCGCATGGCCAAGGCGGCGGACGAGATCAGCCATTGGGCCGAGTACGACTACATCATCGTCAACCGCGACATGGAGCGGAGCCTGTCCGAGGTGCAGTCGATTCTCGCCGCCGAGCGCCTGCGCCGCGAGCGTCAGATCGGCTTGCACGACTTCGTCGAGGGCCTGCGCCGGCGTTAGGTATGTTCCGGCGCTGCCCACAAACATCACCCTCACCCTCCCAAGCGACCTTCGGCCGCTTGGGCCCCTCCCTCTCCCCTCGAGGGTGAGGGCAAGGAGGGCGCGCCCAAATCCCCTCTCCCTGGAGGGGAGAGGGCGGCTTGCCATGGCTTGTGCGCCGAAAGGCGTGCAAGTCATTCGGCAAGCCGGGTGAGGGTGGCGCTTGTTTGTTCCCGGAACGTCGCATCAGGCGCCAGCCGCTGTCTCGAACGCCTTTGCCAGGGCGCAGAACTGGGCCACCGTGAGCTGCTCGGCACGGGCAGTCTCGTCGATGCCGACGTTGGCCAGCAGCGGCAGGGGATCGCCGCCGAGGGCCTTGAGGGACTGCCGCAGCATCTTGCGGCGCTGGCCGAAGGCGGCGCCGACGACGCGCTCCATGGTGGCGAAGGCGGGCATATCCGGCTCGGCCGGGCGCGGCACGAGCTGCACCACGCTCGATGTCACCTTGGGCGGCGGCGTGAAGGCGCGGGCCGGCACGTCGAACAACAGCCGCACTGCCGTCAGCCACTGGGTCATGACTGATAGCCGGCCATAGTCCTTGCCGCCGGGCGCCGCGATCAGGCGCAGGGCCACCTCTTTCTGGAACATCAGGGTCAGGCTGGCGAAGGCCGCCGGATCGCGGCGCAGCGCCGCCAGCCAGCCGATCAGCAGCGGCGTGGCGACGTTGTATGGCAGGTTCGCGACAATCTTGCGCGGCGCCGGCCCCAGAGTCGCGGCATCGATCTCCAGCGCGTCGCCCTCGACGACCTGCAGGCTGTCCGGATAGGCGGCCGCCAGCTCGGCCAGGGCGGCCAGGCAGCGCTGGTCCTTCTCGATCGCCACCAAGCGGTGCGCGCCGGCCGCCAGCAAGGCTCGGGTTAGGCCGCCCGGCCCCGACCCGACCTCGATCACCGTGCCCTCCTGCAGCGGGCCCCCGGTTCCTTGGGCGGCGCGGGCAATGCGCCCGGTCAGGTTGAGGTCGAGCAGGAAGTGCTGGCCCAGCGCCTTGCGTGCCGACAGTCCATGGCGCGCGATGGTCTCGCGCAGGGGCGGCAGGCTGGGCAGGGCTTGTGGCACGGCGTTTCGGGCACGTGGTTTGAATGGGCCCGGGGTGCTGGGCTGCGCCGATCAGATTCGCAGATCGACGTTGGCGGCGCGCCGCAGGTCGCGCATGTAGCGCCGCGCCAGCAGGCCGAGTCGCTCGTTGGCGATCTGCTGGCGGATGAGCTCGCGGTCGATGTCGCCTTCGTCGCGCTCGCAGACCAGCAGCAGTGCCACGCCTTCGCGGACGCGTTGCGGCTCGCTCGGCTCGCCCAGCGGCAGGTTCGTTACCAAGTTTCGCATCGGTGCCGGCAGATCGGCCAGCCGGATCGGGCCTAGGCTGCCGACCTGGGCGTCGCTCGCCACCGTGTCGATCTGCTCGGCCGCGGCGCAGGAGGTGATCTCTGCGCGCAGCCGGTTCACCCGCTGCACCATCGCGATCTGGTCGGCCTGCGGGGCATCCGGGGCGAGGGGAAAGAGGACCTGCTTCAGGGTGATGCTGATGTCGCCAGTTCCCCGCTGGCGCTGGTCGCGTAGCCACAGCAGGTAGATGCCGCCCAGCGTGTTCACCGGGCGAGAGACCTGCCCCGGCCGCATGGTTTGCAGGACCACGGCCAGCTCATCGGCAAGCTGGCCCTCGCGAACCCAACCCAGATCGCCGCCCAGCGGGGCCGTGGAGGACTGCGAGAACTGACGTGCCAAGGCGTCGAAATTGGCGCCGCCGCGCAGCTGCTCGACCAGGCGTTCGGCGGTCGCCATCACTTCCTCCTCCTGCAGCACGTTGTCGACTGCGAGGAAGATTTCCGAGACCAGCAACTCGGGGCTGCCGCTTTGCGACCGCACCCGCTCGACCATGGCGTCGACCTCCTCGTCGCTGATGTCGACGCTCGGTTGCAGCCGCGCGCTGATCACCTGCTGCCAGGTCAGGCCGGCCCGGATCTGCTCGCGCATGATCGTCGGCAGCACGCCGTTGTTCTGCAAGAACTCGAGGAATGCCTGTGGCGTCGTATTGTTCTGCTGGGCGATGCGGCCAAGGGCCTCATCGATCTGCTGCTCGGTTACGCGGAAGTCGAGGCGCTCTGCCTCCTGCATCTGCAGGCGCTCGTCGATCAACGCGCGCAGCACCTGAGGCTGCAGGCGCTGGCGCACCTCCGGGCTGTCCTCGAGCCCGGCCGACAGCAGGGCAAGCCTGGTGCGCATCGCCAAGTCGAGCATCGAGATCACTTCGTCGTTGACCACGGCGGCCGCGCGGAGCGTGTCCTGCGCCCTGGCCGGCTCCGCCGCCAGAGCGGCGAGCAGGAGCAGCGCGGTAAGGGCGAAACGACGGGCATGGAGCTTCATGGTAAAGCGCAAGGTCATAGTGTACTGCTGCCGGATATCATTGGCTGGAACTATAGGGCTTGGCATCCGCCCTGCCTAGCTGGCGCCGAACTCGCCCAGATACTTGAGGACGAAGCGCACGAAGATCGAATCATCCGGCTCGACGTCGCTGTCGCGGAAGAAGCTGCGCCGGGCGATCGCCTCGATCAGGAAACACTCGTCCTGATAGGCGACGCCAATCTGGGACACCAGACTTCTGTCCTCCTGCAGGTCCCGGCGATGGGCCACGTGGGCCGACCAGTATTCCGAAAGGCGCGAGTTCAGACGCACATAGAGCTCTTCGCGGCTGGCCAGCTCGAGCTGGTCCGATTCGTCCGTCAGATCGAGGTAGCCCACCTGAACATTCAGAGCCGGCGGACCGAGGCGCGCGTTCAGCTCGCTGCGGTTTGCCGTCAGATCGTCCTTGTCGAGCCGGAAGCGATAGACGAAGTCGACGAAATCGACCGGCTGGATCCGCACGCGGCCGACATAGTCGGAGAAGTTGTCATCGAGACCGGACCCGGCTCCGAACTTGTCGTTGGGATCGATCTGATAGCTTTGACCGACGAAAACGTTCGCGACGCCGAAGTTTTCCGTCAAGAGGGTCCAATCGATGCCGTAGTCGAAGCGGGTGCCGGAATCGACCCGGTCGCGGCCGGGAAAGCGGTTCAGGCTGAAGAGGTTGGTGTCGTCGAACTCGAAGTCCAGGCTGTCTTCGTTGGGAATCGCGCCGGGATTGAAGCCCTCCGGCGCCACCACCGCCTGGGCGATCGGCTCGACAATCTGGGAGAAAGACTCCTGATGGCTGACCCAGGGATAGCGCCAGCCCAGCACCACCTCGGGGAATATCCGCCCGGTCAGGCCGTCCTCGCCGTTCGCCGGGGCGACAACGTCGGGCTGGTCTTTTTCGAAGTCCTTGACCCAATAGCCGTCCGCCTGGATGTAGGCGCCCAGGCTGTAGACATCGCCGAGCGGCGAGGTGTAGGGCAGCTCCCAGCCGCCCTTGACCGAGACGCGCCGGCTCTCGCGCCCCTCGAAGCGGTTGAGCACAAGCACGTTGGCGTCCATCCGATAGGTCCCGCCGGCAACGCCCGGCTCGCTGACGAAGTTGTAGTCGAGCATGGGCAGAATGAGCGGCGCCTGGTCGTTGTCGTCGGTGCGCCGCAGGCCCTGGTAGAGGAAGTTGTTGACGGACATGTAGTTGCGGCCGCGGAAGCCTTCGACAAAGGCCGCGCTGGTCAGGGTCCGGTCGCTGTCGTCGCCCAGGTTGTAGCGCCGCAGGTAAGTTCTGTCGCTCGCCCGGTTGAAGTCGAAGCCCCAGCGCCAGGTCTCGTTGATGTCGAAGCGGCCCCAGGAATCGATATGGCCGCGCACCACATCCTCCTCGACCGTGCCGTTGTCCTTGGTCCGGTCGGCGATCGTGCCGCTGCCGGCCAATTCCAGCTCGCCGTCCGGCAGGAGGTGGCGGTACTCGCCGGCCAGCACCGGGGCCTGTTTGGTGGCGAGGATCGGTGCCACGGTCAGGTCCTTGTCGGGGCCGATGGCCCAGAAATAGGGCACCTGCAGCGTCGCGCCCAGAACGTCGGACGAGCCCACTGTGGGCGCGAGAAAGCCGCTCTTGCGCTTGACCGTTGGATCGGGATGCTCGAAGTAGGGCGCGTAGGCGACCGGCACCCCGAAGAACTCCATCCAGGCGTTCTCGTAAGAGATCGTCCTCTCCTCCTGGTCGTGGACCACGCGCTCAGCCTTGAGCTGCCAGAGCGGCGCCCGGCTGGGGTCCTCCGGGCAGAGCTCGCAGGGGCTGAAGACCGCGTTGCGCATGACTGTACGGTTGCCGCCGACCCGCGTCGCATCAGCTGCCGCCATGCGGCTGCGGTCGGTCAGCAGGACCCGGATATCGCGCACGAAGCCCTCGCGCAGGTCGCCGGTCAGCTCGACGTAGTCGGCAAAGAGGATTTCGCCGGAGGGCTCGAGCAGGCTGATGCGGCCAGAGGCCGTGACCACCTCGGTGCGCAGGTTGTAGCTGATGGTATCGGCCAGCAGCACGCGATCGTTTCGTGAGATCTCGACGTTGCCGGAGGCAGTGACCACCTCGAGGGTCTCGTCGTAGGTGATCTGATCGGCGCTGATCAGGGCCGGCAGCTCCGGGAACTGGTCCTGACCCTGATCCTGGGCCAGCGTCGGCGCAGCCGCCAGGCCGATGGCGGCCCACGCCAAGGCTATTAGCGATGCGATCGCTCCAGCGAGATGCATTCCCCCCACGACCCCCCGGTCAGCCGTCTTCCAGATGCAACAGCATGGCGGCGCCCAGCATCAGGCTCACGCCCGCCGGTGTCCAGCCTGCGAGTACGACTGGGATTTTCGACGACAAGCCGAGGGCGAAAACGAAATTGGACAGGAAATGGAGCAGGAAGCCCGTCGCAATGCCGCTGATGATGATCAGGCCGATCCGGCCCCGGCGCTGCGGCCGCAGCGAGAAGGTCGCGGCGATCAGGATCATGGCGGCAAAGAGTAGGGGGCTGGCCAGCAGGCGGTGGAGCTGCAGGCGATGCCGCTGGCCGGAGAAGCCGGCGTCCTCCAGAAGCTGGATAAAGCCGGGCAGACTCCAGAATGAGATCGTCTCCGGCCGTGCGAAGCTGTCCTGGATCTTCTCCGGCGTCAGATCGGTCGACAGCTCGAGCCGCTCCGAGAAGCGCCCGGCCGCCCCCGGGGTCGTGACCCAAGCGTCATGCAGCAGCCAGTAGCCGTTGCGCAGCTCGGCCTGTGGCGCGTCGATTCGACCGGTGAAGTGATCGGCACCCTCATAGCGGAACACGATGACGTCGTGCAGCGTGATGGTCTCGTGCGAGACGCGCTGGGCATGAATCACCGACTGGCCGCCTTCGTCCGCCTGGCGTAGCCACAGGCCGGTCTTGGCGACCGCCAGCATGCTGCTGCCGTGACGCAGGTGGCGCAGCTCGAGCTGCTCGAAGCGGCCTAGGAGAACGGCCGAGAGTGGATTGATCACGGTAACCGTCAGCACGCCGATAAGCGCCGCCACGGCGATAACCGGAAGCAGGAACTGCCAGACCGAGACTCCGGCGGCCCGGGCCACGACCAGCTCGTGCGAGCGGGTCAGGCGCCAGAAGGTTGCCATGCCGGCGAACAGGATCGTGAAGACCATGGTCTCCTGGCTCAGGTGAGGCAGCTTCAGCACGGCCATCTTCAGGACCAGGGCGAAGCCCACGTCCTCCTTGTTGGTCGTGCGGTCGAGCAGGTCGATCACGCTGACCAGCAGGATCACGCCGATCAGGCCGAAGAAGAAGCCGGCAAAGCGGGTCGAGAACTGCCCGGCTATATAGCCGGTCAAGGTCGGCGACAGGCGCAGTCGACGGATGCGCGGCAGGGGGCCGCGGCGCAGCTCGTAGGTCATCCGCTGGCGCTCCCGCCGACACTCCCTGCTGCACCTTGGGCCAGCAAGGCGCCGCCGCCGCGCCGCCGGGGCACGCGCAGCAGGACATAGGCGCTTCCCAGCATCGGCAGGAGCGGCCCCAGATACATCGCCGCGACGGCTTCGAGCCGGCGGTTGGCCAGGTCGTGCAGGGTGAGGGCCAGCGCCTCGAGCAGGGCGACGCAGAGAATCGCCACGATGATGCGGCGGGCCTGGCCGCGACGGTTGAACTCACCGGACAGCAGGGCGGCGAGCGCCACCATGATGAAGCTCAGGGAGTAGAGCGGCGCTACGATGCGCTGGTGCCCCTCGGCCACCAGCTCGCTGTAGTAGCGCTGGTCGTCGCCGGAGTTGTCCGGACGAAAGAGCTGCGGCAGGAATCGCTCCTTGGGTTCGCGCCAGCGCCCGTCCAGGCCGCCCTGGAGCTTGGAGATCTCCACTGTGTAGCTGTCAAAATAAAGCAGCGAAAGCCGGCCGGTCTCCTGCTGGACTTCCTGCCGGTTGCCGTTGACCATGAGGACGCGGGGGCCGCTTTCGCTGGTCACCAGGGCGCCGCGCTCGGCCATCATGGTGATGGGGTGCTCCGGGTTCCTGTTGTCGTGCACCAGGATGCCGCGCAGCTCGCCATCAGGCGCGCGCTCGCGGACATAGACCGTGATCTCGTCGGACAGTGTATTGAACATCCCCTCCTGCAGCAGCACCGCGGAGTAGTCATTGCGGATCTGGTGCTGCAGATCCTTGAAGTTGCGGAACGATAGCGGCAGCAGATAGAGCGTGATCGAATAGACCAGCAGGGTCACCACCAAACCGGTGACCAGCGCCGGGCGGGCGAGCTGGAGCTGCGACATGCCCGAGGCGCGTAGAACCACCAGCTCACTGTCCATGGTCAGCTTGTTGTAGACGAAGAGCACGGCGCAGAAGGCGGCGATCGGCAACACGATGCCGAGGAAGCCCGGCAGCAACAGACCTACGAAGGAGAAGAAGGTCGTCGCCGGCAGGCCACGGTTGACGATGTAGTCGATCAGGCGCAGCGACTGGGTCAGCCAGACGGCGAAGGTCAGACCGACCGTCACCGCTGCGGTGACCAAGGCGAGCTGCTTCAGGATGTAGCGCGTGATCGAACGCATAGGCCTTGGCTTTGGTCTCTGGAGCTTCGGTGATAGCCGCAGTATCGGAAACTCGTCCAGGCTTTTCACGCGCTTTTTGACCCGGTGACGGCGCCTGGCCGCAGTGCCGGCCGAGGTACCGGAAGGGCGGACCCCGGTCCCCGGACACCTACAAGCATTGACAGGGGTCGCGCACAACCGCTATCGCAGTAGCAGATTCCCGGTCGGCCGCGTCGTTGCGCCTTGCCCTGGGCGCGCCATCAGCGCCTGGGCCGGCTCGATGCGCCGGCGGCTTGCTGTGAACCCGGCTACCGGGGAGGCCCGACCAATAAGAGGCCCGGCTACTAGAGAGGATTGTCCATGAAGATCGCCTTTGCGCCCCTGGGAAGCCCGAAAAGCGGCGCGATCGCCGTCGGCGTCCTGGCCGACTCCAAGCTGCCCGCCGGCACGGCCGCCCTCGACAAGACCTGTGGCGGGGCGCTGAGCCGCGCCCTCAATGCCAGCAGCCGCTTCAAGGGCAAGCAGGGGCAGTTCCTGGAGGTCGTGACGCCGCCCGGGCTGCCGAACAGCCGGGTGGTTCTCTGCGGACTGGGCAATCCGGCCGAGCTCAAGGATATCGACCTGGAGAACATCGGCGGCGGACTCGTGGCGCTGCTTAACAAGGCGGGCGAGAAGGAGGCCACGGCCCTGGTCGGCAAGCTGCCCGGCAGGGGGCCCAAGCCGGCGCATCGCGCGGCACACTACGCCATGGGCGCGCTGCTGCGCTCCTACCGCTTCGACAAGTACAAGACCAAGGAGAAGCAGGAGGCCAAGCCGAGCCTGACCAAGCTCACGGTGATGCTCGACGACCCCAAGGCAGCGGCCAAGGCATTCGCTCCCCTGGAGAAGGTCGCCGAGGGCGTGTTCTTCACCCGTGACCTGGTCTCCGAGCCGGCCAACATCCTCTATCCCAAGAGCCTCGCGGCCGAGGCCAGGTCGCTCAGCAAGCTGGGCGTCAAGGTCACGGTGCTGGGCGGGGCGCAGATGCAGAAGCTCGGCATGGGCGCCCTGCTCGGCGTCGGTCAGGGCTCGGCCAACGAGCCGCAGCTCGTGGTGCTGGAGTGGAACGGCGCGCCCAAGAGCGCCGCGGGCAAAGCGGGCGGCAAGTCCGGGCCTTTGGCCTTCGTGGGCAAGGGCGTCACCTTCGACACCGGTGGCATCTCGATCAAGCCGGCCGCCGGCATGGAAGACATGAAATGGGACATGGGCGGCGCCGGCGTGGTGATAGGCCTGATGCGCGCGCTGGCCGGCCGCAAGGCCAAGGTCAACGCAGTCGGCGTCTGCGGCCTGGTCGAGAACATGCCCTCCGGTGCGGCGCAGCGGCCCGGCGACATCGTGACCTCCATGTCGGGCCAGACCATCGAGGTGCTCAACACCGACGCCGAGGGGCGCCTGGTGCTGGCCGACGCGCTCTGGTACGTCCAGGAGAAATTCAAGCCGCAGATGATCGTCGACCTGGCGACGCTGACCGGCGCCATCATAATCTCGCTCGGCCACGAGCATGCCGGCCTGTTCAGCAACGACGACACGCTGTCGAAGCGTCTGACTGCCGCCGGCCAGGCGGTCGACGAGAAGCTTTGGCGCATGCCGCTCGGCGAGGCCTACGACAAGCTGATCGATTCCGACGCCGCCGACATGAAGAACATCGGCAACCGCACCGCCGGCTCGATCACCGCGGCGCAGTTCCTGCAGCGCTTCATCAAGGACAAGACGCCCTGGGCCCACCTCGACATCGCCGGCGTCACCTGGTCGAGCAAGGACAAGGGCACCGCCGCCAAGGGCGGCACCGGCTTCGGCGTGCGCCTGCTCGACCGCCTGGTGGCGGACTACTACGAGTAGGCCTTGATCGTCGAGACGCCCCCTCGCACTTCGACAGGCTCAGTGTGAGGGGGCTTGAGTTTGTGGCTCCGTCTAGCTTGAGCCTGTCGCCTCATCCTGAGCCTGTCGAAGGATGAGGACAGGCAAGTCGCACGGCGCGCGCTCATGACCGAGGTTCGCTTCTATCACCTGACCCGCACCTCGCTCGAGGCGGCCTTGCCGCAGATGCTGGAGAAGACGCTGGAACGCGGCCAGCGCGCCGTGGTGCTGGCGGGCTCACCCGAGCGGGTCGAGGCGCTCAACGCGTGGCTCTGGACCTACCGCGAGAATTCCTTCCTGCCGCACGGCTCGGCCAGGGACGGCTTCGCCGCCGAGCAGCCGGTCTGGCTCTCCGAGCGCGACGAGAATCCGAATCAGGCCGAGGCGCTGTTCCTGACCGACGGCGCGGTCTCCGGGCGGGTGGGTGACTACAAGCTCTGCGTCGTGCTGTTCGACGGCACCAGCGAGGCGGCGGTCAGTGCCGCCCGCGCCCAGTGGCGCGGCCTCAAGGAGGCCGGGCACGATTGCACCTACT
>JBHJOF010000011.1:0-9947 GCA_050330055.1 Kiloniellales bacterium
GATGAAGCCGCGCAGCTCGTCGTCGATCTTGTCCGGCAGCATCACCTTCAAGGTGACGTACTGGTCGCCCTGATCGCCGCTCTTGCGGTCGAGCACCCCCTTGCCCTTGAGCCGCAGCACCTGGCCGCTGTTGGCACCGGCCGGCACCTTCATCGAGACGACGCCGTACAGCGTCGGCACCTCGATGGTGGCGCCGGCGATCGCCTCCTGCAGGGTGATCGGCAGCTCCAGGTGGATGTCGCTGCCCTTGCGGGTGAAGAGGCGGTGCGGCTGGATCTGCACCTGGAGGAAGGCGTCGCCGTCCGGCGCGCCGCCCATGCCGCCCATGCCCTTGCCCTTGAGGCGCAGGGTCTGGCCCTCCTCGGTGCCCGGCGGGATGGCGACCTCGAGCGTCTTGCCGTCGGTCAGGGTCATGCGCCGCCTGGCGCCGAGCGCCGCGTCGGTGAAGCTGATCTCGACCTCATAGGTAACGTCGGCGCCGCGCCGCCGCACGGTGCGGCGATGGCCGCCGGCCCGGGCGCGCGCAGCGCCCCCAGCTCCACCGGCACCCTGGCCAAAGCCGTGGCCGAAGAGGTCGGCGAAGATGTCCTCGGCGGCGGATTCGAAGCCGGAGCGCCCGTACTTGGCGCCTTCGCCGCTCTCGGCGTAGGTGCGGTAGAAGCCGCGATCGCCCCAGCCGGTGTCCTGGCCGCTGGCGTCGATCTCGCCGCGGTCGAAGCGCTTGCGCTTCTCCGGGTCGCCCAGGACGCTGTAGGCCTGCGAGACCTCCTTGAACTGCTGCTCGACCTTGCTGTCGCCCGGATTGAGGTCCGGGTGCAGCCGCTTGGCGAGCGCGCGGTAGGCTCGCTTGATCTCGTCGGCCGATGCGTTGCGGCCGACGCCGAGCACCTGGTAGGGGTCCCTCATCGGTCGCCCCAGTCGCACCGGCGCCGGCCAAGCGGGAGAGCGCGGCGGCCTGCCTGGCCGCGCGCAAGTCGCGTGGCGCGTGCTTTCCGCTTACTGGACCACGCGCCAAGATCCGTCGGGCTGCCGGCAGGCAACGCCATAGGCCTCCTCATACCGTCCGCCGACCGTAACGGTCTGCTGGAACTCGCGGCAATAGGCACCGCTGGATGAGGTGCCGTCGCGCAGAGGCGTGACCGTACCATAGTTACCGCTGCTTGGGTTATTCCAGGCAATGGTCTGGCCGACCGGTACGGCCTGCGCGCGCTGGCCGGCGTCGTAGGCGTACTGACGGTCGGCGTCGTCCATGTAGCGACCGATCTCGCTGCCGACAAGGGCGCCGACAAGGGCGCCGGCCGCCGTCGCGGCGAGCTGACCGGTTCCGCTGCCGAACTGAGCGCCGAACAGGCCGCCCAGGGCGGCGCCGCCCAGGCCGCCGACCGTCTGCTTGGTGCCGGGCCCGGTACCCTCGGCACAGCCGGCGACCAGCAGCGCCAGCCCCAGCCCCGCAACTAAGCCTTTGATCTTCATGGTTCCAGCCTCTCTGATACGTCTCGTCGCGGGCAGGGCCCCTTGCCGCTGCTCGCTCTCTTTCATACGGACCGGCGCCCGGGTTCATCCCCGGGGCGATTCCCCGGGGACGCAGGCTCCCCAGGGCGCCGCCGACGCGCTAAGGTCGCCCTGTTGCAGCCGCCAGGCGGCGACCTGGGAAACAATTCGCGAGGGACCATGTTCGGCGACTCGACTGCGGAAGACCCGCTCGCGATCTTCGAAAGCTGGCTGGATCAGGCCAAGGACAAGGAGGTCAACGACCACACCGCGGTCGCGTTGGCGACCGTGGGCGCCGACGGCATGCCGTCGCTGCGCATGGTGCTGCTCAAGGGCGTCGACCCGCGCGGCTTCGTCTTCTACACCAACCTGGAGAGCCGCAAGGGCGAGCAGCTCCGCGCTCATCCGAAGGCCGCCCTGCTGTTCCACTGGAAATCGCTGCGCCGCCAGGTGCGCGTCGAGGGCCCGGTCGAGCAGGTGAGCGACCAGGAAGCCGACGAGTACTTCGCCACGCGGCCGCGGCAGAGCCAGATCGGCGCCTGGGCCAGCCAGCAGTCGCGGCCGCTGGAGAGCCGCTACGAGCTCGAGAAGCGGGTGGCGCTGGAGGCCGTTAGGCATGCGATCGGCAAGGTGCCGCGGCCGCCCTACTGGTCCGGCTTCCGGGTCATGCCGCAGCGCGTCGAGTTCTGGCAGGAGGGCGCCTTCCGTCTGCACGACCGCCTCGTCTATCACCGCGAGGGCGAGAGCTGGCGCACCGAGCGCCTGTTTCCCTGATGGCCGCCGCCGAAAACCGCGAAACAGAACTAGCGCCGGAGACCAAGGCGGGTCTCCTGCGCTCCGCCACCTATGCCTCGGTGGCGACGGCCGGCCTGCTGATCGCAATCAAATTCGCGGCCTGGATCTACACCGATTCGATCGCCATGTTGTCGACGCTGGTCGACTCGCTGCTCGACATCGCGGCTTCGTTGGTCAACCTCTTCGCCGTGCGCCACGCGCTGACGCCGCCGGACCGCGAGCACCGCTTCGGCCACGGCAAGGCCGAGCCGCTGGCGGCGCTCGGCCAGTCGACCTTCATCGCCGGATCGGCCGTGTTCCTCATCGTGCAGGCAGGCTACCGGCTCTTTCACCCGGTGCCGGTGGTCAACAGCGAGATCGGCATCGCGGTGATGATCTTCGCCATCGTCGCCACCTTCGCGCTGACCCGCTACCAGGTCTACGTGGTGCGCAAGACCGGCTCGCTGGCAATACAGGCCGATTCGCTGCACTACGTCGGCGACCTGCTGACCAACCTCGCGGTCATCGTGGCGCTGCTGCTGGCCGCGCAGCTCGGCTGGACCCTGGCCGATCCGCTGTTCGGCCTGGCGATCGCGATCTTCATCGTGTTCAACGCCTGGCTGATCGCCAAGGGTGCGCTCGACATGCTGATGGACCGGGAGCTCCCGGACAGCGACCGCCAGCGCATCAAGGACATCGTCAGCCGCCATCCCCAGGTGATCGACCTGCACGACTTGCGGACCCGGGCCTCCGGGCCCATGCTGTTCATCCAGCTTCACCTGGAGATGGACGGCCGCATGAGCTTGCTGGAGGCGCACGCGATCGCCGACGCCGTCGAGGCGGAGGTGCGCGCCGCCTTCCCCGGTGCCGAGGTGCTGATCCATGAGGATCCCCACGGCATCGCCGAGGACCGAAGCGATCTCGAGAGGCAGGCGCGATCGGCTAAGCCCTTGACCTAGGTCAATGAACCGGTCCAGGCGCCATGCCAGCGTCAGCTTGGCCGTTTCGCCGGCCTTGTCTCAAGTCTGCGGCCGGTGCGGCCGCCTGCCACGGAGGTCTCAGTGACACCAAAGGCTATACTGGTCGCCATCGGCGGCGGCGAGGGCAGCGAGGCGGCCCTGCGCACGGCACTTGCCGTCGGCAAGCTGTTCGACAGCTATGTCGAGGTGCTGCACGTACGCGCCGATTCCAACGAGGCGATCCCGATCATGGCAGAAGGCCTCTCCGGCGCCGTCGTGCAGGAGCTGATCGATTCCCTGGAGGCGCAGGCCGAGCGGCGCGCCAAGGCGGCCGAGGTCCTGTTCAAGAAATGTTGCGTCGACGAGCGGCTGGCCATCACGACTCCCGACTCGCCGCCACCCAGTGGCAAGCTCTCGGCGCGCCTCAAGGTGGTGACCGGCCGACCCGACGACGTGGTGGGCCGGGCCGGCCGCCTGTTTGACTTGATCGTGGTCGAGCGGCCGCCGGAAGAGGAGGACAGCCGCTATCCGCTGGTCCTCGAAGCGGCCCTGTTCGACAGCGGGCGCCCGATCTTGCTGGCGCCGTCAAGCGCCCCGGCGACGGTCGGCAAGCGTATCGTCGTGATCTGGAACAACACCAAGGAGTCGGCCGAGGCGCTGGCGGCGGTGCTGCCGTTCGGCCAGCAAGCCGAGTCGCTGCAAGTGCTCACCGTGAAGGACGGCATCACCGCCGATCCTGCCGAAGTGAAGAGCTACCTGGCGCTGCACGACATCACCGCCGAGGCGGTCACGCTTGAGCCCGATCACCGGCCGCTCGGCGAGCAGCTCCTGAAAGAGGCCGAGGCACGCGACGCCGACCTGCTCGTGATGGGCGCCTATGGCCACAGCCGGCTGCGCGAGATGGTGCTGGGCGGGGTGACGCGCAGCGTGGTAGGCGAGGCCGCCGTGCCGGTCCTGATGGCGCACTGACGCCGGCCGGCCGAAAGAAAAGAGAGGTCGCTGCCATGCTGACATTGCAGGACTGTATCGCGCTTTCCGATCTGACCGAGGAGGAGATCCTGGCGATCGCCGAGCACGAGCACATCCCCGAGATCGTTGCCGCAGAGCTGGGCTGCTATCTGGTTCACAGCCCCGACGGCGTTCCCCGCTTGAAGCGCATGATCCTGGAGGATATCGAGAACGCCAAGGCGCGCGGCGATCTGGAGCATGCGCTGAAGCTGCGCCTGGTGCTGGCGCACTTCATCCGCAGCCATGCGGACTATGTGCCCGGCACGAAACAGCAGAAGCGCGCCTAGTCGGCAAGGGGAGGGACCATGGCTTTGCAGACCATACGCTTGGAATTGGCGCGCGATCACGACTTTCCCGAGGGCAGCACGCGGCGCGGCTACGAGTTCACGGCGCCGCTGCGTGCCGACGGCCATATCGACGTCGAGGCCTGGCGCGCCCACCGCGCGCGCTGCCGCGTCCGGCGCTTCTGGGAAGGCGAGGACGACGAGGAAGGCCATCTGGTGCACACGCGGGGCGGGACCTGGGCCTTCCGCTACGACATCGAGGGCGATCCCGATGACGAGGAGGCCGGCTACAGGTTCGACAGCCACGCCTTCCTGGAGGGCGAGTACGTCTCGATCCGCGAGCACGACGGCCAGCTCCGCACCTTCAAGGTCGCCAGCGTCCGCCCGAGCCCGGGCTAGGGGGACGAGCGGCTAAGCGGCCTGCTTCGCTCTGGTGCCGCGCCGCGGTCGATGCGATAAGATCGCGGCCATGACGGAAGCCCGCAAGACCATCATCCTGACCGGGGCGAGCCGCGGCATCGGCCACGCCACGGTCAAGCGCTTCAGCGACGAAGGCTGGCGCATCATCACCTGCTCGCGCGAGGCGGTGCCGCCGGAATGCCAGCGCGATCCCAACTGGACCGAGCACATCACCGCCGACCTGGCCGACCCGGCCAGCCTGGAGTCCTTTGTCGAACAAGCCAGCGGCCTGCTGGGTGGTGGTCCGCTGGCGGCCCTGGTCAACAACGCCGCCATCTCGCCCAAGACGCCCTTCAAGGAGCGGCTCGGCATCCTCAACGGCGAGCTGGCCGGTTGGCGCCAGGTCTTCGAGCTAAACCTCTTCGCGCCGCTGGCGCTGGCCCGCGGCTTCGCCGTGGCGCTGCGCAAGGGCAAGGGGGCGATCGTCAACATCACCTCGATCGCCGGGCACCAGATCCACCCCTTCGCCGGCTCGGCCTACTCGACCTCCAAGGCGGCGCTCTCGGCGCTGACCCGCGAGATGGCGGTGGAGTTCGCCGAGATCGGCGTGCGCGTCAACGCGGTTGCCCCCGGCGAGATCGAGACGGCCATGATCGGCGAGGAGTACGAGGCGCTAATCCCGCGCATTCCCATGCACCGCATGGGCAAGCCGGAGGAGGTGGCGGCCGCCGTCTACCAGCTCTGCACCGACGACTTCGGCTACGTCACCGGCACCGAGGTCTTCGTCACCGGCGGGCAGCATTTGTATTGATGGTCAGACTCTAACTTCTTTTTAGATATCATCCCCGGACAAGCATCACTGTTGTTCGCGGGACGGTCTCGCAAGGCCTGCACACTCCACTGTCGTCCCGGGGCTTGTTCCCGGGACCCATTGGCGTTAGCGCATGCACGGCTGATAGGCCATTGGGTCCCGGCAACAAGTGCCGGGACGACAGCCTTGGCTGTGGCAACAGGAAGCCCTTTAGGGAATTCTTGCGCTCAGTCGGCTGCGAGACTGGCGTGCAGGTCCTGGAACCACGCCAGGCGGCGGCGCACCGCGGCGATGTCGTGGTCGAGCCAGGCCACCAGGTGGCCGGGATCCTGGCTGTGGTGGCCGCGCAGGCTGACCAGGCGGGCCAGCTCGCGCTCGCACATCTCGATCAGGCCATCGAGCTGCAGGCGCTGCTCTTTGGCTGGCAGCAGATGCAACAAGCGCATCTTGAGGGCGATGATCAGCTTGTTGATGTCGCTGACCGGCGGGCGCACGTTGGCCGTCAGCAGCCGGGTCAGCTCGTCCCGCCCGGCGACGGTGATGCGCAGCCGGGCGTCGTCGCCGCGGCCGCTGCCCTCGAGCGGCTCGATCAGGCCCTCGACCTTGAGCAGCTCGAGCGGCGAGCCGACCAGGTCGAGCGACGGGCCGACCACGTGGCTGGTGAAACGGCGCACCTCGCTCGCCAGATCGGCATAGGAGCGCTCGCCGTCGGCCAGGATGCCGAGCGCCAGCAGGCGGACGGCTTCGCTCGGGATCAGCGTGTTGTCGCGATACATGGAAACCCCATTCTGACCAACGCCGGTTAAGGTATGACTTCCCCAGGGGACTGTCCAGCAATTTCTGATACTGCGACGCATTCTCAATTATGGAATAGAGCGAAGAATGCGCGCCTTCATATGAACATTCCGCGCCCGGGAACCCTGCGGGGCACGCTCGCGCAAGCGTGATCGTGCTGGCCGGTGCCAGGGTGGCGACGGCCGCCCGGGCGGGCCATCCTGGAGCCATGGTACCTTCAGCCATGACGCGCGCCCTGGGCCTTGCCGTGCTGGCCGTCCTGCTGGCGGCCGGCCCCGGCCGGACCGCGGAGCAGACGGATGCGCAGGCTCCGGCGGCGGCGGGCCAGACCCCGGCGGCGGGCTTCCCGGTCACCTTCGGCGGCCCCTTCAGCCTGGTCGATCACAGGGGCCGGCCGCGCAGCGACAGCGACTTCCGCGGCCGCTTCCTGTTGATCTATTTCGGCTATACCACCTGCCCGGACATCTGTCCGACCAACCTGCAGATCATGGCCGACGCGCTCGATCTGCTGGACGACAAGGCGGATCAGGTGCAGCCGCTGTTCATCACGGTCGATCCCGCGCGCGATACGGTGCAGCGGATTCAGGACTACATCGACCATTTCCATCCGCGGCTGATCGGCCTGACCGGCAGCGAGGCCCAGGTGCGCGCCGCCGCCAAGGCCTACCGGGTGCATCGCAGCAAGCTGGTCCTGGCCGACGCGGCGCCCGAGGACTACCTGGTGAACCACTCCTCGATCACCTTCCTGATGGGCCCGGACGGCGCCTTCGTCACTCTCTTCCCGCACGACACCGAGGCCGAAGCCATGGCCGCGGCGATCGCCAAGTACCTGGATTAACGGGCCAGCGGCTTGCCGTCGGCGCTCAGCGGATCGATCGGCAGGCGCTGGGCGATGCCGGTCGCCTCTTCCAGGAGCGCGGCGGCAGTCAAGACCGCGGCTTCGCCGCGCGGCGGCCCGACAATCTGCAGGCCGACCGGCAGCCCGTCGTGGGTGAAGCCGGCCGGCGCCGAGGCGGCGGCGCAGGAGGTCAGGGTGATGACCGAGGCGATGCCGAGCCAATCGACGTAATTGTCGAAGCGCACGCCCTCGACCTCCTCGACGTAGCGCACATCCACGTCGAAGGGCGGCACGATGGCGGCCGGGCAGAGCAGTAGGTCGTAGGTCTCGAAGAAGGCCGCGATGCGATAGAATAGCGCGCCGCGCGCCAGCTCGGCGCGGCCGATGTCCTCGGCGGTAAGCGCCAGGCCCTTCTCGACGTTCCAGATCACCTCCGGCTTCAGCTTGTCGCGATGGTCGCGCAGCAACTCCGCCTTGTCGGCGGCGAAGCCGGCGGCGCGCAGCACCTGGAAGGCCTCCAGCGCGCCGGCGAAGTCGGGACAGGCCTCCTCGACCGCGATGCCCATCGTTGCGAAACGCTCGGCCGCCTGGCGGCAGATCGCCACCACGCGGTGGTCGACCGGCAGCAGCCCCAGGTCGGGGCTGAAGGCGACACGCCTGGGCTTGCGCCGGGCGCGCACCGCGTCGAGGAAGGACTCGGCCGGTGCCGGCAGGGCGAGCGGGTCTCGCGGATGCTCCCCCACCATGGCGTCGAGGAAGAGCGCGCAGTCCTCGGCCGTGCGCGCCATCGGCCCCTCGACAGATAGCGTGCCGAAAGGCCGCAGGCTCGGCCCCTTGGGCACGCGGCCGGGCGAGGGGCGCAGGCCGATCACGGCGTTGAAGCTGGCCGGCGTGCGCAGGCTGCCGCCCAGGTCGGAGCCGCTCGCCAGCCAGACCTGTCCGGCCGCCAGCGCCGCCGCCGCGCCGCCTGACGAGCCGGCCACCTGCTTCGCCACGTTCCAGGGATTGTGCGTCTTGCCGAAGACCTCGTTGAAGGTGCTGGCGCCGGCGCCGAACTCGGGCGTGTTCGACTTGCCGATGACGATGGCGCCGTTGCCCTCCAGCCGCTCGACCAGGAGGTCGGAGCGCTCGGGCACGTGCTCGGCATAGATCGGCGAGCCGTAGGTGGTGCGCACGCCGGCCACGTCGTTCAGGTCCTTGATCGCCACCGGCAGACCGCCGAGCCGGCCGGGCGGATGCTCGGTATTCTTGCCTTGCGCCATAAGCCGCTTGGCGTGCTCGCGCGCCCGCTCGAGGCAGAGGGTGGGGAGGGCGTTGAGATGCTTGTCGGTCGCCGCGATGCGCGCCGCCGCCGCCTCGACCAGATCGAGCGGCGTAACGTCGCCGCGCTTGAGCCGTTCGACCGCCTCGACGGCCGTCAGGCGCCAGAGCTCGGCGCCGCTCATTCAGCGGCCGCGTCGCTGCGCCGTGCCGTCTGCACACCGCTTGCCAGAAACTCCATCGCCGCGTCGACGCCGCCGCGGCGGAAGGGGACGCCGGTTACGGCCAGGCCCATCTCGACGCCGCAGAGCGTGCCGGCCAGCATGACGTCGTTGAAGTCGCCCAGGTGGCCGATGCGGAAGACCTTGTCCTTGACCTTGCCGAGGCCGGAGCCGAGCGACAGGTCGTAGCGCTCCAGGATTACGTCGCGCAGGGCATCGGCGCTGTGCCCCTCGGGCATGACGGCGGCGGTCAGCGAGCTGCTGTATTCGGCCGGGTTGCGGCAGAGGATCTCGAGGCCCCAGGCCTTGACCGCGCGCCGCGTCGCCTCGGCGTGGCGGTCATGGCGCGCGAAGACGTTCCCCAGCCCTTCCTCCAGCAGCATGGCGATCGACTCGCGCAGCCCGTAGAGCAGGTTGGTGGCCGGCGTGTAGGGGAAGAAGCCCGCCTTGTTGGGCGCCAGCATGGCCTGCCAGTCCCAGTAGGAGCGCTGCAGGCGCGCCGACTTGGCAGCGGCCAGCGCCTTCTCGCCGATCGCGTTGAAGCCGAGGCCGGGCGGCAGCATCAGGCCTTTCTGCGAGCCGCCCACCGTCACGTCGACGCCCCACTCGTCGTGCCGGTAGTCGATCGAGGCGAGCGACGAGATGGTATCGACCATGAAGAGCGCCGGATGCTTGGCGCGGTCGATCGCCTTGCGCACCTCGGCGACGTGGCTGGTGACGCCGGTCGAGGTCTCGTTGTGCACGATGCAGACCGCCTTGATGGCCTGCGCGCGGTCCTCCATCAGGTGCGCCTCGATCCGCGCCGGGTCGCCGCCGCTGCGCCAGTCGCCGGGCAGAATCTCGACATCGAGGCCGAGGCGTGCCGCCATCTCGCTCCAGAGCGTCGAGAAGTGGCCGGTCTCGAACATCAGGACGCGATCGCCGGGCGAGAGCGTGTTGACCAGGGCGGCCTCCCAGGCGCCGGTGCCGGAGGAGGGGAAGATGACCACCGGACCCGCGGTCTGGAAGATCTGCTTCAGGCCGGCCAGCACCTCCTGGCCGAGGCGGGCGAAGTCCGGCCCGCGGTGGTCGATGGTCGGCCGGTCCATGGCGCGCAGGACCCGGTCA
>JBHJOF010000012.1:0-4721 GCA_050330055.1 Kiloniellales bacterium
AGGCGGTTGAGCAGGCCTTGCGCCGCCGCAAGCGCCGGCCGGTGCTGTTCCTCGATACGGCCGTGCCGGGCGACGTCGATCCCGCCGTGGAAAGGCTGGACGGGGCTTTTCTCTACGACCTGGGCGACTTGGAAGGGGTCGCGCAGCAGGGCAAGGCGACCCGCGAAGGCACCGCGGTCGCGGCCTGGCGCGTGGTCGGGCAGGAGATCGAGGCCTTCCTGCGGCAGCGCGCCGAGCGCGGCGCCGCGCCGGCGGTGAGCGCGCTCAGGCGCCACTTCGAGGCGGTGCGCAAGCAGGTGCTGGCACAGGGCACGCTCGACGCCGAGGACGCCACCCGCCTGCTGGTCAACCGGCTGCTGCACGATCCGAGCGAGGCGCTGCGCGAGGCGGCAGCCGGAGGCGGCGAGGAGGGCGCCAAGCTGGAGCGCACGGTCGAGCGGCTGTTCCGCCTCGGCGGCCGGTTGCGCGACGACGACGACGGAAAGGAGCGCTCGTGAGTCTGGAGCAGAAGCTGGAGCGGGTGGTCGCGCACCACGACGAGCTGCGCGATGCGGTCGCGGCCCATCCGGAGCCCGGCTCGCCCGCTTATGCCCGCATGCTGAAGGACTTTGCCGATCTGACGCCGGTGGTCGAGCAGATCGCGGCGCTGCGCGCGGCCGAGCAGCAGATGGCCGAGGCCGAGGCGCTGATGGCGGACCCGGCTTCGGACGGCGAGATGCGCGCGCTAGCGGAGGAGGAATACTACGCCCTCAAGGAGCGCCTTCCGGAGCTGGAGCAGCAGGTCAAGATCCTGCTGCTGCCCAGGGACGAGGCCGACGAGCGCAACGTGATCCTGGAGGTGCGCGCCGGCACCGGCGGGGAGGAGGCGGCGCTCTTCGCTGCGGAGCTGCTGCGCATGTACCAGCGCTATGCCGAGGAGCGCGGCTGGCGCTTCGAGATCCTGCACTATACTGAGACCGGAATCGGCGGCTGCAAGGACGCCAGCGCCGCGATCAGCGGCAAGAACGTCTTTTCTCGGCTGAAGTTCGAATCCGGCGTGCATCGGGTGCAGCGCGTGCCGGTCACCGAATCGGGCGGTCGCATCCACACCTCGGCCGCCACCGTGGCCGTGCTGCCCGAGGCCGAGGAGGTCGACGTCGAAGTCGACGAGAAGGACCTGCGCGTCGATACCTACCGCTCGCAGGGGGCCGGCGGCCAGCACGTCAACACGACGGACAGCGCGGTGCGCATCACGCATGTTCCTACCGGCCTCGTGGTGCAGTGCCAGGACGAGAAGTCGCAGCACAAGAACCGGGCCAAGGCGATGAAGGTGCTGCGCGCCCGGCTCTACGACCTGGAGCGGCAGCGCCAGGAGGAGGAGATGGCGGCGACCCGGCGCAGCCAGGTCGGCAGCGGCGACCGCTCGGAGCGGATCCGCACCTACAACTATCCGCAGGGCCGGGTGACCGATCACCGTATCAACCTGACGCTCTACAAGCTCGAGCGCGTGCTCGAGGGCGAGGCGCTCGACGAGATCATCGAGGCGCTGATCGCCGAGGATCAGGCGGAACGGCTGGCGGCGCTGCAGTGACACCCGCGGTGCTCGCAGGCTCCTCAGTTGAAATGCTGCTGCAGGCGGCCGCCGCACGCCTGCAGGCGGCCGGGGTGGTGCAGCCCCGGCGCGACGCCCGGCTGCTGCTGGCCGAAGTGCTGCAGCTCGGCCCGGAGGCGATCATCGCCCGCCCCGAGTGTCCGGTGGTAGCCGAGCGGGCGGCCGCCTTCGAGTCGCTGGTCGCGCGCCGCGCCGCCCGCGAGCCGGTCTCGCGCATCCTGGGCCGGCGCGGCTTCTGGGGTCTGGAGCTGCGGATCGGCCCGGCAACTCTCGATCCGCGGCCGGACAGCGAGACCCTGGTCGAAGCGGTGCTGGACTGGTGGAGGCCGCGCGAGCGGGCGGGCGCGATTCTCGACCTCGGCACCGGCAGCGGCTGTCTGCTGCTGGCCCTCTTGAGCGAGCTGCCGCAGGCCTGGGGCCTGGGCCTCGATCGCGACGCCGGGGCCGTGGCGATCGCCCGGGACAATGCCCGGGCGCTCGGCCTGGCCGAGCGGGCCCGTTTCGTCGTAGGCGACTGGGCCGGGGGCATTTGTGGGGCTTGGCAAGCAATCGTTAGTAATCCTCCCTATATAAGGGAAGCGGAGATCGACGCCCTGGAACCAGAGGTTGCCCAATACGAGCCGAGAAGCGCGCTCGACGGTGGGGGTGACGGGCTGGCGGCCTATCGGGTCCTGGCGCCGCAGATTGCGCGGCTCCTGGCGCCCGGTGGACTGGCCGCATTAGAGATCGGGGCCGATCAGGCTAAGGACGTGACCCAATTGCTGACGGACGTCGGGCTGTTGCCCGCCGGCTGTCGGCGTGATCTTTCGGGGCATGAACGCTGTGTCCTTGCCACGCGCGACACAGAGAAATTGTAAGTATGTCAATGGGAAAAAAAGTGTTGGAATGCCCAGCATTCCCGACTAACTTGATGACGAGAGCCGTAGGCTCCCGCGTCCGTCGGGGACGCCCCACGACTTCCTATCATGTGTCCGTGGTGAAGATCTCGCAGAACCGCCCATTGGCGGTCCAGGCAGGAATGCGAGCGTTCAATGTCCGTTTAGAAGTAACGGAGCGATGAGACAAGGTTCAAGTGGACGGCGGCCGCGCGGGCGGCCGCACCGTAAACAGCACCTGCCGTCCAGGTCGCAGACCTTCGACAGCAGTGGCCCGGAGGGACGGGTCAGGGGTAACGCGCACCAGGTCTACGAGAAATACCTGGCGCTCGCGCGCGATGCGACGGCATCTGGGGATCGCATTGCGGCGGAAGGGTTCTATCAGTTCGCCGAGCACTACTATCGCATGGTGAATGACAGCACCGATCCGCACTCCGATGGCCAACGCCGCTTCGATCAGACTCGCGAGGGCATGCCGCCGCGTGGCGACTATGCCTATGCCGGAGATGGATCACCACACCAGCCTGCCGCAGCGCGCGGCAATGGTGCGGCCCCCGGTGGCGAGGCAGCGGGCGGCCGGGCCGAGAGCGAAGCCACGTCAGCCCCCGTCGACAACGCCGACGCAGCCAGCGAGCCGCGCGGCGAGGCCGGTCCGCGGCGTCGTGGCCTGCGGCGTCGCAAGCCGGCGAACGGCAACGGCGCTGCCCCGTCCGATGACGAGGGCGATTCGCAGGAGCTGGCGTCGAGCGACAGCGACAAGGACATTGCCTGTCCCTGAAGCCGACCGGGCCCCCTCGGGCTTTGTCTGTTGGACGGAGCTCAGGGGCCGCGCTTACGGAACTTCTGTTTTTAGTTCGAGAGACTCCAAGCCAACGCCCGGCTCACGCCGGCGGTGAGAGCCTGTCGCCTTTCGCTATGCTGCCGGCGCCGACGACCGAGGCATAGACGCCCAGGGTGACGTGGCCGAAGCCGCGCTGCAGCGCCAGCGGTATGTTGAGATCGCGCTCGCCGGTCTCAGGATCGACGTTGGTTGCGGCACAGCGCTCGATCGTTTCGCGGACCGCCAGGCGCGCGTCGCCGATCTCGATCTCCTGTCCGACCCAGCCGCGCTCGGCCCAGGCCGGCAGGCCGTCGATGTAGAGGTTGGCGCGAAAGCGCAGAGGATGCAGCGGCACCCGCATCACGCGCTCCAGGTCGCGAACCGATGCCAGGTTGATGATGGAAACCAGCTTCTCGGCGCAGTCGGCGAAGCTGATGCCCGGCGCCTCGACCAGCTTCGGCGTGCCGCGCGACGCGCCCGCCATGAAGCTGGCGAAGAACTGGCCGATCACCATGCGTCCCATGGGCTCGCTCGCCTTGCCCCGGGCCACCGGCTTGCCGCCGCGCTCGATGGTCAGGTCGTTGCTGTCCGGATCGAAGCGGCAGCGCAGCAGGGCCAGCTTCTCGTCGCGCATCAGCATCAGGAAATTGCGCCTCGGTAGCCACTTGGGCGCCGTCGGGTCGAACTGCGTGCTGCCATGGGCAATGGCGAAGCGGCGGTCGTGCGGCAGGGTCTCGCCTGGCGTCAGCTCGACCCGCTCGAGCGACTCGGCGCTCAGGCCCTTGACCGGGTAGCGGCAGATATCGACGACGCTGGCGGCCATCCCGGCTCCTCCCCCTTGCGGTGGCTCGCAGCTAAGCCCGGTGCCCGGTCGAGAGTCAACGTGGGCCGCCCGGACCGAGTCTCCGGTGTGTCGATCCAAGGGCCCGGATTCGGGGCGAAATTTGCCCCCGGGCTCTTGTGCCCTTTTTGCAACAGCCCATATGGAAGAAGGCGGATGACCCAGGTCAAGGTCGTCCCCAGCCACGTGCCGTTAGTTAAGGGCGTGGCAAGGCTATCTTGGCATCGTCGATCGCAGGCTGCGCCATCGCGGATGCGGGCGGAGAGGGCAGAATGGATCTCGAAAGGTACACCGAGCGTTCGCGCGGCTTCCTGCAGGCGGCCCAGGGTCTGGCGCTGCGCAGCCATCACCAGGGCCTGGCGCCCGAGCATCTCCTGAAGGTCCTGCTGGACGACAAGGAAGGCCTGGCGGCCAACCTGCTGCGTGCGGCCGGGGCCGATCCCAAGCGCGCGCTGACCGCGGTCGAGGCCGCGCTCGGCAAGCTGCCCAAGGTCGAAGGTGCGGCCCAGCCCTACATGACGGTGGAGCTGGCGCGGTTGCTCGACCAGGCCGAGAACCTGGCCGAGAAGGCCGGCGACAGCTTCGTCACCGCCG
>JBHJOF010000013.1:0-18270 GCA_050330055.1 Kiloniellales bacterium
CGGGCGCTGGAGCGGCTCGTCTACGGCGGGCTGGCGGTGCTGTCTGGCTTTACCCCGAGCGACGCGGCGCACGTGCTTGGGCTGCAGCAGGGCTGGTCGGCCGAGGCCGCCCGCTATGGCGCCCTAATCTGGGCCCGCGAGGCGGCCGATCTCGCCGCCGCTGGCGCCGGCCGCGTGCTGGCGGGCTTCTCCGCCGCCGACCCTGAAGGCATCTGCCGCGCCGTGCTGGCCCAGGTCACCCGCCAGGGCTGCGAGGCCATCGTGACCGCCGCCCTGGCCGAGGAGGGCTCGGGCGAGCCCGTGAGCGCGCAGGCGCAGGGCCTGGGCGCCCGGCTGGTCGAGAAGGCACTCGGCGAAGCGGGCGCAGGCAAGGGCCTGCTCGCCGTGCGCTTTGAACTCAGGGCGCCTTTGGTGGCGATCGGCGCGCCGGCTGCCACCTACTTCCCGGCGATCGCCGAGCGGCTGCACACCCGGCTGGTGGTGCCGCCCCATGCGGCGGTCTGCAACGCCGTCGGCGCGGTGGTGAGCGGCGTGCTGCAGCGGGTCAGCCTGCTGATCACGGCGCCGGCCGAGGGCCGCTACCGTCTGCACCTGCCCGAGGGCACGCGCGACTTCACCGAGCTGGAAGAAGCGGCGGCCAGCGCCACGGCCGCGGCCGAGAAGGCGGCCGCCGAGCGCGCCCGCCTGGCCGGCGCCGTCGAGGTGGTGGTCGAGATCGAGCGCCGGGATCGCATTGCCCCCAGCCCGGATGGTATGAAAACATTCATCGACAGCACCATCACGGCGCGGGCGGCCGGCCGGCCCCGCTTGGCGGGAGAGGCTTAGGCTGGGAATTGGGAATGGGAGAGCGGGAGTGGCGGAAAACCTTCGGATCGACGGGCAGCGGCTGTGGGACAGCCTGATGGAGATGGCGCAGATCGGCGCCACGGCCAAGGGCGGCGTCTGCCGCCTGGCCTTGACCGACCTGGACCGGCAGAGCCGAAAGCTTTTCACTCGCTGGGCCGAGGAGGCCGGTTGCACGGTTTCTTTCGACGCCATGGGCAACATCTTCGCCCGCCGCCCCGGCCGCAACGACAACCTGCCGGCGGTCATGACCGGCAGCCACCTGGACAGCCAGCCGACCGGCGGCAAGTTCGACGGCGCCTACGGCGTGCTGGCCGGGCTCGAGGTGCTGCGCACCCTGAAGGACCTCGGCGTCGAGACCGAGGCGCCGGTCGATGTCGTGGTCTGGACCAACGAGGAAGGCAGCCGCTTCGCGCCGGCCATGATCGGCTCGGGCGCCTATGCCGGCGTCTTCGACCTCGAGTACGCGCACAGCCGCAAGGACGGCGAGGGCCGCAGCCTGGGCGAGGAGCTGGCGCGCATCGGCTACAAGGGCGAGGGCTGCGGCGGCCGTCCGGCCACCGCCTACTTCGAGGCGCACATCGAGCAGGGCCCGATCCTGGAGGCCGAGGAGAAGACGATCGGCGTGGTGACCGGCGCCCAGGGCCAGCGCTGGTACGAGATCACCATCGTCGGCCAGGAGGCGCACGCCGGCCCGACGCCCATGGCGCGGCGCAAGGACGCCCTGGTCGGCGCCGCGCAGATCGTGACCGCGGTCAACCGCATCGGCCATGCCTTCCAGCCCAATGCCTGCGCCACCTGCGGCATGCTGAACGTCAAGCCGAACAGCCGCAATGTGATCCCCGGCGAGGTCTGGATGACCGTCGATTTCCGCCACCCGAGCGACGCGCGCCTGGCCGAGATGGACCAGGCTCTGCGCAAGGCTGCGGAGGAGACGGCCGACGGCGGGCGTCTGGACATCACGGTCGATCAGATCTGGGGCTTCGACGCGGTGCCCTTCGATCCGGCCTGCGTCGCGGCAGTACGCGCCGGGGCCGAGCGCGCCGGCCTCCGCCACATGGACATCATCAGCGGCGCCGGCCACGACGCCTGCTATATGGCCCGGGTCACGCCGACCGGCATGATCTTCGTGCCCTGCGAAAACGGCATCAGCCACAACGAGATCGAGAACGCCACGCCGGCCGACCTGGCCGCGGGCTGCGAGGTGCTGCTGCACGCGATCCTGGAGCGTGCCGGCGCCAAATGAGCAAGGAGAAAGCGAGTACCGACGAGCCTTGGTCGATCGATTCCGAGACCGGCATCCTGCGCGACGTGCTGCTCTGCCGGCCGGACTTCTACCAGTGGATGCCGCTCAACGCGGTTGCCGAGGCGACCCTGGCCGGCGGTGCGTCCTTCGACCGGCGCAAGGCGCGGGCCCAGTTCGACGAGATGGAGGACGCCCTGGAGCAGGCCGGCGTGACCTGCCACTACCTGGAGCCGGAGAGCCATCTGCACTACCAGGTCTACACCCGCGATTCGAGCCAGGTGACGCCCTGGGGACCGGTCGTCACCCAGCTCTATCGGCCGCAGCGCCGCGGCGAGTACGCCAGCGTGATCGCCTTCTACGAGGAGCAAGGCAACGGCATCTGGCGCTACTGCAGCCAGGGCACGCTCGAGGGCGGCGACATCCACATCATCCGCCCCGGCCTGCTGCTGCTCGGCTACAGCGGCAACCGCAGCAACGAGGCCGGCGCGCGGCAGTTCGCCAGGTGGTTCGAGGCCGAGGGCTGGGAAGTACGCCTGCAGCCCTTTCCCGAGCACTTCCTGCACCTCGACGTGATCTTCTGCATGGCGGCGGAGGGGCTGGCCGTGGCCTGCCTCGACGTGCTGGACGACGAGCTGCTGCACTGGCTCGGCCGGCACAAGATCCGTACCATTTCGGTCAACTACAAGCATGCGATGGAGCTCGGCTGCAACCTGCTGGCGCTCGGCGGCCATCGCGTGGTCTCGCCGCGCCACAGCCAGCACCTGAACGGCAGGCTGCGCGCCGAGGGCCTGGCCGTGTTCGACCCCGAGCTCGATCTCTTCACCCAGGGCGGCGGCGGTGTGCACTGCATGACCATGCCGCTCCGGCGCGATTCGGTTTAGGGGTTGGTCATGCGCTCTTTCTGGTCTGTTCCCACTCGGCATGCAGGTAAGGATTCTTGTCTTGTCACCCTCACCCTCCCAACGCTTCGCGTTAGGCCCCTCCCTCTCCCCTCAAGGGAGAGGGAAACAAACCGCTGCGCCACTGAATCCCTCTACCTCGAGGGGAGAGGGAGGGGGCCGCGCGCCCGAAGGGCGCGTGGGAGGGTGAGGGTGATAGAATAAGAGCCTAGTGCCCAAGCAACGCGGCAGGGACAAGTAATGACAAAAGCCCAGCAACGCAACGGCGAACGACGCATCCCCGGCTACTGCGCCCTCTGCCGCTCGCGCTGCGGCTGCATCTCGGTGGTGCGCGAGGGGCGGCTGGTGGCGGTCGAGCCGGACCCGGGCCATCCGACCGGCAAGAAGCTCTGCGCCAAGGGCCGCGCCGCGCCGGAGATCGTGCACGATCCCGGGCGTCTGCTCTATCCCATGAAGCGCACGCGGCCCAAGGGCGATGCCGATCCGGGTTGGCAGCGCATCTCGTGGGACGAGGCACTCGACACCACTGCGGCCGCGCTCAAGGAGATCGCCGCGCGTCATGGTCCCGAGGCGGTCGCCTTCGGCGTCACCACGCCGAGCGGCACCGCCATGTCCGACGGCATCGCCTGGGTCGAGCGCCTGATCCGCGCCTTCGGCAGTCCCAATACCGTTTACAGCACCGAGATCTGCAACTGGCACAAGGACCACGCCACCGCCTTCACCTTCGGCGGCGGCGTGCAGTCGCCCGACTTCGAACGCGCCGGCTGCATCCTGCTGTGGGGCCACAATCCGAGCGCCACCTGGCTCAGCCACGCGGTCGAGGTGCTGGCGGCGCGCGAGCGCGGCGCCAAGCTGATCGTGGTCGATCCGCGCCGCGCCGGCCTGGCCAACAAGGCCGATCTCTGGCTGCGCGTGCGGCCGGGCAGCGACGGCGCGCTGGCACTCGGCATCGCCCATGTGCTGCTGCGCGAGGAGCTGATCGACCGCGACTTCTTGACGCGCTGGAGCAACGGCCCGCTGCTGGTGAATCCCAAGAGCGGCCGCTTGATCAGCGCCGCCGACCTCGCTGAAGGCGGCGATCCGGATCGCCTGGTCGCCTGGGACGAGGCGGCGGGTCGCCCGCTGTTCTATGACCGACGGCGCGGGCCCTATCTGGAGTCGGACACAGCGGCGCTCAGCGGCCGTTTCGAGCTGGAAACGCCGGACGGGCCGCTGGCCTGCCCGACCGCCTTCCAGCTCTATGCCGATCTGCTCGCCGACTACGATCCCGCGCGCGTCGCCGGCATCACCGGGGTGCCGGCGGATCAGGTGGTTGCAGCAGCGCGCCTGATCGGCGGACAGCGGCCTCTCGCCTACTACGCCTGGAGCGGCGTCGGCCAGCAGGACAACGCGACCCAGACCGACCGGTCCATCGCGCTCCTGAGCGCGCTCACCGGCAGCTACGGCGCGCCGGGCGGCAACGTCGACTTCGCGAAGGTGCCGGTGAACGATGTGTCGGGCCGAGAACTGCTACCGCCGGCGCAGCGCGCCAAGTCGCTGGGGCTGGCGCAGCGGCCGCTCGGGCCCGGCCGCGACGGCTGGATCACCGGCCGAGACTTCTGCCGCGCGGTCGAGCACGGCGAGCCCTATGCGGTCGAGGGCCTGGTCTGCTTCGGCTCGAACCTGCTGCTGTCGCAACCCGACACGGAACGGACCATGGCGACGCTCAGCCGCCTGAGGTTCCACGTCCACGCCGACCTGCGGCTCAACCCGACCGCCGCCTTCGCCGACATCGTGCTGCCGGTCTGCAGCGCCTGGGAGCGCGAAGGCCTGCGTGTCGGCTTCGGCGTCAGTCAGGCGGCCGACAGCCTGGTGCAGCTCCGCGCGCCGGTGGTCGAGCCGCTTGGCGAATCGCGCTCCGACGTTTGGATCGTCTTCGAGCTGGCCAAGCGCCTTGGCCTTGCCAACCTGTTCTTCGGCGGCGACAGCGACGCCGGCCTGCGTCACATCCTGGCGCCCTCCGGCATCGCCCTGGACGAGCTGCGCGCACGGCCGGAAGGCGTCCGCGTGCCGCTGCAGACGCGCTTCCGCCGTTACGCCGAGGAGGTCGAGAACGCGCCACGCGGCTTTCCGACGCCGAGCCGCCGGGTCGAGATCTACTCCGAGCAGCTCCTGGCGGTCGGGCAGGAGCCGCTGCCGGCCTTCGAGGAGCCGGCGATGAGCCCGGCGAGACGCCCCGACCTGGCCGCACGCTTTCCGCTGGTGCTGACCTCGGCCAAGGTGACGGCCTATTGCCACAGCCAGTATCGCGGCATTCCGGCGCTGCGCCGCAAGGCGCCCGACCCGCTGCTGGAGATCAGCCCGCCGGCAGCCGAAGTGCGCGGTATCGCAGACGGCGACTGGCTGCGGATCGAGACGCCGGCCGGCAGCCTGCGCGCCAGGGCGAAGCTGAACCCGCAGCTGCAGGACGACGTGGTCTGCGGCCAGCACGGCTGGTGGGAAGGCGCCGAAGCACTCGGCAAGGCGGCGAGCCCGGTCGCGGGCGAGGGCAGCGCCAACTACAACAACGCGATCGGCACCGGCGACGACGATCCGGTAAGCGGCTCGATCCCGTTGCGCGCCTATCTCTGCCAGGTGGCCAAAGACCCATGCTGACAGCCCGGCACCGTTAACGGAAATTTGCCACACCCGGCCCGGAATGGAATGCGGCAAGAGGTCGGCCGGTGCAAGGCTCGGAAGCGGCGCCTGAGCCTGTGCGATGTTCTACGCTAGAGGGCGATGATCAGTTTCCAATTTTCAGCGTACAGAGCGCGTACCTTCGCCGCCTTGCGGGTTGCGGCGCTAGTCAGCTTGGCGTGTTTCGCGGCTGCTGGCGGCGCGAGCGCGACGGACGACGTCGGCAGCTTCGATGTCACGCTCGAGAATGACCGGGTCGCCCGGACCGACCGACACTATACCAACGGCGTAAGGCTCTCCTACCTGTCGCCGGAGGGCGGAGGCCCGGCAGTCCTGCGCGAGCTCGCCAAATGGGTGCCGATCTTCCCGCCCGACGGCCGGATGCATGTCGGCTTCACGCTGGGCCAGTCCATGTTCACGCCGGACGATACCGGGTCCCGGGAGCTGGTCAAGGATGACCGGCCCTACGCCGGTTGGCTCTACGGCGGCGTCGCGCTGGTGGCGGAGGGTGACAACGAACTGCAGACGATCGAGCTCGATCTCGGCGTGGTCGGGCCCTATGCCTTCGCCGATGAGGCCCAGAACACATGGCACGAGATCATCCGGGTCGACGAAGCGAATGGTTAGGACAACCAGCTCGACAACGAGCCGGGCGTGGTGCTGTTCTACGAGCACAAGTGGCGCATGCTGCAGGAGGATCCGAGCAGCGGCCTGGGCGTCGACCTGATCCCGCATGCCGGCGGCGCGCTCGGCAACGTCTTCACCTATGCGGCGGTAGGCGCCACGCTGCGCTTTGGCGAGGGCCTGACGAACGACTATGGTCCGCCGCGCATCCGCCCGGCCGTGCCGGGCTCAACCTTGCTGCGGCCCCGCGACCTCTTGGGCTGGTACCTCTTCACCGGCTTCGAGGGCCGCGCTGTCTTGCGCAACATCTTCCTCGACGGCAACAGCTTCAGCGACAGCCAAAGCGTCGACAAGAATCTGTTGGTCGCCGATGTCCAGGTCGGCGCGGCAGTAATCCTTGGCCAGGTTCGCTTGGCCTATACGCACGTCTTCCGGACAAAGGAGTTCGGCCACCAGGACCGAGCTGACCGCTTCGGTGCGGTCAGTCTCTCGGTGGCGTTCTGATGGCGGGAGTCGAGCGCGCCGGGCCGCGGCAAGAGGCCCCGCCTGGAATTGGCGGGGCCTGCGCCACGGGGTGCATGGCCGTCACTAGTGGGACGCGCTGTCTTGGCTTTCTTGACTGTCCTGGTAGGCGGCATAGGCCGTTGCGATCGGCGCGGTGGCCTTGCCTTCGGTCATGGACTCGCTGATCTCGCGCCACAGCTCCTCGAACGCCAGGGCGGCGCGGCTCTTGCCGGCGAACTCGCCGATCGGCGCCCGGTGCACGCCCATGCGCTCGACTTCGGTGGCGCTGGGAATGACCGTCATGAGGAAGCTTTCCTTGTCGGCGCGCTGCTCGAGCACCAGGTCACGATGCAGGGTCTTGCGCCAGTCGACCAGGGTGAAGAACGACATCAGCGGAACGTTGAACTCATCCCTGGTCGCGAGGAAATCGAGGAGCTGGTCGAGTGCCAGCACCGACAGCGTGGTCGGCACCACCGGCACCAGCAGCCGGTCGACCGACTGGAACACGCTCTCGGCGATCAGGGAGATACCCGGGGCGCAGTCGATGATGACATAGTCGTAGACGTCCGGCAGCGCCGCCAGGACGTGCTGAAAGCGATGGCCGGGGTCGTGTGGCGAGCCGAGAACGAAGTCGTTGCGGATCAGCGAGAAGCTGGCCGAGAAGAGATCGAGGTTGGGATAGTCCGTGGTCTCGATCATGCCGTGCAAGCTGCCGTTCTCGGGCAACAGGTTCTTGGTACCCCCGTGCTCGGCCGGGCTTGCGCCGAGATAGTAGGTCGCTGCGCCCTGGGGATCGAAATCCCAGAGCAGGACCCGCGCGCCGCTGCGGGCCGCATAGTAGGCAAGATTGACGGAGCTGGCGGTCTTGCTGACACCGCCCTTCACGTTATAGACCGCGATTGATTTCATGTGACAGTTCCCTTGATCGTTCGTTGCGGGATCGAGACGGTTCCGACAACAGCTTGGAGGTCTTCGTTGCAAGGGTCTGCGTTACACCGCCATTGAAGCTCATATCGTGATCGCACGGTGTCTGCCTTGTTGCCCGCCCCAAGTCGAAACAACAAGCAACAAGAATAGCGCCTTGGTGTTTCCTGCATCCCCTGGCGGGCCCCCCGCTACCGACCTAGGCAAGAACGCGCACCCTAGTCCCGCGTTCAAGCCGGTCACCACACGTTGCTGCACGTCGATTGCTGAATGCGTTCCGGCACTCAATCAATCATGGGAGGCGACGCTATACCGATTCGGGTAAGCCTGTCCGCCTTCGTCAACACGCCAGCATCAAATTTTTCGCTGTCGGGACGGAGAGGACACAGGCCGCGCGCTCTTGCCGTGACGCGACTCGGCGGCAAGCCGTGACTGGGTCGCGCCACACCGAGCCGTCGCGGGTGGCTTGCGGTGGCGCTGCGCCGAGTCCATCGGCATGTATGCTAACGACACGAGCGGATCGCCCAGGCGGACACTCGATAGGTCCGGGGCGTTTTCAAGCCAGGGTGAAGGCTTCCTGCAGTCCGGGGATGCCCTTGAGGGCGTGCGTGCCCAGGGAGTGGAAGTTGCGGCGAGCGAGCTTGGCGATGGCGGCGGAGACCACGACTTCACGGTCGAGCTGCCCGCTCAGCGATTCCAGCCGCGACACCAGATTCACGGCCGGGCCGATGACGGTGAAGTCGAGTCGGCTCGCGCTGCCGATGTTGCCGTACATCACGTCGCCGACGTGGATGGCGATGCCGCAGCGGATCGTGCTCAGTCCGGCCGAGGCGCGGGCCCTGTTGGCCGCGGCGATAGCGGCCAGCGCTTCCTCGGCCGCCTCGCAGGCGGTATCGGCGGCCACGCAGGCCTCGCCAGGCTCGGCGCGGCAGGGGAAGATCGCCAGCATGCCGTCGCCGATGAACTTCAGGATTTCGCCGCCGTGTCGCTCGACCGCCGTCGCCATGCAGTCGTGATAGGCGTTAAGTAGCTCGATCACGCCCTCGAGCGGCAGGCCGCCGGAGAGGCCGGTGAAGTCGCGCAGGTCGCAGTACCATAGCACGGCGTGGATCACCTCGCCGTCGCCGCGCTTGACGGCGCCGTTCAGGACCCGGCTTCCGGTGCTGGCGCCGACGTAGGTGTCGAGCAGCGCATGTGCGGTCTGGCGGATGTGACGCACCTCGAGGACCGCGCCGAAGGCGGGCAGGGTGGTTTCGATCAGCGCCAGGTCGTCGTCGCTGAAGCCCTCCGGGCGATTGCTCGCGACGCTGATGCCGTTGCGCTGGCCGGTCGAGAAGGGCAGGGCGCGGACCATGTAGTCGGTGAGCCCGCGGGCCCTGAGGTCGGCGAGGATGGCAAAGTCGTCCGGGCTGTTCGGGTCGTTCAGCCGGCGCCTGATCGGCGGGCCGCCCTCGAAGATCGGCTTGAGCGGCGAGCGCAGGTAAATCGTCGTGTTGCGGATGCCATGCTCGCGGTCGAGCTCGACGGCGCCACCGGCCTCCAGGTCCCAGACCAGGCTGCGCGCCGAGATCTGCGGGTGCAGCGTCGGCAGGTGCAGGGTGGCGCGCGCCAGCGGCACGCCCGCCTCGCGCAACTGCCGGGCAAAGAGGTCGAGCAGCAGGGTCGTCCGGGTCTGGCGGACCCGTTCATCCAGCAGCTGGTCGATGATCGGCGCCGCCCGGGCCCGCAGGGCCGATTTCGCGTCCGCTACCGCGGAGCGCATGTCGCTGATGATATCCATCGGCAAGATGTGCGCCATGGCCTGCAGCTGTACAAGGGCTTCACGAAACTTGTGATCGTGTCAGATTTTGGTCGGCGGCCGCGGCGCCGGCTGGTAAAGCTGGCGCGCTCTCCCTGGCTAGTCCGGGGGAGCATGCCGGAGCAATCGGGCCCGCGTTTGGGCCATGGGGAGGAAGCATTGCAGTGCCTGCGGCAGAGGGCTCGGTTTGGTCTGGCTGGGCTGTTGCTTGCCGGCCTGGCGCTGGCCGGCTGCGCCACCCAGCCCGGGGTCGAGCGCTGCCGCGAGGATACCCTGCCGGGCGCCTGGCTGGCGGAGGGCTCGGGCAACATCTGGTTTTTCCATTCCGACGGCCGCCTGAGCTGTGAGGGCCCCTGCCGCTTTACCGCGGCAACGGGCGCGCCGGTCTCCTGGGCCTATGAGCCCAGCGCCAATGTGTGGTCGCGGCCACTCGACTATATCAAGCTGACCTTTGCCGAGGCCCGCTTCGAGGGCGTGTTCGGCTCGTTCCGCTGCTATATTGAGGACGACGGAGCGCGGCTGCGGCTGCAGCCGGAGGATGAGCCGGCCATGATCTTCGTGCGCCGGTGAGCGGCGTCCGCAGGGATAGGCAGGCCGGCCGTCCAGTCTAATCAGGAGCTGTCGTAATACCAATGCACAAGGGGAGTGCGTTCATGCGCGTCCTACCGCTTTTCCTGCCCGCCCTTATCGCCGCCCTGGTCGCGGCCCTTTCCGTGCCCGTCGCAACAGGGCGCGCCGCCGCTGCGTGGCTCGAGCCCGACGCGGCCTATTCGGCGGTCCGGGTCATGCGATCGGGCGAGATGGAGATGCGCGGACCGGTGCATCACGACGACGGCAAGGAGCGCTGGGAGATCGCCACCCAGGGCATGCGCCAGGTGATGATCCGCCGGCCCGACCAGCAACGCATGCTGATGATGATGCCGGATATGAACATGGGCATGTGGCTGGACCTGAGCCAGACCCAGCAGATGTCGAGCGCCGAGCACTACGTCGACCGGCAGCCGGAAGCGCTCGGCCGCGAGGCGCAGGGCGGCGAAATGACAACCAAGTACCGCCTGGTCGAGGATACCGAGCGCGGCTCCTATACCATCCTCTTCTGGGTCACCGACGACGGCATCCCCCTGCGCATCGAAGGCTCCAGCGAACAGGGCGGGTTCGAGATGGAGCTGAGCGATCTCAAGCGCGGGCCCCAGGACCCAAGCCTCTTCGAGCCGCCCGACGGCCTGCAGCTCATGCCCGCCAATCCGGCCATGATGGGCCCGATGATGGGCGGCGGGCAGTAACCAAGACACTTCGGCCGGAACCAGGGGCTCCGGCCGGTTGCTACCATTCATGCGGCGGGCCAGTCAGGCGGCAGTGACAGCCGCCTGACTGGACTGCACGCCGGCCTCCGCTCTTGGCAGGGCTGCTTCGCCTAGGTGCTCCGCTTGCTCAGCATGTCCGAGCAGGCGCGGATGACGGCCGGATCGGCGGCTTCCTTGCCCGGCAGCGCCACGGCGAAGGTGGTGGCCAACTGGGTGCGTGCGTCGCGCGCCTGGTAGCCGGTCAGGTCCGTGGTGTCGCCGCTGGCCGCGCGGTGAGCCTGCGCCAGAGAGGAACAGATCGCGGCTTGGCCGTCGACCCAGGCAGCCTTGATCTTGCTTTCGCTCGAGCTGCTGGTCACCACCCAGCCGGCGCCGAAGGCGACGGCTGTAACGGCAATGCCGCCGAGTACCACGCCCCAAGAAAAGGGCTTGATCATTTCCTTGTTCATGAAGTCGAGCTCCCGTGGAGGTTTCGTGAGTGCCCCAATTTTTTTATCGATTACAGGGTGCCCATAAATTATGGCAAAATTCCAGGATATTTTTACACAAGTTTTTTCTGGGAAATTACAGAAGCTTCCAGCAGAGAAGTACCCGCTGTGCGTGCCAAAGCCGCTATCGGTTCGGCTTGCGGTGCTGATCGTTCGAAGTCGCAGGACTGTGCGACGAGGCCATCGGACCACTTGTCGGTGCGTTTGCAGCGGCGGCGCCAAGCCGTGCGGCCCGAATCCAGGCCCTAAGCGTCCTGAGCCGCCTTACGCCCGCTTCTTCGGCTTGGGCAGGGTCTCGCGCAGATAGGGGGTGAGGTACTGGCCGGTGTAGCTCTCCGGCACTTGGGCGACCTCCTCGGGGGTGCCGGCGGCGACGATGCGGCCGCCCTTGTCGCCGCCCTCGGGGCCGAGGTCGATGATCCAGTCGGCGGTCTTGATCACCTCCAGATTGTGCTCGATCACCACCACGGTGTTGCCCTGCTCGACCAGGGCATGCAGCACCTCTAGCAGCTTGCGTACGTCCTCGAAGTGCAGGCCGGTGGTCGGCTCGTCCAGGATATAGAGGGTGCGGCCGGTGGCGCGGCGCGACAGCTCCTTGGCCAGCTTGACGCGCTGCGCCTCGCCGCCCGAGAGGGTGGTAGCCTGCTGGCCGACGTGGATGTAGCCGAGGCCGACCCGCTGCAGCGTCTCCAGCTTGTTGCGGATCGCCGGCACCGCCTTGAAGAAGACCGTCGCCTCTTCCACCGTCATCTCAAGAACGTCGGCGATCGACTTGCCTTTGAAGGTGATTTCCAGGGTTTCGCGGTTGTAGCGCCTGCCCTTGCAGACGTCGCACTGGACGTAGACATCGGGCAGGAAGTGCATCTCGATCTTGATCACGCCGTCGCCCTGGCAGGCCTCGCAGCGGCCGCCCTTGACGTTGAAGGAGAAGCGGCCCGGCTTGTAGCCGCGCGCGTTGGCCTCGGGCAGGCCGGCGAACCAGTCGCGGATCGGCGTGAAAGCCCCGGTGTAGGTCGCCGGGTTGGAGCGCGGCGTGCGGCCGATCGGCGACTGGTCGATGTCGATCACCTTGTCGAGCCGCTCGACGCCCTCCAGCCCGTCGTGGTCGGCCGGCAGCTCGCGCGCCTTGTGCAGGCCGCGCGCCAGCGCCTTGTAAAGAGTCTCGATGATCAGGGTCGACTTGCCGCTGCCCGAGACGCCGGTCACGCAGGTGAAGGTGCCGAGCGGGATCTCGGCCGTGACGTCGGCGAGGTTGTGGCCGCGCGCGCCCAGGATTCGCAGCAGCTGCTTCTGACGGCCGCGGCCGTGGCCGGGCCGGCGCTGACGGGGCACCGGGATCTGCCGCATGCCGGTCAGGTACTGTCCGGTCAGGCTCTCCGGCGTCTGCATGATGACCTCGGGCAGCCCGGCGGCAACCACCGCGCCGCCATGGATGCCGGCGCCGGGGCCCATGTCGACCAGGTAGTCGGCGGTGCGGATCGCGTCCTCGTCGTGCTCGACCACGATCACCGTGTTGCCCAGGTCGCGCAGCCGCTTCAGGGTCTCCAAGAGGCGCGCGTTGTCGCGCTGGTGCAGGCCGATCGAGGGCTCGTCCAGCACGTAGAGCACGCCGGTCAGGCCGGAGCCGATCTGCGAGGCGAGGCGGATGCGCTGGCTCTCGCCGCCGGACAGCGTGCCCGAGGCGCGGCTGAGCGTCAGGTAGTCGAGGCCCACGTCGACCAGAAAACGCAGCCGCTCGTTGATCTCCTTGAGGATGCGATAGGCGATCTCGCGATCCTTGGGGCGCAGGTGCTGCTCCAGCTCGCCGAACCACCCGGCCGCCTCGGCGACCGACAGCTCGACGGTCTCGCCGATGTGCCTGCCGCGCACCTTGACCGCGAGCGCCTCGGGCTTCAGGCGATAGCCGGCGCAGGCGTCGCAGGCGCGGGTCGCCTGGTACTTGCCGAGCTCCTCGCGCACCCAGTCGCTGTCGGTCTCGCGCCAGCGCCGCTCCATGTTGGGGACCACGCCTTCGAAGGGCTTGCGCGTCTCGTAGGTGCGCAACCCGTCGTCGTAGCGCATCGTAACCGGGTCGCTGCCGGTGCCGTGGAGGATCGCCGCGCGCACCTCGGGCTTCAGCTCCTCCCAGGGCGCATTGGTCGAGACCTTGAAATGGCGCGCCAGCGAATCGAGGGTCTGGGCGTAGTACTGCGAGGAGGAGTTGGCCCAGGGCGCGATCGCACCTTCGCGCAGCGTGCGCGACTCGTCCGGCACCACCAGGTCGGGATCGAAGTAGTACATGGTGCCGAGCCCGTCGCAGGCCGGGCAGGCGCCGAAGGGGTTGTTGAAGGAGAACAGCCTGGGCTCGATCTCGTCGATGGTGAAGCCGGAGACCGGGCAGGCGAAGCGTGCCGAGAAGGTGGCGCGCTCGCCGCTGTCGGCGTTCTCACTGAAGGCCAGGCCGTCGGCCAGGTTGAGCGCGGTCTCGAAGGAATCGGCCAGCCGCGACTCCAGGCCCGGGCGCACCACCAGACGGTCGACCACCACCTCGATGTCGTGCTTGCGCTTCTTGTCGAGCGCCGGGGTGTCGCCGATCTCGTGCAGCTTGCCGTCGATCTTGACCCGCTGGAAGCCGCGCTTCTGCAGGTCGGCCAGCTCCTTGCGGTACTCGCCCTTGCGCCCGCGCACGATCGGTGCCAGCAGGTAGAGCCGGGTGCCTTCCGGCATCTCCATCACCCGGTCGACCATCTGGCTCACCGTCTGGCTCTCGATCGGCAGGCCGGTGGCCGGCGAGTAGGGGATGCCGACCCGGGCGTAGAGCAGGCGCAGGTAGTCGTAGATCTCGGTCACCGTGCCGACGGTCGAGCGCGGGTTCTTCGAGGTCGTTTTCTGCTCGATCGAGATGGCCGGCGACAGGCCCTCGATCGAATCGACGTCGGGCTTCTGCATCAGTTCGAGGAACTGGCGGGCGTAGGCCGAGAGGCTTTCGACGTAGCGCCGCTGGCCCTCGGCGTAGATGGTGTCGAAGGCGAGCGACGACTTGCCGGAGCCCGAGAGCCCGGTGATCACCACGATCTGGTCGCGCGGCAGCGTGACGTCGATCGACTTCAGATTATGCTCGCGCGCGCCGCGCACGACGATACTCGGCCCCGAAGGCTCATTCGGGGCCAGCTTGCCTCTGCGCATGTGGGGGTCCGGCGGACCAGAGTTCATGATGGCGGAATCTAGGGGAAGCAGGGGTCTTCGAACAGCCCCAACTATGAGCCAAAAGACGGACGAAAGCGACGGTCATGACGCGTCCGTGGAAGGCCTGCTGACAGGTCTGGGCAGCGCCGTTCCTGTGGACAGAAAGCCGGTGGCGGGCCCCGTCCTCAGGCGCTAGAGTCCGCCACTTACAAGGCTTTCCGCAGGCATGGGGACAAAGAAAAATGGCAGGCAGCGTGAACAAGGTCATCCTGGTGGGCAATCTCGGCCGCGACCCTGAGATCCGCACCACCCAAGACGGCACGCGCGTCGCCAACCTCTCCCTCGCCACCTCGGAAAGCTGGCGCGACCGCAATAGCGGCGAGCGCCGCGAGCGCACCGAATGGCACCGGGTGGCCATCTTCAACGAGCGCCTGGTCGACGTCGCCGAGAAGTACCTGCGCAAGGGCTCCAAGGTCTACATCGAGGGCCAGCTACAGACCCGCAAGTGGACCGACCAGAACGGCCAGGAGCGCTACACCACCGAGGTCGTCCTGCAGCGCTTTCGCGGAGAGTTGACGATGCTCGATTCGCGGAGTAGCGGGGGAGGGGACTTTGCGGAAGCCCCGTCCGGCGACTATCCGGCCCCAGGGGGCACGGGCCAGGGCAGATCGACGGGTGGCGGCGGCGACCTCGACGACGAAATTCCGTTCTGATTGTCGCTCGAGACGCGCTCGTCCTCACCTTTGGCCGGTTCCGCAAGCACGAGACGGGGTGGGCTGGGCATGCTCAAAGAAAGTCTACGCGCCAAGCGTTTAACCTTCGTTCTTTACTATGCTTGTTAACAAAAGGGAAGAGAAACGACGATGTCCAAGACCGATCTCATTGACTACGTGGCCGAGAATACGGGCCTCAGCAAAAAGCAGGCATCAGAGGCGTTCGACGCGGCCATGGAAGCGATCGAGCACAGCATCGCCGATGCGCGTCCGGGCGAGAGCATCCGCGTGCCTGGCCTCGGCACCTTCACGGTGCGCCAGCGCAAGGCGCGGATGGGCCGCAACCCGCAGACCGGCGCCGCGATCCAGATACCGGCCAGCCGCTCGGTTGGCTTCAAGGCGGCCAAATCACTCAAGGAAGCCGCTGCCCGCTAACCAGAACGCAAGGTCGCGGAGGGGGCTACGGGCAGTCTTCCGAGCGCCCCGGCCGCGCGGCGCTGCAGGTTGATTCTCGCCGTCAAAGGTGACCGCGTAAGTCACTGAAAACGCATAGGTTTTCTTTGCGGCTCCGAGTCCTTCCGCCAGGCCGGTTCGAGGCCCCGGGAGACGCCTCCGAGGTTGTTCGCATCTGCGAAATCGGCTAGTTTTCCGATGACTTCGCGAACCGGCGCGGCGGCTGCCATTTGGGGGGCGGCGACCGCGTCAGCCGTACCGCTTCCAGACGCAAGATCGACCAGGCGTTCGGCCGTCGGCGCGGCGCGCAAGTGTCGCCGCAGCAGCGCCGGAACGCCCGAGGAGGGCCGGCCCGCGATGTTCAAGACCCGGACCGACCGGACCACAGCAGACAGGACGACCGCTTGACCAGTCCGACGACGCCACCGCCAGAACACGACCTCAGCACGATCACCATCGAGGAGGAGATGAAGCGCTCCTACCTCGATTACGCCATGAGCGTGATCGTGGCGCGCGCGATTCCCGACGTGCGCGACGGCCTGAAGCCGGTGCATCGCCGCATCCTCTACGCCATGAAGGAAGAGGGCTACGACTGGAACCGGGCCTATCGCAAGTCGGCCCGCATCGTTGGCGACGTCATGGGCAAGTATCACCCGCACGGCGGCGAGGCGATCTACGACGCCATGGTGCGCATGGCGCAGCAATTCTCAATGCGCCTGCCTCTGGTCGATGGCCAGGGCAACTTCGGCTCGATGGACGGCGACCCGCCGGCGGCCATGCGTTACACCGAGGCACGCCTGGCGCGCGCCGCCAGTGAGGCGCTGCTCGAAGATATCGACCGCGAGACGGTCGATTTTCAGGCCAACTACGACGAGACCTCGAAGGAGCCGCTGGCCCTGCCGGCGCGCATCCCCAACCTGCTGGTCAACGGCGCCGGCGGCATCGCCGTGGGCATGGCGACCAACATCCCGACCCATAACCTGGGCGAGGTGATCGACGCCTGCTGCACCTACATCGAGAACCCGGCGATCTCGATCGACGAACTGATGGAGCTTATCCCCGGGCCGGACTTCCCGACCGGTGGCATCATCCTCGGCAAGGCCGGCATCCGCGAGGCCTATCACACCGGCCGCGGTTCGGTCGTGGTGCGCGGCAAGACGCACGTCGAGGAGGCGCGCCGAGACCGCCAGGCGATCGTCATCACCGAGGTGCCCTATCAGGTCAACAAGGCCCGCATGGTCGAGCGCATCGCCGAAGTGGTGCGCGACAAGACCATCGAAGGCATCGTCGACCTGCGCGACGAGAGCGACCGGCACGGGCTGCGCGTCGTCATCGAGATCCGCCGCGACGCGGTAGTCGACGTGATCCTGAACCAGCTCTATCGCTACACCGCGCTGCAGACCTCATTCGGCGTCAACATGCTGGCGCTGAACGGCGGCCGGCCGGAGCTGCTCGACCTGAAGCGGGTGATCGCGGCCTTCGTCGACTTTCGCGAAGAGGTCATCACCCGGCGCACAATCTACGACCTGGCCAAGGCTCGCGAACGGGCCCATGTGCTGGTCGGCCTGGCCATCGCGGTGGCCAATATCGACGCGGTGATCGCCCTGATCCGCGCCGCGCGCGACCCCAACGCGGCGCGCGAGGCCTTGCTGGGACGCACCTGGCCGGCGACCGACGTGGTGCCGCTGATCGCCCTCATCGACGACCCGGCGCAGGGCGCCGCCGCGGACGGCAGCTATCGCCTGTCCGAGGCCCAGGCGCGCGCCATCCTGGAGCTGCGCCTGCAGCGGCTGACCGGCCTCGAGCGCGACAAGATCGCCGAGGAACTGCAGGGCCTGGCCGACAGGATCCGCGAGTTTCTGGCCATCCTCGGGTCGCGCGAGCGCCTGCTCGAGGTGCTGCGTGGCGAGTTGCTCGAGATGAAGGAGCGCTACGCCGACCCGCGCCGCACCATGATCGAGGAGCTGGAGTTCGAGCAGGACATCGAGGCCCTGATCCAGCGCGAGGACATGGTGGTCACGGTCTCGCACCAGGGCTACGTCAAGCGCGTGCCGCTCTCGACCTACCGGGCGCAGCGCCGCGGCGGCAAGGGCCGTGCCGGCATGGCAACGCGCGAGGAGGATTTCGTCGACCAGGTCTTCGTCTGCAACACCCACACGCCGGTGCTGTTCTTCTCGTCGCGCGGCATGGCCTACAAGATGAAGGTCTACCGCCTGCCGCTCGGCACCCCGCAGGCGCGCGGCAAGGCGTTGATCAACCTGCTGCCGCTCGTGGAAGGCGAGACAATAACCACGACCATGCCGCTGCCCGAGGACGAATCGGCCTGGGGCGAGATGTACGTCATGTTCGCCACCTCGGCCGGCACGGTGCGGCGCAATCGCTTGTCCGACTTCGTCAGCGTCAAGACCAACGGCAAGATCGCCATGAAGCTGGAGGACGAGGACGCGCGCCTGGTCAGCGTGCGCACCTGCGGCGAGGACGACGACGTGCTGCTGGCCAGCGCCAAGGGCAAGAGCATGCGCTTCCCGGTCAGCGACGTGCGCGTCTTCTCCGGCCGCAACTCGGTCGGCGTGCGCGGCATCCAGCTCGCCAAGGACGACAAGGTGATCTCGATGTCGATCCTGCGCCCGTCGCTGATCGAGACCACCGAGGAG
>JBHJOF010000014.1:0-19265 GCA_050330055.1 Kiloniellales bacterium
GGGCCCATTGCACCGACCGTCGTCGAGACTCTGTCGAAGGCTTATACGCCGTCTCGAATCCAGAGACTCATGGCCCATCCTTCGAGACGCGTTCTTCGAACGCTCCTCAGGATGAGGAATGGCGTTCTATATCAACACCGTACCACCTCATGCTGAGGAGCCGCGTGCCCGCAGGAGCGGGCCTTGGCCCGCAAGCGGCGTCTCGAAGCATGGGCCTCTGCGCCATTGATAGCGGGAACTGGTATAAGGCCGAACGCTAGGGCCAGCTTGCCTCGGCCGCCATCTCGAGGCCGTTGGGAAAATCCTTGCATACGCGTCGATAGACTTCGGCCGGGTCGTCGAAGCGCTCGCGCAGCGCCGGGTCCGGCGTGAAGGTCACGGCGAGGCGGCGCGGCGTCACGCGCACGACGGTGCCGACGAGCGTGCCGTAGCCGGGCAGCTCGATCTTGCAGAGCTCGCCGAGCTGAATGTCGGGCAGCGCGCCCAGCAGCGCGCCGCTGGCCGAGATGTTGTAGAGACGGGTCAGGCCGGAGTGATTGTCGGCGGTGACCGTCGCCATGAGGGTGCCACGCTGCCGCGGCTTGCGGCGGCGATCACTGCTTGCTGGGGCGCGCTCCTCGGCCATCGCTCCGCCGTCAGCCGGTCTGCGGCGCTGCGGTTCCGCCGCCGAGCACCGGCTTGCCAGGGCCCTGGGCCGGCTTCGCGGCGCTCGCCTGGCTGGGCGCGGGACGCTCGACGTGGCGCTGGGCCGGCTGGCCGGTGGGGCCGCAGGGCGCCTCGGCTGTGCCGCCCTTGCTGAGCTGTCCGACCGCCTGCTGCAGTTCGGATGCGATCCTGGCGACGCTGTCGCTGGTATCGCGCACCCTGGAGGCGCTGCTGCTGGTCTGCGAGGCGGCGGCGTTGACCTCCTGGATGCTGCCATAGACGCTGCGGCTGCCCTCGGCGGCTTCGCGGGCGTCGCCCGAGGCCGACACGGCGCTCTCCGCGACGCTGGTTATTCTCTCGACCATGTCGGTGCTGTTGGAGCGGGCCTTGGCGGTGCGCTCGGCGATCTCGCGCGCCAGGCGGATCTGCTGATCGGCCCGCTGGCCGATGTCGTCGGCCGAGGCGTTCATGGAATCGATGACCTGGGCGATGTCCGACATGACCGAGACGGCGTTGTCGGTGCCGCCGCGGATGTCGGCGATGCGGGCCTCGATGTCTTCGGTGGCGGTCGCCGTGTTGTCGGCCAGGCGCTTGACCTCGCTGGCCACGACGGCGAAGCCGCGGCCGGCGCTGCCGGCGCGCTCGGCCTCGATGGTCGCGTTGAGCGCCAGCATGCGAGTCTGGGCCGCAATCGTGCGGATCGCCTCGAGCACGTCGCCGATGCGCTGTCCGGCCTCGCCCAGCGCGTGGATGGTGTCGCTGGCCGAGGTGACCCGACGCTTGGCCTCGTCGGCCACCGCGACGGCGCGCTTGGCGCCCTCGGTGATCATGCTGCTGGCGTCCGTCATGCCGCTGATTTCCTGCGAAACGCCGTCGATGTGGGCCGAGACCTCACTGGCGCTCTGCGAGATGCTGTTGACGTTCTGCGAAACGCTGCCGACCGAGCTGGCCATGGCTTCGACGTTGCTCGAGACCCTGGCCGTGACCTCGGACACCGAGCGCGCCTGATTCGAGGCCGCCTCGGAGGAGCGGGTCATCTCGTTGGAGATCTGGCTCAGCTCGGTCGAGGCCGAGACCAGTCGCTCGGCGTTGCTCGATATGCCGTTGACCAGCTGCTGCAGATTGCCCATCAGCATGTTGAAGGCGGTGGCCAGCTCGCCCGACTCGTCGCCGGTCGAATCGTCCAGCCGCTTGGCCAGATCGGACTCGCCGACGGCCAGCTCGATCAGAGCCTTCTGCAGGGCGCCGGTGCCCAGCGTGGTGCCGTGCTCGGCGGAATTGAGACCCTCGATCTCTTCCTCGGCGGAGACCCGCATGCCGATGGTGGAATCGATCAGCTTGAACAGCACGAAGGAGGTGCCGAAGGCCCAGGCGAAGCCGACGCCGACGCCCATCGCCTGGACGCCGATCTGGGTCAGGCGGTCGGCCGCGGCCAGCTTGTCCGGCATGGCGAGCACGCCGGTCATGATGGTGCCCCAGGCGCCGCAAATGCCGTGTACCGGCACGGCGCCCACCGCGTCGTCCAGCTTGAAGACGTCTTCCAGCAGCCGCGTGCCGAAGAACACGACGCAGCCGCTGCTGGCGCCGATCGCCACCGCGCCGTAGGTGCTGACGGCGTCGCAGCCGGCCGTGATGCCGACCAGGCCGGCGAGTACGCCGTTGATCGGCCACATCGGCCGGTAGAGGCCGTCGGCCTGGCGGCCCAGGAACATCGCGACGACACCGCCGAAGCTGGCGGAGATCATGGTGTTGGCCACGATGTGCGCGAAGTCGCCCGAACCGACCGTGGTCGAGCCGCCGTTGAAGCCGATCCAGACGGTCCACAGCAGCAGCGCGCCCAGGGTGGCCAGCACGGCGCTGTGCCCGTGAATCGGCAGTGGCTTGCCGTTCTCGTCGAAGCGGCCGATGCGCGGGCCGAGCACCACCACGGCGGCCAGCGCGATCCAACCGCCGATCGAATGGACCACCGTCGAGCCGGCGAAGTCGATGAAGCCGAGGTCAGCCAGCCAGGCGGCGTTGTCCTCGATCAGCAGGTTGCCCCAGGCCCAGTGGCCGTAGAGCGGGTAGACCAGCGCCGAGACGATCAAGGTGGCGAAGAGGTAGCCGCTGAACTTCATGCGTTCGGCCACGGCGCCGGACAGGATGGTCGCCGCCGTGCCGCAGAAAACCAGCTGGAATACGAAGAAGGTAAAGTCCCAGTCGTCCCGCTGATTGAAGGCGAAGCCGCCGACGCCGATCCAGCCGCCGACGGTGGGCCCGAACATGAGGGCGAAGCCGACCAGGTAGAAGGCGCAGGTCGCGACCACGAAGTCGGCGATGTTCTTCTGCGCCACGTTGATCGAGTTCTTGGAGCGCACCAGGCCCGCTTCGAGCAGCAGGAAGCCGCCCTGCATCAGGAACACCAGGGCGGCCGCGACCATGGTCCAGACGTGGTCGAGGTTGACCTGCTTCTCGGCGATCTGCGCCTCGAGATCCTGACGCAGGCTGTCGAGCTCGGCCTGGGTGATCGGCTCGGCCCAGCCGGGCGCGGCAAGGCTCGCCAGCGCAATGCCCAGCGTCAGTACCAAGGTGAGAATTGGCAAGACAACGCGGCTCATGGGACGAGCACCCCCGGTCGAATTGGTCGAGCTCAATCGGCGGTCTGCCGATCGGCTAGACTTACTGCTTAGGGGCGTTGTCTAGAGGTGGCGCGGTAAATAATGGCTTAAGCGCGCAAGAAAAAGCCGATGGCGCCGGTCAGAAGGCACAAAAAGACTGTTCACGAACAATCCGACTGCACAGTAATTGTGCAGTCCAATCTCTGGCCGAATGAGCTATTACGCCGAACGGTATAGTCTGGCGCCGGGAATGGCGGATCAGGCCGGCGATTCCGGCGTGGCCCGTGGCAGGGTATAGGCCATGAGCGCCCGGAACGGCAGGAGCATGGCCAGGGCCATGGCGAGCTTCACGGCGTAGTCGCCGAGGGCGAGCGTGACCCAGGGCACGGCGGTCCCGGCGAAGGCCAGGCCGAAGAACAGCGCGGTGTCGACTGCCGAGGCGATGCTAGAGGAGGCCAGCGGCGCCTGCCACCAGGCCGTCCGGCGCAGCCGATCGAAGATGTAGACGTCGAGCAGCTGGGCGACGAGGAAGGCCGTGCCCGAGGCCAGGCCGATCCGCCAGGTCGCGAAGTAGACGGACAGCGCCACGCCGACCGCGAAGCCCACGTAGATCACCGCGCGGGCGACCTTCGGCCCCAGCGCGCGGTTGGTCAGGTCGGTGACCAGGAAGCAGACCGGATAGGTGAAGGCGGCCCAGGTCAGCCAGTCGTTGATCGCATACTGGACCAGGACGTTGGAGACCGTGACGAGGAACGTCATCGCCGCGACGCCGATCCAGAAGCCGGTGATCCGTAGGCTGGGCAGGACGCTCGATATCATCCGCTGACCTCACTCTGGGCCCGTGCTCATTGGAGCGCGCTCATTCGATCTCGACGGCCTCGCCGACCATCAAGCCGAGGCAGCGCTCGGCACGCCCCTGGTTGACGGCAATCTCGGCCAGGCCGTTGGCGTTCTCGTACCAGAAGGCGATGCCCGGAGCCACCGCGGAAAAGGTCCGCGCCCGTTGCAGCCGCTTGCCGCGCACGACGAGACGGCTCGCCTCGCCCAGCTGCGCGGCGCGCAGTCCGGTCATGGCGTTGCCGAAGCTGTCGATGTAGACGATCGCCGCCAGGTCGTCCGGCCAGTCGTGGCCGACCAATCCACCGGGCGCGATCGGCTCGCCGGGTGGCGGCTCGCCGCGCGCCAGACACGCTGCGACGGGGGCGAAGAGATCGCGGCCATGGAACGAGGCGGAGAGGCGCGGCGGCTGCCAGGTTATGCGCCAGGCTCCGACCTCCTGGGCGCGGCGCGCGACCAGGGCGAGCAGGCCGTTGTCCGGGCCGACGAACCAGCGTCCGTCGGCGCGCAGCACGAGCGCCGGACGGTCGCCGCCGACGCCGGGATCGACGACGCAGAGGAACACGCAGCCCGCCGGGAAACCGGCGGCATAGGCGGGCAGCAGATAGGCGCCGGCGCGCGGGTCGAAGGCGGGCACGTCGGCCATGAGATCGATCACCGGGATCGCGCCGGCCTCGCGCAGCAGAACCGCTTTCATCTGCCCCACATAGGGGCCGGCAAGACCGAAGTCGGTGAACAGCACGATCATCGGGAACGACTATGGCCAGCGAGGTCCGGAAGCGGCAAGGCGGTCACGTCGTCCGGCGGTTAGATCGGAAGCCAGGACAAAGGTGCGAGATGGTTGAACCAGGTGACTCGACTCCAGAGTGCCTACTGTATATGGTACCGCTTCTGCAAGCTCATCATAGATATGGGCGTTCCTACGATATCTAGTGATGACGATAGGGGAGCAGCATATGAGCTGGAACGAGGACAACGTACGGGAGCTTCGCCGATTGTGGGACGCGGGCTACAGCGCCGCCGCTATCGGCCGGCAGATCGGTCTGTCGAAGAACGCCGTCATCGGCAAGGCGCATCGGCTGGGACTCAAGGCGCGGCCGTCGCCGATCAAGCGCGGCGTTGCCAGGGTGATCGTCGAGCCGCTGCAGCAGAAGCCGCTGCCGCCGGCACCGCCGGTCGAGGCGGCGCCGGTGATGCGGCCCTTGCCGCCGGCCCCGCGCAAGATCGCCAACGGGCCTTCGTGCCTCTGGCCGATCGGTGATCCGGGCGACAAGGACTTCCATTTCTGCGGCCGCCCCGCGCTGCAGGGGAAGCCCTACTGCACGGACCACTGCGCCAAGGCCTATATCACGCGCTCGCGGACCGACACCGAGGCGGCCTGAGTCGCTTGCCGGGCAGGCGCTACAGGATTAGCGCCGCACCGCCGCGGCGTGGATCCCCTGCTGCGGCCAAGCGTCCGTCCCTGCCGCGCGCGACGGCATGGACGCCGCCGAAGAAGAGGTTGTGACGCGGCCAGGCGATGCTCCGCTCGACCAGCGGGCCAAGCGCCTCGGACTGCAGCGCAGCCAGACTCGCGCCTTCCGGGAAGCCTGCCTCGATGTTGACGACGCCCTCCTCGAAATGGAGGCGGGGTGCCGTGACCGCCTGCTCGAGCGTCATCTCGAAGTCGATCAGGTTGAGCAGCACCTGAAGGATCGCCGTGCGGATCCGGTTCGAGCCGCCCGAGCCGAGCGCCACGACGCCGCCGTCGGCGAGCTGCGCGATGGTCGGCGCCATCATGGAGGCGAGGCGGCTGCGCCGCGCCCAGCGGTGGAAGCCGCCGGGACTGAGGTCGGACTCGCCCAGCATGTTGTTCAGCATCACGCCGGTGCCGGGCAGGACGTAGCCGCAGCCTTCGCCGTTGGAGAGCGACAGGGCGGCGATGTTGCCGGCGCCGTCGACGACGCTGATGTGGGTCGTGCCCCTGAGGCTGGCGGTGTGCCCGCGAATCTCGCCGGCATAGCGCGCCAGCAGCGCGGCATCGAGAACCCGCCCGGCGGCGGCCTGCTCCTCGGCCTCGCTCGCGGCCTCGTCCAGGCGGGCCTCGATCCGGGCCCGGTTGGTGAGCGCCATGACCTCGGTCAGCAAGGCGATGTGCGCCGCCGAGCCGAAACCGGAGGGCGGCGCTTCGAGGCCATCCAGCAGGGCGAGGGCGAAGGCGATCAGCAGGCCGCCGGTCGAGGGCGGCGGATTGGTGGCGATGCGCGCGCCATGATAGCGGCGCTCCAGCGGCTGGCGCCGCACCACGCGGTAGGCCTCCAAGTCCTCCAGCATGATCAGACCGCCTTGCTGCCTGCAGGCGGCGGCTAGCCGCTGCCCGATCTCGCCGCTGTAGAACAGCGCGTCGCCCTCCTCGGAGAGGGCCTCCAGGGTATCGGCCAAGGCGGGCTGGACCAGGCGGTCGCCGTCGCGCAGCAGGGTGCCGTCCGGCCGGGTGTAGGCCGCGCAGGAATCGGCCCGCGCGGTCAGGATCGGCCCGACGATGCTGAAGAGATAGGTGTCGACCGGGCGCAGGGCCACGCCCTCGCGCGCCAGGCGCACGGCCGGTTCGAGGATGCGCCGCATCGGCAGGCGGCCGAGCTCGCGGTGAACCGTGAAGAGTCCCTTGACCGCGCCGGGCGTGGCAGCCGATGCCAGCCCGATGTGGAACTCCTGCGTGGCGGTGCCGAAGTCCGCCAGGACGGGATAGAAGTCCAGGTCGCCGGGCGCACCGCGGTCGCCGGGAGCGAGCGACGGCGTCTGGACGAAGAAGTCGTAGAGCAGCGGCGAGCGCCCGTCCGGCCAGGCCAGGAAGAAGCCGCCGCCGGCCAGCGAGCAGAAGACCGGCTCGGCAACCGCGGCGGCGCAGAGCGCCGCCAAGGCCGCATCGAAGGCCGTGCCGCCGTCATCCAGCATCTCCCGCGCCGCTGCCGCCGTCGCGGGATGGCCGCAGGCGACCGCGCCCCTTGCGCTCTTGCTGCGGTCTCGCACGGGCGCGCAATTCCTCTCCGGGTCTCAGGGTGCAGGCTACTTGCCATGGCATAGCCCGCCGGTAAAGAGGCCGGGTCCGTCCGCCTGGACAGCGCGCCGGCCGAAACGCTAGTCTCCGGACCGGGGCTCGAAGACTGTCGCCTGGCCATCGCTCCGAAGCCGCGAGGCGTTGATGTGCCGGGTGCCACGCATAAGGCCCGCCGGCTTCGGATTCGGCTATTCCTTAGGTCTTGGGACTAACGGGCGGCAAGTGGATCTGCCCGCGCAAAGAGGTTATGCCGAGTGCGTTATCCAAGACACTGTAGCGCTTACGACAAACATTCGAGCTTTACCTACTAGTTCATAGTCATTAAAAGTTAGATTGCAGAATTAGTCGTAGGCATACGACCTCGCAGCAAGGAGGACGAAAGAGCTCATGTCTGCCAGCCGTACTCTCCGGCTCTTGATCGTCGACGATCATCCGCTGTTTCGCGTCGGTCTCTGGCATCTGCTGAACCAGCTTGCCGAGGAGATCCAGATCGTCGAGGCAAGCAACGTCGGCCAGGCGCTGGAGCACCTCCTTGCTGAGCCGGCATTCGACATCATCCTGGTCGATCTCATGATGCCGGGGATGAGCGGCTTCGACGACCTGCGGACGATCTGCGACAAGACAGTGGGGACCCCGGTCGTCGTGGTGTCCGTACGCGAACGGGCGGAGGACGTGAAGAGCGCGATCACCGCCGGCGCGCGCGGCTATATCCCCAAGTCATCGAGTCCCGAAGTGCTGGTCCAGGCCCTGAAGCTGGTGCTGAGCGGCGGCGTCTACCTGCCGCCTCATCTGCTGGGCGTGCAGCCGGGCATGGGCGTCACCAGCGCGAGCGGCACCGCCGCCCGCGACGCCTTCCCGGCAAAGGGCGTGCTCGGGCGGCTGACGCCGCGCCAGCGCGAGGTGCTGGCACTGCTGGCCGAGGGCAAGTCGAACAAGGAGATCGCCAGCGAGCTCGGCCTGGCGGCCGGCACGGTCAAGATCCACGTTTCGAGCATCTTCAAGGCGCTCAACGTGAACAACCGCACGCTCGCGGTGATCGCCGCCAACGAGCTGCGCGGCGGTTAGGGCCGGCTCGGCCTAAGTGCAATCATCGCTTACGGCTGATCCACGCAGTGCCTGCCGACGGGTTGCCGTCTTGTCACCCTCACCCTCCCAAGCGCCCTGCGGCCGCTTGGGCCCCTCCCTCTCCCCTCAAGGGAGAGGGATTCAAGAGTGCGCCAGTTTGTTCCCCCTCTCCCTCGGAGGGGAGAGGGAGGGGCCCGCACGCTTCAGCGTGCGGGAGGGTGAGGGTGAAGAGAAAGGAACCCTGAACGCGTCCGCCCAGGCGAGGGCCTGCCCGGTTACGATCTCCTCTATCCCGATCACTCCAGTTGCGGCATGGCGAAGGGCGCGCTTGTCTCGAAGGCGTGCGCGGCGCGCAGCACCAGCGCGTCCGCGTAGCGCGGCCCGACGATCTGCAGGCCCGCGGGCAGGCCGTCGCCGGTCAGGCCGCAGGGCACGCTGATCGCCGGCTGCTGGGTCAGGTTGAAGGGATAGGAGAAGGGCGTCCAATCGACCCAGCGGTCCCCCGCTGCCCCGGGCGCCGCGCCGGGCGGCCGCTCCAGGCCGGCCGCGAAGGCGGGGATCGGCAGGCTGGGCGTCAGCAGCAGGTCGTAGGTCTCGTGGAAGCGGTTCATGGCGATGCCGATCGCTTCGCGCTGCCTGACCGCGTCCAGGTAGTAGTTGAGCGAATAGCCGGCGCCTTCCGCCGCCACCTCGCGCAGCCCCGGGTCCATGAGCGCCTGCTGCTCCCGGCTGTAGCCGCGCAGCAGGTTAGCCGCGCCGGCGAACCACAGCACCCGGAACACCGGCCCGCAGGCCGGCAGCTCCGGGTCGCGCTCCTCCACCTCGGCGCCCAGCTCGGTGAAGCGTTCGGCGGCGTCGGCCACCAGGCGGGCGATCTCGGGATCGACCGGATGGCCGCCCAGGTTCGGGCTGAAGGCGATCTTGAGGCCGCTCAGGTCGTCGTCGAAGGCGCGGCCGTAGTCCATGCGGTCGTCGGGCAGGGCGTACCAGTCGCGGGCATCGGGCTCGGCCATCACGGTCAGCATGAGGGCCGCGTCGGCGACGCTGCGCGCCATCGGGCCGACGTGCGCCAGCGTGGCGAAGGGGCTGAGCGGCCAGGCCGGCACGCGGCCGAAGCTCGGCTTGTGGCCGACCACGCCGGTAAAGCCGGCGGGGATGCGGATCGAGCCGCCGCCGTCGGTACCGATCGCCAGCGCGCCCATGCCGGCGGCCAGCGCCGCCGCGCTGCCGCCGCTCGAGCCGCCCGGCGTGCGCTCCGGGTCCCAGGGATTGCGCGTGACGCCGGTCAGCGGGCTGTCGGTCACGCCCTTCCAGCCGAACTCCGGCGTCGTCGTCTTGCCGAGCAGGATGGCGCCATGCTCCTTCAGGCGCGCCACCGAGGGCGCGTCCTCGTCCCAGCTCTGCTTCGGGTCGATCGCTTTCGAGCCGCGCAGCGTGGGCCAGCCCTTGGTCAGCAGGATGTCCTTGATCGAGACCGGCACGCCGTCGAGGCGGCCGCGCGGCAGGTCGAGCCGCCAGCGCTCCTCGGACTCCTTGGCGGCCTTGAGCGCGCCCTCGGAATCGACCAGATTGAAGGCATTGAAGCGGGGATTGAAACGCTCGATGCGGTCGAGCGCGGCCTTGGTCGCCTCGACCGGCGACAGGCTGCCGTCGCGGTAGCGCCGCAGCAGTTCGGTGGCGGACATCAGGGCGGGGCTGTCGGTCATGGGCTCGGCTCTCGCTTGGCAGGAGCATGCATTCCTGGCACGGGACGGTCGGCCCTGTCGAGACTCACCGGGTCGAGCCTAACCGGGTCGAGACCATCGGCGTCCTGCGCGTCGTTCGAAGCAGACCCGCTTGCCGCAATGCGGCCAAGATCTGCGCCTAGCGTCATCAACCAAGGGCATGACCGTCATGCGAACCTTGTTTCCCGTCGCCTTGCTCAGCCTGTTCCTGGCGGCTGTGCCGACCTGGGGGCAAGCGGAAGAGCCACCCGAGCAGCCACGTGAGCCGCCGCCGCCCGAGCAGCTGGCGCGCGAAGGCGTGGAGAAGCTGCTGCGTGCACTCGACGCCTTCATCCAGATGATCCCGCAGTACGAGATGCCCGAGCTCAACGAGAACGGCGACATCATCATCAGGCGCAAGCGCGACGGCGCCCCCGCCAAGCCGGGCGAGGACCCCAACTCCGATGAGGACGATCAGACCTCGACCTGACCGCCTTTCCTCAGCGCCAGCCTTGTCGAGCTGCAGCGCAATCGCCACGATGACCGCCCGCTAGCTGGCAAGGGGAGGGGGTGATGGACGATCCGCTGGGGGCCTTTCTGCCCGGGCCGCGGGTCAGACTGGAGGGCGCGCCGGACGGTCCGCTGCGCGGTCTGACCTTCGCCGCCAAGGACATCTTCGACGTCGCCGGCCAGGTGACCGGCTGCGGCAACCCCGACTGGGCGCGCACGCATGGGCCGGCGATTGCCAACGCGCCGGCGGTGCAGGCCTGGCTCGACGCCGGTGCGAGCCTGGCCGGCAAGACCATCACCGACGAGCTGGCCTACAGCCTGAACGGCCAAAACGTCCACTACGGCACGCCGGCCAACAGCAACGCGCCGGGCCGCATTCCCGGCGGCTCGTCCTGCGGCTCGGCCGCCGCGGTGGCCGGCGGTGCCGTCGATCTGGCGCTGGGCAGCGACACCGGCGGCTCGATCCGGGTGCCGGCATCCTACTGCGGGCTCTTCGGGCTGCGGCCGACTCATGGGCGCATTCCGCTGGCCGGCGTGATGCCGCTGGCCAGCAGCTTCGACACCTTCGGCTGGTTCGCCCGCGACGCGGCGCTGCTGCGACGCGCCGGGGCGGTGCTGCTCGACGACGTGGCGGACGAGCAGGCGACGCCGAGCGGCCTGCTGCTGGCCGAGGATGCCTTCGAGCTGGCCGAGACCGGCGCGCGCAGCGCGCTGGCGCCGCTGGTCGATCGACTGGAAGCGCAGCTCGGCCGCGCCGAGCGCGTCACCCTGGGCGAGCCGGGCGGCGGCCTGGAGCAGTGGATGCTGCGCTTCCGCCATCTGCAGGCGCGCGAGATCTGGGCCCAGCACGGCGCCTGGATCGAGCGGGAGAAGCCGCGCTTCGGCCCGGAGATCCAGGAGCGTTTCGACTGGGCGCGGTCAGTGCCACAGTCGGCGGTCGCGGAGGCGGCGCCGCAGCGCGAGGCCTTCACGGAAAGGATGGAGTCGCTGCTGCGCGGCGGCCGCGTGCTCTGCCTGCCGAGCACGCCGGGCATCGCGCCGCTGCTGAACGCCGGCACGGCGGAGCTGCAGCAACATCGCAGCCGGGTGCTCAGCCTGACCTCGATCGCCGGGCTCGCCCGCCTGCCGCAGGTGACCCTGCCCCTGGCGCAGATGGAGGGCTGCCCGCTCGGCCTGTCGCTGATCGCCGCGCGCGGCGGCGACGCCCTGCTGCTGGCCTTCGCCGAGCGCTTCGCCGAGACCGCGGTGGCGCGGAACGAGACCTGGGGCGTGTGACAGCGGCAGTGTCTGCACATGACCGTGCAGTCAAGTTGACTGTGATTTATTGTTTAGCCTTGTTGCACCGGGCATGGCGACTTTTGCGGCACGAGAGTGACTCGCTTCGCCGCTGTTCCCTTTGGGCGCTTCGCGCCAGCCCCCCTCCGGCGCTCCGCGCCGCCTCCCCCTCAAGGGGGGAGGCATATGAAGTGCTGCCGCCGCTTTTGTTTTCCCTCCCCCCTTGAGGGGGAGGGTCAGGGAGGGGGGCGTCAACAAGGCGGACAACGGCAAAGCTGATACGCGCCTTTAACCGGACACCCCTGCTCTCAACCCAGCAGCAGCGTCACGCCGCGTTCGCGGCGATGCGCGTGGCGGGAAGGCGTACCGTCACCACCGTGCCGGCGCCGACCTCGCTCTCGATCCAGAGAGTCCCGCCGTGCAGCTCGACCAGCGCGCGCGACAAGGGCAGGCCGAGGCCGGTGCCCTCGTGCTTGCGGCTGAAGCTCGAGTCGGCCTGGGTGAAGGGCTCCATGACGCGCTGCAGGTTCTCGCGGCTGATGCCGACGCCGGTGTCGGCGACCTGGAGCAGCAGCGCGCGATTGCCGTCGAGCCGGGCACGCACCGCCACCTTGCCGCCGGCGTCGGTGAACTTGACCGCGTTGGTCAGCAGATTGAGCAGCACCTGCTTGAGGCGCATGCCGTCGACGCGGACCGGCGGCAGGCCGGCGGGCAGATCGGTCTCCAGGATGACACCCTGGTGCTCGGCGCGGGCGTGCACGAGGCGCAGCGTCGAGGTGACCAGCGTCCTGAGGTCGATCTCCTCGTCGCAGAGCTCGATCATGCCGGCCTCGGCCTTCGAGACGTCGAGGATGTCGTTGATGATGTTCAGCAGGTGATGGCCGCTGTCCTTGATGTCGGTGGCGTACTCCTGGTACTGCGGATGGCCCAGCGCGCCGAACAGCTCGCGCTCCATCACCTCGGAGAAACCGATGATGGCGTTGAGCGGCGTGCGCAGCTCGTGGCTCATGGTGGCCAGGAACTCGCTCTTGGTGCGGTTGGCCAGCTCGGCCGCGTCCTTGGCGGCGCGCAGCTGATCGTCGGCGTCCTTGCGGATGGTGATGTCGCTCAGCGAGCCCGACATGCGGTAGGGCTTGCCCTCCTCGTCGCGCAGCACCAGGCCGCGGTCGAGCACCCAGCGATAGATGCCGTCGTCGCCGCGGAATCGGTACTCGCAGCTATAGACCCGGGTCTCGCCGCGCAGATGCTCCTTGACCGCGGCGTAGTGAGCGCGGCGATCGTCCGGGTGGATGCGGGCGCGCCAGTCCTTGGCTGAGATGCGATGGCTCGCGCTCGCGATCTGGACCAGCGACTTGAGCCGCGGCGAGACGTAGATCTCCTTCTTGCTGGCCGTCCAGTCCCACAGGCCTTCGTTCGAGCTCTCCAGCGCCAGGGCGTAGCGCTCCTCGCTTTCCTTGAGAGCACGCTCGACCCGCTTGCGCTGGGTGATGTCGGCGAAGGTCGAGACGAAGCCGCCGCCGGGCAGCGGGTTGCCGCGCACCTCGAGGACCTTGCCGTTGGGCCGCGTGTGCTCGAAGCTGTGCGGCTCCGGGCCGCTCACCGTGGCGATACGACGGCGGACCAGTTCGTCCCTATCGCCCGCGCCGTACTCGCCGCGCTCGGCCTTGAAGCGGACCAGCGCCTCGTAGTCCAGGCCCTCGTAGAGCAGGCCGTCGGGCAGCTCCAGCAGCTCGGCCAGCCGGGCGTTGTAGCCGACCAGCTTCATGGCGGCATCGACGATCATCACCCCTTCGGTCATGTTGTCGATGACCTCGCGCAGCAGCGTCGCGGCGCGGTCGCGCTCGGCCTGCGACAGCACGTCGAAGGTCTCGTCGGCGGTGATACCGCGGTAGCCCTTGAAGCGTCCCTTGGCGTCGAACACCGGCTTGCCACTGGTGCGCTGGAAGCGGCGATAGGGGCCGCCGTCGTCGAAGCTGTAGCGGAAGTCGCGGAACGGCCGGCGCGCCGCGACGTCGGCATGGTGCTGCTGCCAGGGCTCGTACTCGAGGTCGATGCCGGGCAGCTCCCACAGGGCGCGGCCGATCAGGAACTGGACCGGCAGGCCGGTGATCTCGGTCATGCGCTCGGAGACGAAGGTGAAGCGGGCGTCGGCGTCAGTCTCCCACGACCAGTCGGACGAGGCCTCGATGAAGTCGCGCAGGCGCGCCTCGCTGGCGGCCAGCGCCTTCTCCGCCTCCCGGTGCTGCAGCTCGATCGCGACCCAGTCGGCGATCAGGCCGATCAGGTTGCGGGCGGCGGACTCGCTGGCGCCGGGCTTGTCGTCGATCGCGAAGACGTGACCCAGCGGCGTGCCGTCGGAATCGCGGAACACCTGGCCCTGGAAGGCGGCGGCGCCGATGCGGCCCAGGAGGTCGGCCTGCGGGAACAGCGCGGCCAGTGACTCGGGGTGGTGACAGTAGCCGCCGCCGTCGCGCGTCTCCTGGCAAGGCGTGCCGGCCAGCGAATAGCGCGCGCCGATCTCGAACAGCCCGCCCCAGGCCGCCAGCACCTCGGCCTGCTCGCGGTCGCGATAGCGCACGATGCCGGTCCAGCGGTAGCCGAGCCCGGTGGCCAGCGCCTCGGCCGCGGCGTCGAGGAAGGAGCGGCCCTCGGCGCGGCTCGAGACCAGCCGCGACAGCGCCTGGTCGCGGCGCTTGAGGGCGCTGATGTCGGTGCTGACGACGATGGTGCCGCCGTCGAGGGTACGGCGCTCGGTCATCAGCACCCAGCGGCCCTCGCTGATCTGCTGCTCGTGCTGGCTCGGCAGGTCGCGGTGCAGGGCGAGGCGGGTGGTCAGGTAATCGCCCCCATTGCCGTCCGGGCCGCCGTCGAAGATGACCGGCGGTCCGCGGTGCGCGGCGGCGGTGGCCAGCTCCTCGAAACGCGCGCCGGGGCGCAGCAGGTCGGAGACGAAGCCCGTGGTCGCCCGGTAGCTCGAGTTGAACAGCACCAGGCGGTCGTCGGCGTCGAACAGGGCGATGCCCTGCGGCAGCATCTCGATGGCGTCGCGCAAGAGCTGCTCGAGCCGCGTCGCGTCGCGCTGCCTGCGGTGGCTCTCGGTGATGTCGTGGCCGACGCCGCGATAGCCGGCGAAGCGCCCGTCGGCGCCGAACAGCGGCTTGCCGGCGATGCGGAAGCGGAACTGGGCGCCGCTCGGCAACACGAAGTCGTACTCGAAGCTGCTGAAGTCGCGCCGGGCCGCCAGGTCCTGGAAGTGGGCGCGCCAGTCGGCGTCGCCCTCGGGGCCGCTGCATGCCTCGGGCGGCGTGCGGCCGAGGAAGTGGCTGGCGCTGAGCCCGGTGATGCGGGTCAGGCCGCCCGAGACGTGGCTGTAGCGCAGGTCGGGGCCGAGCTCCCAGAGCCAGTCGCAGGCCAGCGCCGCCGCGTCGCGGTCGCGCGCCATGGCGAGCGCGCTGCGCTGCGGCGCGCCGCCCCAAGAGGACGAGGCGCCGGGCGCGGCGCCGGCCGCCGAAGTCTCGGCCGTGAAGGCCAGGCCGGCCACCGCGAGCAGCGTGAGCGTCAGATAGATCGCCCCCTCGGCCTGCAGCAGGACCATGGGCAGCACGGCCCCTGATGCCCCTGGGCCGCCGGTCAGGCTGGCCAGCGCCGGCCCGGCGTTGTCGAGGCCGAGCAGCAGCATGGCGGCGGCGCTGCCGAGGCGCAGCGCGCCCTTCGGCCCCCGCTGCAGGGTGGCGCGGAGTGCCGCGAAGCTGCCCGGCCAGGCCTGCTCCCACTGCATCAGGGCGGCGGCTGTGGCGCAGAAGGCGGCCAGGATCAGCAGGACCATGGCGGTGGCGACGGCCAGCCAGGGATTGACCAGGCCGACCACGGCCATGGTGGTGCTGGCGGCCAGGGTGACGCGGAAGGCCCAGCCATGGCGGCCGAGGCCATAGAGCTGGCGCAGGCCGGCCAGGAGGGCGATGGCCGTGACGGCGCGGCCGGCTGCCAGCGCCAGGCTGGCGCCCACGTTCGTGTCCGGAGGAGAGCCCGCCAATGCCTCGGGGCTCCAGGGGCTGGCGCGCCACAGCGCGAACTCGACGGCGACCAGGACCAGGGCGGCGGCCCACCAGAGCGCGGCCGGCTGCTGCGCGCCGCGACAGCGCCAGACCAGCAGACCGGCCAGCAGCAAGGGCGCTGCGACGCCCCCAACCGCCAGCATGGCGCTTGCCAGATCGGCCACCAATAGGTCCCCCTGCGACCTCACGGGCCCGGCGGGACAGCCTGTTGGACTCTTTGCGCTAATGCCGTCGCCGCGCGCGCCGCGTGCACCCTATCGCCGATAGTCCTCAGCGAAGCCGTAATTCTCGCCAGAAGATAGTTAAGCGATCGTTAACCCGGCTTAAGGAAGGCTTACTAGGCCAGTGGGTTAGGTCTTTTGGGGGAAAGCTGCTGCCGCTACTCGTCGTAGCTGATCAGCGTGGTCATGGGCATGTTCTGGCGGGCGCGGCCGTTCAGGAAGGCGAGTTCGATGATGCAGGCGCCGCCGCGCACGTCGCCGCCGACCTGGCGCAGCAGGTCCGAGGCGGCGCGCATGGTGCCGCCGGTGGCCAAGAGGTCGTCGAGCACCACGACGCGCTGGCCGGGGGCGATGGCGTTCTGCTGGATCTCGATGGTGTCGCTGCCGTACTCCAGGTCGTAGGTGAAGGGCACGGTCTTGCCCGGCAGCTTGCCGCGCTTGCGCACCATGACGAAGCCGAGGCCGAGCCTGAGCGCCAGCGGCGCGGCGACCAGGAAGCCGCGCGATTCGATGCCGGCCAGGACGTCGGGCTGGTGCTCCGAGACCGCGTCGGCCAGGCGCTGCACCGTGGCCTGCCAGGCGTCCGGATGGGCGAGCAGGGTCGAGATGTCGTAGAACAGGATGCCCGGCTTCGGAAAATCCGGCACCGTGGCGATGTGGTTCTTCAGGTTCATCTCGTCCCTCGTTTCCCCTGCCGGGTCTCCCCCGGCTGAATTCCTCGCGAAACGCGATCCTCACCCTTCGACAGGCTCAGGGCGAGGAGGCGGGGTCTGAAGCGACCCCGCCTGGAGCCTGTCGAAGCCTCACCCTGAGCCTGTCGAAGGGTGAGGAGAATCCACGCCCGCTGCCCGCCGGCATCCTACAAATGCCCCGTGGGCGACACAAACCCCAGAATGACGGGCTGCGGCCTTGCGGACGGCGGTGCCGCGGGCTTTTATGACGGGCAGCCCGCCCGCCAGAGCAGACCAGCCGCGCCATGACCCAGTCCGCCGTCTTCCATCGCCAGCCGCAGCAGCGCCTGCCGGTCGCGGCGCGCGGCGAGGGGCCCTACATCATCGACAGCACGGGCAAGCGCTATCTCGATGCCTCGGGCGGGGCGGCGGTCTCCTGCCTGGGGCACAGCCATCCGGCGGTGATCCGGGCGATCAAGGAGCAGCTCGACCGCATCCCCTTCGCGCACACCGCCTTCTTCACCACCGAGGCCTCGGAGCGCCTGGCGGCGCACCTGGCGGCGCGCGCGCCCGAGGGGATCGGCAAGGTCTACTTCGTCTCCGGCGGCTCGGAGGCGAACGAGACGGCGATCAAGCTGGCGCGCCAGTACGTCCTGGAGACCGGCCAGCCTGAACGGCATCACCTGATCGCGCGGCGCCAGAGCTATCACGGCAACACCCTGGGGGCGCTCGCCGTGGGCGGCAACGTCTGGCGCCGCGCGCCCTACAGGCCGCTCCTGATCGAGACCCATCACATCGCGCCCTGCTACGCCTACCGCGACCAGCGGCCCGAGGAGAGCGAGGAGGTCTATGGCCGCCGCGTCGCCGACGAGCTGGAGGCCAAGATCCTGCAGCTCGGGCCCGACAGCGTCGCCGCCTTCATCGCCGAGACCGTGGTCGGCGCCACCGCCGGCGTGGTGCCGCCGGTGCCGGGCTATTTCCGGCGCATCCGCGAGATCTGCGACCGTTACGGCGTGTTGCTGATCCTCGACGAGGTCATGTGCGGCATGGGGCGCACCGGCAGCCTCTACGCCTGCGAGCAGGACGGCGTGGCGCCCGACATCTTGACCTGCGCCAAGGGGCTCGGCGCCGGCTACCAGCCGATCGGCGCCGTGCTGCTGGCCGATCGCATCTACGACGCCATCACCGCCGGCAGCGGCAGCTTCCAGCACGGCTTCACCTACATCGGCCATCCGACGGCCTGCGCCGGGGCGCTGGCGGTGCAGGAGACCATCGAGCGCGACGGCCTGCTCGACAACGTCAAGCGCCAGGGCGCTGCGCTGCGCGCGCGGCTCGAGGAGCGCTTCGGCAACCACCACCACGTCGGCGACATCCGCGGCCGCGGCCTCTTCATCGGCCTCGAGCTGGTGCGCGACCGCGCCAGCAAGGAGCCCTTCGCGCCCGCGACAAAGCTGAACGGCCGCATCAAGCAGCGGGCCATGGCCGAGGGCCTGATCTGCTATCCCGGCGGCGGCACGGCCGACGGCAAGGCCGGCGACCACGTCTTGCTGGCGCCGCCCTTCATCATCGACGAGGCGCAGGTGGCCGAGATCGTCGACAAGCTCGCAACCGCGGTGGACGGCGCCATCGGCGAAGCGAAAGCCGCGGCTTAGTGTTGTCCGTTTTGTTGATGCCCCCCTCCCTGACCCTCCCCCTCGAGGGGGGAGGGAAGAAATGCGCGGCGGCACCGAGTTCGCCTCCACCCTTGAGGGGGAGGCCGGCGCCTAGCGCCGGTAGGGGGGCTGGCGCGCAGCGCCTAAAGGGCACAGCAGCAAAGCGAGCCTCTGCCTTGCACGAATCGCCGCATCGACAGAGGCAACAACGCTCCATCGAGTCCGGGTGCCGGGCGTGAGCAGCAGCGCGCCGGAGCCCCTGATCGTCACGGTCGCGCCGAACGGTGCGCGCAAGACGCAGGCCGACCATCCGGCGCTGCCGATCGCGCCGGACGAGCTGGCACGCACGGCGGCCGACTGCCGGGCGGCGGGCGCGGCCATGATCCACCTGCACGTGCGCGACACCGAGGGCGGCCATACGCTCGACGTCGTCGCCTACCGCAACGCCATCAACGCGATCCGCCACGCGGTCGGCGACGGCATCGTGATCCAGGCGACCAGCGAGGCGGTCGGCTTGTACAGCGCGGCCGAGCAGATGGCGATGGTGCGCGCGCTGCGCCCGGAGGCGGTCAGCCTGGCGATCCGCGAGCTGGTGCCGGACGCGGCGGCGGAGCCCGATGCCGCCGACTTCTTCGCCTGGCTGCGTTACGAGGGGATCCTGCCGCAGTTCATTCTCTACTCCGCCGAGGAGGTGGCGCGCTTCGACGACCTGGTGGCGCGCGGCGTGGTGCCGTCCGGACGGCACTTCCTGCTGTTCGTGCTGGGCCGCTACACGGCAGGACAGGTCTCCGACCCGCAGGACCTGCTGCCCTTCATCGCCGCCAATCGGCAGAACCACCGCTGGGCGGTCTGCGCCTTCGGCGCCCGAGAGGCGACCTGCGCGCTGGCCGCCGCCTGCCTGGACGGTCACGTCAGGGTCGGCTTCGAGAACAACCTGCTGCTGCCCGACGGCCGCGTCGCGCCCGACAACGCGGCGCTGGTCGCAGCCGCGGCGGCG
>JBHJOF010000015.1:0-30727 GCA_050330055.1 Kiloniellales bacterium
GCTCGCCGCCTGCGGCCTGCCGGTGGTCGAGGCCGGCGCCTTCGTCTCGCCCAAGTGGGTGCCGCAGATGGCCGACAGCGCCGCCGTGCTGGCCGGCCTCAAGCGCCGGCCGGGCGTGCGCTATCCGGTGCTGGTGCCCAACATGAAGGGCTTCGAGGCGGCGCAGGCGGCGAGCCGCTCGATCAGCTCGATCTTGACCGCCGTCGGCACGGTCGTCGCTTCGTTCTGCAGGCCGTCGCGCGGCCCGACCTCGACCAGCGTGACGCGCGCCGGCTGGCTCATTGCGCAGCCTCCGCGCCGCCCGCGGTCGCCTCGCCCGCGCTGCCATCGAAGGTGATCAGCTCGCTGCCTTCCTCGACCAGGTCGCCGACGTCGTAGTGCACGGCCGCCACCGTACCGTCGGCCGGCGCGCTGATGGCGTGCTCCATCTTCATCGCTTCCAGGATCATCAGGCGCTCGCCGCGGGCGACGTTGCGACCGGGCGCAGTCAGCACCTGCACCACCTTGCCCGGCATCGGGGCCGTCAAGCGCCCCACGCCAGTCTCTTCACCGGCAGCGGACTCCAGCGCATCGTGCAGGCGCAGTTGGTGACAGCAGCCTGCGGCCAGCACGCTCAGCTCGCGGCCGCGGCGGATCACCGTGGCGCCGACCCGCCGTCCGCCGAGCTCGGCCTGCAGGTCGCCCACCTGGTCGATCTCGCCCCGCGCCAGCAGCGTGCCGCCGGGCAGCTCGAGGCGATAGCCGCCGGGCTCGAAATGCAGCGCCACCGCGCAGTCGCGCTCGCCATCGCGGAAGCGCAGCAGACTGTGCGTGCCGCTGTTGAGCCGCCAGCCGGTCACCAGATGCCAGGGCGAATAGGGATCGCCGGAGCCGGCCGCCTGGCGCTCGGCCTCGGCCTTGCGGTGCAGGATCTCGGCCAATGCCGCCAGCGCCAGCACCTCGTCGGAGGCCGGCGCCGCCTCGGGCAGCAGGTCTTCGCGGTGGCGCACGATGAAGCCGGTGTCAACCGCACCCGCGGCAAACTCCGGATGGCCCGCCAACGCCGCGAGAAATTCCAGGTTGGTGGTGACCCCGACCACCTGGGTTGCCGCCAGCGCAGCGCGCAGGCGGGCCAGCGCCGCGGCCCGGTCGCGGTCCCAGACAACCAGCTTGGCGATCATGGGATCGTAGTAGGGCGAAACGCTGTCGCCGGCGCGCACGCCGGTCTCGACCCGCAGGTGCGGCGTCTCCTCTGGGAAACGCAGATGCGCCAGCGCGCCGGTCGCCGGCAGGAAGTCGCGCGCCGGGTCCTCGGCGTAGAGCCGCGCCTCGAAGGCATGGCCCTTGATGGCCAGATCATCCTGGCCGCAGGGCAGGGGCTCGCCGGCGGCGACGCGCAACTGCCACTCCACCAGGTCCTGGCCGGTGATCATCTCGGTCACGGGATGCTCGACCTGCAGGCGGGTGTTCATCTCCATGAAGTAGAAGTCGCCGTCCTCGACGATGAACTCCACCGTGCCGGCGCCGCGATAGCCGATCGCCCTGGCCGCGGCGACCGCGGCCGCACCCATCTCGCCGCGCCGCGCGGGGTCGAGGCCAGGGGCCGGCGCCTCCTCAATCACTTTCTGGTGGCGCCGCTGCAGCGAGCAGTCGCGCTCGAAGAGGTGCAGCACGTTGCCGTGGTCGTCGGCGAAGACCTGCAGCTCGATGTGGCGCGGCCGGGTCAGGTAGCGCTCGATCAGCATCCGGTCGTCGCCGAAGGCGCCCCTGGCCTCGCGCCGCGCCGAAGCCAGCGCCTCGGCGAAGTCGGCCGCCCGCTCGACCACGCGCATGCCCTTGCCGCCGCCGCCGGCCGAGGCCTTGATCAGTACCGGATAGCCGATCCGGCGCGCTTGCTCGGCCAGCAGCGCCTCGTCCTGCTCGGCGCCGTGATAGCCCGGCACCAGGGGCACGTTGGCGCGCGCCATGATCGCCTTGGCCTCGCTCTTGGAGCCCATGGCGCGGATCGCCGCCGCCGGTGGGCCAACGAAGACCAGGCCGGCCGCGGCCACGGCCTCGGCGAAGTCGGCGTTCTCGGCCAGGAAGCCGTAGCCCGGATGGATCGCCTCGGCGCCGCTCTCGCGCGCCGCCGCGATGATCGTCTCGCCGCGCAGATAGCTCTCGCCCGACGGCGGCGGGCCGATCAGGCGGGCCTCGTCGGCCAGCGCCACGTGGCGCGCGCCCGCGTCGGCCGCCGAGTAGACCGCGACCGTGCGCAGGCCCAGGCGCCGCGCCGTGCGAATCACGCGGCAGGCGATCTCGCCCCGGTTGGCGATCAGGAGGCTTGCGAACATGGCCGACTAGAAGGGCGCGGGCGGGGCGCCGGGTCAAGGGGGGAGTGTGCTTGGCGGCGAACGCGGGCGATGGCCGGGCGCGATCCCTTGCGGGCGCGAAGGTCTCGCTGATCTGGCCGCCGCTCAGGCCGCGTCGGCGGGGCGCACTCTCCTGGCAATCTCAGCGCCACGCTCGCGCTCGACCACGGCGATGTCATACTGGCTCTGCAGGTCGAGCCAGAACTGCGGATTGTTGCCGAAATAGCGGCCGAGGCGCAGGGCGGTGTCGGCGGTGATCGAGCGTCGGCCGTTCAGGATGTCCGTGATGCGGCCCGACGGCACGCCGAGGTCGAGTGCCAGTCGATTGGCGCTAAGCCGCCGCGCAGCGAGTTCGCGCCTAAGCAGACGGCCAGGATGTGCGATGGGAGGCATGTCACTCACCCCTTGTGGTAGTCGACGATCTCGACGTTGTAGGCATCGCCATTGCGGAACTCGAAGCAGACGCGCCAGGGCCCGTTCACGCTCATGGCCCACTGCCCTTTGCGGTCGCCCCTCAGCCTATGAAGCCCCACGCTCTTGAGCGGACTCAGATCCTGCAGCTTCTTAGCAACGTTCAAGGCCAGCAACAGGTCGCTGCATGCTTCGAGATCCAATCCGCGAAATCTGTTCGGCCGCTCACCGTCCCAAACCTTGCGACTCGCGGCATTCCGCCATGACCTGATCACGGCAGAAACGTACTACGCAATCCGGTGAAACACAAGCAGTTGTGACTGTCTTCAATCTGCCCCTCAACCCTCCCGCTCGCTCCGCGCGTTGACAATGCTCTCCAGGACAATTTGGTTGCCGTCACGACACGGTCGCGTCCGCTTCGGCCGCATCGCCCGACAGCTCCCGATCGTGCGCTTCGTCAAGCTCGACCAGCCGCGTCACCGCCGCCGCGGCGGCCTCGTCGAAGGGATGAAGCACGACGTCGGCCCCACTGCGCTCCAGCACCTTGCCCTCCTCTTCGCCGCGCGCAGTCAGCGCCACGCGGCCCTGGAAACGATTTGCCCGGGCCGCCGAGATCAGGCCGCGAGCACCATCGGACGCCGTAATGCCACCGGACAGGAAAGGCGCCGCCAATACCACCCAGCGTGCCCGTCCCAGGGGCAGTTCGGTCCAGAGCTCCTCGTCGGTCGCGTCGCCGAACATGGCCCGGCGGCCAGCCGCACGATGCTGGCGGACGCAGTGCGGGTCGATGTCGAGTGCGAGTATGCGATAGCCGGCGTCCTCCAGGTGATCGTAGAGACGGGAGCCGAAGCGCCCGAGGCCAAAGAGGACGACGTCAACGTCGTCCTTTCCGCCTTCATCCTTCGCTTCCCGCCAGGGGTGGCGATCCAGCAACGACAGCGGCCGCCGCATCAACTGATAGAGGTGATGGGAGTAGGTGATCATGTAGACCGAGACGGCGATGGTTACGAGCCCCACGAGCGTGACCAGCCCGACCGGCGCCGCATCGACATGGCCCAACCCGAAACCGAGCGCCATGAAAATCAGCGAGAACTCGCTGATCTGCGCCACCGTGAGACCGGCCAGGAATCCGGTCCGCCCACGGTAGCCCATCCAGACCATGATCAAGATGACGATCAGCGGGTTGTCGATCAGCACAAAGATCGACAGCACGATCGCTGCAGGCACCTGGTGCCCCAGCCCCTCGAACTCCAAGTGTGTCCCGAGGGTGACGAAGAAGAACAGCAGAAGAAAGTCGCGCACGCTCGCAAGACGCGAGGAGAGCGTTTCGCGATAGATCGTCGAGCCGAGCGAGATCCCGGCCACCAGACCCCCCAGCTCCTTGCCGAATCCCGCCACCTCGCCCAAGGCGGCCGCGGCGGCGGCCCATCCAATGGCAAAGATGACCAGCAGCTCCGGCGTACGGGCAACCAACGCCATGATCCGATCCGCACAATACCTGACGAAGAGGACGAGACCGACAACGGTGCCGAGCAGGGCGCCGGCCAGCTGCAGCAGCTCCAAGAATGGATCTTCCTCGCTCACACCCACGCCGAAGACCGAGAGCACCACCATGGCGACCACGACCACCAGGTCCTGGACGATGAGGAATCCCAGCGCGATCCGCCCATGCAGGGTCTCCAGCTCGCGCTTGTCGCTCAGCAGCTTCACGATGATGATCGTCGAGCTGAAGGTGAGCGCGACCGAAACGTAGAGGCTGGTGATCGCGTCCATGCCCAGCGCGAGGCAGATCAGGAAGCCCAGGCCCGCCGTGAAGCCGACCTGGCCCAGGCCGGTCGCCAGCGCCACCGGACCGAGCGTGCGGATAAGGCGGACGTCCAGCTTCAGGCCTACGAGGAAGAGCAGCAGAGCCACCCCGAGCTCGGCCAGAAAGCCCGTCTGAAGCCGCATCTCGGTGCTCGAATCGCCGAAGGTCGAGGCCAGGATACCGATGGCGATGAAGCTGACGATGACCGGCTGTCTCAGCAGCGATCCCAGCACGCCGATCGCCGATGCGCCAAGCAACAGCCAAGCGAATTCCTGGAAGAGCGGATCGGTCACGGTTGCGGCTCCACGCGCCCGGATCAGACCGCAGAATCAGTCACCGTTTCGGCGGACCGGGTTGCCTCACCAGACTCGCGGCCAGAGCCGAGATCGTCAAGCAACCAGCGCGCCCTGCGGTCAATCAGCCCGCCAGGCCGGCCTGCGCTTTCCCAGGAACGCGCTCATGCCTTCCCGCCCCTCGGCGCTGGCGCGCTGCCGGGCGATGCGCGCCGCCGTGTCGTCGATCACCGCGCCGTCCACCGGCCGATGGGCCACGGCGAAGATCAGCTCCTTGGCCGCCGCCTGCGCCTGCGGCCCGCCCGCCAGCAGGGCTGCGATCACCGCTTCGCCGGCCGCCTCCAGCTCGCCCGCCGGCACCACCGCGTGCACCAGTCCGAGCTGCGCCGCCCGCTCGGCCGGAAAGGACTCGGCGGTGAGGAAATAGCGCCGCGCCGCGCGCTCGCCCATGGCGGCGATGACGTAAGGACTGATGACGGCGGGGATCAAACCGAGCTTGACCTCGGAGAGGCAGAAGCTGGCGCCCTCGGCCGCCAGTGCGATGTCGCAGCAGGCGACCAGCCCGACGCCGCCGCCGAAGGCCGGCCCCTGCACCAAAGCGAGCGTCGGCTTGGCCAGGCGGTCGAGCCGGTTTATCAGGGCAGCCAGGCGCTGCGCGTCGTCGCGGTTCTCCTCCTCGGAGTAACCGGCCATGCGCTGCATCCACTTGAGGTCAGCGCCGGCCGAGAAGCTCTTGCCCGTCGCGGCCAACACAACGACCCGCACCGCCTCGTCCTTCTCCAGCTCGGCCAAGGCCACGGTCAGGCGCGCGATCAGCTCGTCGTTGAAGGCGTTGTGCACCTCCGGCCGGTTGAGCGTGACCCGCGCCACGCCGCGCCCATCGACCTCGCACAGAAAGAGCGACTCGCTCATGAGCGGACGCTTTCGGAAGCGACTCGTGCTTTGCCCCCCTCCCCGGCCCTCCCCCTCAAGGGGGGAGGGAGAACAACGCCGCGCCGGCATGTAGCGGGTCGTCTCGCAATGCGCACTGTGTGCCGATGCAGAGCGCCGCCACAGTCCCCTCCCCCCTCGAGGGGGAGGGTTAGGGAGGGGGGCCACACAAAAAGTACGCTGCGCATGATCAAATCACAGAAGCGTCGCATTCACAGAAACACCGCACCTACATCCGGAACACGCCGAACCTGGTCGGTTCGACCGGCGCGTTGAGCGCGGCGGAGATGCCGAGCGCCAGCGTCATGCGGGTGTCGAGCGGGTCGATCACGTCGTCGTCCCACAGGCGCGCCGTCGCATAGGTCGGATGACCCTGGCGCTCGTACTGCTCCAGGATCGGCGCCTTGAAGGCCGCCTCCGCCTCGGCCGGCCAGTCCTGGCCCTTGGCGGCCAGCGCGTCGCGCCGCACCGTGGCCAGCACGTTGGCCGCCTGCTCGCCGCCCATCACCGAGATGCGCGCGTTGGGCCACATCCAGAGGAAGCGCGGGCTGTAGGCGCGGCCGCACATGCCGTAGTTGCCGGCGCCGAAGCTGCCGCCCAGGATCACGGTGAACTTGGGCACCCGGGCGCAGGCCACGGCGGTCACCATCTTGGCGCCGTCCTTGGCGATGCCGCCGGCCTCGTACTTGCGGCCGACCATGAAGCCGGTGATGTTCTGCAGGAAGACCAGGGGGATGCCACGCTGGCTGCAGAGCTCGATGAAGTGCGCGCCCTTGAGCGCCGACTCGGAAAAGAGGATGCCGTTGTTGGCGACGATGCCGACCGGATAGCCCATGAGGCGCGCGAAGCCGCAGACCAGAGTGGCGCCGTAGAGCGCCTTGAACTCGTCGAACTCGCTGCCGTCGACCAGGCGGGCGATCACCTCGCGCGCGTCGTAGGGCTTGCGCAGGTCGCTCGAGACGATGCCGTAGATCTCGGCCGGGTCGAAGAGCGGCTCGCGCGGCTCGGCGAGCTCCAGCGCGTGGCGCTTGACCCGGTTCAGATTGGCGACGATGCGCCGCGCTATGGCCAGCGCGTGGGCGTCGTCGGAGGCGATGTGGTCGGTCACGCCGGAGACGCGCGAATGCACCTCGGCGCCGCCCAGGTCCTCGGCGCTCACCTCTTCGCCGGTCGCCGCCTTAACCAGCGGCGGGCCGCCGAGGAAGATGGTGCCCTGGTTGCGCACGATGATCGACTCGTCCGACATGGCCGGCACGTAGGCGCCGCCGGCCGTGCAGGAGCCCATGACCACGGCGATCTGCGGGATGCCGCGCGCCGACAGGTTCGCCTGATTGTAGAAGATACGCCCGAAGTGATCGCGATCGGGGAAGACCTCGTCCTGGTTCGGCAGGTTGGCGCCACCCGAGTCCACCAGATAGACGCAGGGCAGGTTGTTCTCCAGCGCGACCTCCTGCGCCCGCAGATGTTTCTTCACGGTGACCGGATAATAGGTGCCGCCCTTCACCGTGGCGTCATTGCAGACCACCAGGCACTCGCGGCCGGAGATGCGGCCAATGCCGGTGATGATGCCGGCCGCCGGCACCTCGCCGCCGTACATGTCCCAGGCGGCGAGCTGCGACAGCTCGAGAAAGGGCGAGCCGACGTCGAGCAGGCTGCGCACGCGTTCACGGGGCAGCATCTTGCCGCGGGCCAGATGCTTGTCGCGCGCCGCCGCGCCGCCGCCCTCCTTGACCCGGGAGACCATGGCGCGCAGCTCGGCGACCAGGGCTTCCATGCCGGCCTTGTTCTCCTGGAACTCCGGTGCGCGGGTCGAGATCGCGCTCTTGAGGACGGTCATGCCCCGACTCACCCTTAATGCGAATCCCCCGAGTGTGGCCGTCAGGATTGCCGGGCAGGCCACGGGCGGCAAGGGAAATCAGGACCTTCGGCGGTCACTCCGCCGGCGCCGCCACGGTGGGAAGGTGGCGCCACTCTCGCAGCGCCTGGCGAGTGATTTGCAGGGCGGACCAGAGGAAGAGGCCGGCCATGAGGGCTGCGACGACCAGGTCCGGCCAGGCGTTACCGGCCAGCCATACGCCGCCGGCCGCGAGCAGGACGGCCAGGTTGCCGATGGCGTCGTTGCGGCTGCAGAGCCAGACCGAGCGGACGTTGGCGTCGCCGTTGCGGTAGCGCAGCAGCAGCAGCACGCTGGCCAGGTTGGCGGCGAGCGCCAGCAGGCCGACCGCGCCCATGACCTCGGCCTTGGGCAGGCCGAGCACCAGCGTCTGGTAGACGGTGCTGCCGAACACCCAGAGACCCATGAGCCCGAGGGTGAGCCCCTTCACCAGCGCGGCGCCGGCGCGCACCCGCAGCGGCTGGCCGAGCACCAGCAGGGTCAGGCCATAGGTCAGGGTATCGCCCAGGAAGTCGAGCGCGTCGGCCTGCAGGGCCTGCGAGCCGGCCAGGGCGCCGGCCGCCATCTCGGTCACGAACATGGCGCCGTTGATGGCGATGACGGCCCAGAGGGCGCGCTTGTACCCGGCCGACAGCCCGTCGAACGTCGGCTCCTGGTGGCAGCAGTGGGCGCTCAAGGATTCCCTCGCGGCCGGCTCTTGACTTACGCCCATAGAACCTAATGTCTACAGTAACTGTAGGATCAAGGAGAAACTGCCATGACCCGGCCCTTGACCATCGGCCGCGTGGCGAAAGCCGCCGGCTGCAAGGTGCAGACCATCCGCTACTACGAGCAGATCGGCCTGCTGCACGCCGCGCCGCGCTCAGAGGGCAATCAGCGCCTCTACGACGAGGCCGACATCAAGCGCCTGGCCTTCATCCGCCACGCGCGCCAGCTCGGCTTTCCGCTCGAGGCAATCCGCGATCTGCTGAGCCTGGCCGACGACCCGAGCCAGCCCTGCGCGGCGGCCGATTCAATCGCCCACGCCCAGCTCGCCGAGGTCGAGCAGCGCATCGCTCGCCTGACCTCGCTCAAGGGCGAGCTCGAACGCATGATCGCCCAGTGCCGGGGCGGGCAGGTCGCCGACTGCCGGGTGATCGAGGTGCTGGGCGACCATTCGCTCTGCATGGTGGAAGACCACGCCTAGAGCATTTTCAGGCGAAGTGGAAGCCGGTTCGCCGTCCGAAAATGCGACCAATCAAGAAGTTATAGAGCATGATCCGATTCAATCGGATCGGATCATGCTCTAGGCGCACTGACAGGCGAAGGTACCGCCATGCTGCGGCATTGCAGCCTGACAATGTATGCCTTGCCGCCCCGCGCCGCCGGCCCATAAGGTCGCCCCTCACCTCCTGAGAGCCGCGCGACCGGGAACCAGATCCGTGCACAGCCTGTCAGCCATCGAGGCCACCGCCGATTTCGTCCACGGCTACGTGCAGCCGACGCCGCAGCACTGCTGGCCGCTGATCTGCCAGCGCGCCGGCACCGAGGTCTGGGTCAAGCACGAGAACCACACCCCGATCGGCGCCTTCAAGCTGTGCGGCGGCCTCGTCTACATGCGCGACCTCAAAGAGCGCGAGCCCGACGTCGCCGGCGTCATCACCGCGACGCGCGGCAACCACGGCCAGTCGATCGGCTTCGCCGCCCGCGCGCTCGGCCTGCGCGCCGTGATCCTGGTGCCGCACGGCAACTCGGTCGAGAAGAACGCCGCCATGCGCGCGCTCGGCGTCGAGCTGGTCGAGCACGGCCACGACTTCCAGGCGGCGCGCGAACAGGCGGCCGTGCTTGCCGAGCAGCAGGGCCTGCACTTCCTGGGCCCGTTCCATCCGCTGCTGGTGCTGGGCGTGGCCTCCTATCCCCTGGAGCTGTTCCGCGCCCGGCCCGACCTCGACACGGTCTATGTGCCGATCGGCATGGGCTCGGGCATCTGCGCCGCCATCGCCGCGCGCGACGCCCTCGGGCTCAAGACCAGGATCATCGGCGTGGTGGCCGAGAACGCGACGGCCTATGCCCTCTCCTTCGCCAAGGGCGAGCCGGTCTCGACCAACTCGGCCGATACCCTGGCCGACGGCCTGGCCTGCCGGGTGCCCGACGCCGACGCCCTGGCGCTGATCCGCAAGGGCGCCGAGCGCATCGTCACGGTCTCGGAAGAGGAGATCATGGCCGCCATGCGCGCCTATTTCACCGATACTCACAACGTCGCCGAAGGCGCCGGCGCCGCAGCGCTGGCGGCGCTCCTGCAGGAGAAGGACAGGATGGCCGGCAAGCGCGTCGGCCTCATGCTGACCGGCGGCAATATCGACAAGGGTCTCTATCTGAAGATCCTGGGCGGCGCGTAGCGCTCGCCGCACGGCCTACCGTTTGCATTCCAACATATTGATGCTGTTGGCTGATTGCCCGTCCGCGTGTAGCCTAGCCTAGGCAACAGCGCAGGGTTGTAGGCGCGGCGTGGCGCGGCCGGAGCGCGCGCCGGCACGCGCGGGGATGGTCGCCGCCTGCAGAACGTATAAAGAACAAACTTTCGAACTCAGGGGGTTTTGGGGGACCATGATGGCGAAACTTCCGTCAAAGGCCCGGCTGACGGCGCTACTGCTGTCGGCCCTGCTGCTGGCGAGCTGCCAGCCGGTCTACAAGACCGGCTACAACCTGACGCCGCCGGTCAGCGCCGAGGGCCGCTACTGCGTCAGCCAGTGCCAGAACAGCAAGCTGCTCTGCGAGCAGGCCGGGCGCAGCGAGCACGAGGTCTGCCTGGCCAGGGAGAAGGCCGATGCCGAGCGGCGCTACGCCGACTACCGGGTCGAGCGCATCAAGCAGGGCAAGAAGGTCGAGAGAACATTGAGCAGCTTCGACACCTCCTACCGCTGCGGCTACAGCAGCAAGCGCTACACGGATAGCTGCGAGCCCGACTTCGTCGGCTGCTTTGCCAACTGCGGCGGCGGCGTCACGCCCTATACCTACTGCTCGGCCTTCTGCAACTGAGGGGCCCCGCGCGACGGCGACTCCGCCCTACCAGCCGCCCCGCTCCAGCCACAGCGCCACCTCGTCCAGACGGTCGTGGCCCCAGAAGGGCTCGCCGTCGACGGTGACATAGGGCGAGCCGAACACGCCCTTGGCGATGGCGGCCTCGACCTCGCTGCGCAGCCGCTCCTTGACCGCCGGGTCCTGCAGCGCCGCCGCCAGCGACTCACGCTCGGTGCCGATCCCTTCCGCGATCTCGATCACCGCCTCGGCGCCGCTGATGTCGCGACCCTCGCCGAACGAGGCGGCGTAGAGCGCCTTGGCCAGCTCCCTGGACTTGGCGGCGTCGCGATCCGCCAGCCAGTAGAAGGCGCGACAGGCGGCGACCGACATGAAGGGAAAGGGCTTCGGCAGGGTGAAGGGAATGCCCAGGCGGCGGGCGCAGCGCGGCAGGTCGATCTGCAGGTAGTCGCCCTTCAAGGGAATCTCGAGCAGCGGCCGCATGCCGGTGGTCTTGAACACGGCGCCCAGCAGGAAGGGCTTCCAGGCGACCGCGCGGCCATGCGATTCGGCCAGCGCGTCGATACGCTGCGCCGCCAGATAGCCGTAGGGACTGGAGAAATCGAAGTAGAACTCGATCGGGTCTGCCATCAGAAGTTGTTCCCGAGATGTTCGTGTTTGCGCTGGGGAATGCAGGCCATGACGTGCGGCCCGCACCGCGGCCGCATCATAGGTAGTCGGCCGCCCCGGAACCAGCCCGCCGCCCCGCTGGGCCGGCCCTGCCAACGATTTGTGCAGTGCGTTATAATGCTTGAAAACACTTTATTGGCCCATAATATGCATTGTGTGCACTGCAGCAAACAACGCCAACAACAGTACTATCGGGATGGGAACGCCCTCTGTCAGAGAACGATGGAGGACATCCATGTGGCCCTACGACGACGAAGACCTGGAACGCCTCGAACGCATCGCGGTCCAGACTGGCCCCGGCCTTGATCTCGGCAACTCGCCCGAGAGCATCGAGTACTATATCCGGCGCGGACGTCATCTGCGCTCGCTGCTGGTCGGCATCGCAATCGGCCGCGCCCTGGCCAGCTTGCGCGACTGGCTGGTCGGCGCCAATCCGGCCGGTCAGGTGACCGAGCGCTTGGCCGAGTTGGGGACCGACCCGGCTGCCGCATCCACCGGCGACGACTTCATCGGCCTGGTCACCGACCGCCTGAAGACGCCGCTCACCTCGATTCGCGCCTCCTCGGAGATTCTGCGCGACAATCCCGACCTGCCGCTCGACAAGCGCAACCAGTTCCTCGACACGGTGATCCAGGAGAACGCCTATCTGGAGGGGCTGATCGGCCGCATGCTCGACGTCTCGCGCTTCGAGCCGGGCGCGCGACGCTGGCAGATCAACGCCGCCGAGCTGGCCGGCCACCTCCTGGCCCGGCGCCACGCACAGCAGAGCCACGGCTGAGCCGGATCGCCGGCATTAGAGCGTATTCCGTTCGGATTGAATCGGCGTAGCTCTCCTCACCCTTCCTCACGGACATATGGACTGAGCCTATCGAAGCATGAGGGCCTGCACGGTGATCACGAGTGAACGGATTTTGCTCTAGCCCCGCCGCGCCAGGATCCAATCGATCGCGGCGGACAGGTCGTCGGCCAGGGCGCTGGGCGGCGGATCGATCCGCCGCTCGTCGCCGTCGCGATACTTGCCGGTCTTGACCAGCACGCCCAAGAGGCCGGCCGCCATGGCGCCGCCCACGTCGGCCTCGACGTCGTCACCGATCATCACCGCCTCGTCCGGCGCACAGCCGAGGCTCTCGACCGCGGCCAGGAAGAAGTCCGGCGAGGGCTTGCCGAGCACCAGCGCCTCCCTGCCGCTGGCGTACTCCAGCGCGGCGGCGAAGGCGCCAACATCGAGACTGAGTGCGCCGTCGGCGTCCTGGAAGCTGCGGTTCTTGGCCAGCGCCAGGAAGGCGGCGCCCGCCTCCAGCTTGCGAAAGCAGCTATTGAGCGCCTCGTAAGTGAAGCCCTCGGCCGCGTCGCCCACGACGACGGCCTCATCCTGTCCGGCAGTCAGCCCCGCGAAGTCCTCCTCCAGCGCCGGATGAATCAGCAGATGCGGGCTGAGTCCCTGCGTCTCCAGATAGTGTCGCGCCGCGACCGCCGGCATGAATAGCTCGTCCTCGCCGGCCCCGAGCCCGAAGCCGCGCAGCTTCGCCAGCACGCCCCGGCGCGGCGTGCGCGTCGTGTTGGTGAGGTAACGCAGCGCCAGTCCCGCCCGCTGCAGGCGCCGCACCGCCTCGACCGCGCCGGACAAAGCCTCGGAGCCGACATAGACCACGCCGCCGATGTCGAGCAGCACGCCCTTGATGGAGCCGCCGGCCACCGTTCAGCCTTACCCTTCCGCAGCGATCTGCCGGGCGATGATCATGCGCTGGATGTCGGAGGTGCCTTCGTAGATCTGGCAGACGCGCACGTCGCGATAGATGCGCTCGACCGGGAAGTCGTTGAGATAGCCGTAGCCGCCGTGGATCTGGATCGCCGCCGAGGCCACCGCCTCGGCCATCTCGGAGGCGAAGAGCTTGGCCATCGAGGCCTCTTTCAGGCAGGCCTTGCCGGCGTCGCGCAGCTCCGCCGCGTGCAGCACCATCAGCTCGGCCGCCTGCAGCCTGGTCGCCATGTCGGCCAGGCGAAAGCCGACCGCCTGGTGCTCGATGATCGCCTTGCCGAAGGATTCGCGCTCTTTCGCATAGTCGAGCGCGGCTTCATAGGCAGCGCGTGCCATGCCGACCGACTGCGCGGCAATGCCGATGCGCCCGCCCTCGAGGTTCGAGAGCGCAATCTTGTAGCCCTCTCCCTCTTCGCCCAGCAGCAGGTCGGGCGTCAGGCGGCAGTCCTCGAACACGATCTGGCAGGTATCGGAGGCGCGCTGGCCGAGCTTCTTCTCATGGCTCGCCACCTTGTAGCCGGCGCTGTCGGTCGGCACGATAAAGGCGGAGATGCCCTTCTTGCCCTTGTCCGGGTCGGTCACCGCGAAGACGATGGCCACGTCGCCGTTGGCGCCCGAGGTGATGAACTGCTTGACGCCGTTCAGGACGTAGTGGTTGCCGTCGCGCTCGGCCCGCGTCTTCAGCGCCGCGGCATCCGAGCCGGCCGCCGGTTCGGTTAGGCAGAAGGCGCCCAGCAGCTCGCCGCGCGCCATCGGCTTCAGGAAACGCTCCTGCTGCTCCTTGGAGCCGTACTTCAGGATCGGCATGCAGCCAACCGAGTTGTGCACCGACATGATGGTCGAGCAGGAACCATCGCCGGCCGCCACCTCGATCATGGCCAGCGCATAGGCGACGTGGTCGGCGCCGGCGCCGTCGAGCTCCGGCGGAACCAGCATGCCGAGGAAGCCGAGCTTGCCCATCTCGGCGAGCGCGTCCTTGGGGAAACGCGCCTCGCGGTCCCACTCGGCCGCCTGCGGCACCAGCACTTCGCGCGCGAAGCTGCGCGCCGTGTCGCGGATCAGGATCTGCTCTTCGTTGAGCTGCATGAAATCATTCCGAATTGCAACGACGTGCGCATTCACCCCCCTCCCGGCCTCCCCCCATCAAGGGGGGCGGAGCTATAAGGAAGCCTCGCTCTGGCTCCCTCCCCCTTGACGGGAGAGGGCTGGGGAGGGGGTGCAACAGTAGTCGGTCCAGTAACATTCTAGTCCGCCGCAATCGTCTCGGCGGCCAGCGCGCTGTCCGGAGCGGGAAAGCGCGTCTTGAAGGTGAAAGTCTCGATCGTCGGGCCACGCTCCGCCAGGCGCGCCAGGCGCTCGAGCGCCTCGGCCACGCTGGGGAGGTGGCCGGCCGGCACCCACCAGAGCGCCATGTGCGGGCCGTCCCAGCGCTCGAACCACTCGCGGCGCTGCGCCATGATCCTGTTGTGGCCGGTCTTGTAGACGAAATCGAAGAGCTCTTCTGCCGAACGCCAGACCGACAGGTTGACGATGACGCGCGGATCGTCGCTGACCGCGATGCCGGTGGCGTTACCGCTCTCGTCCTTCAGCCGCCAGACAAATCCGGACGCCGCCTCGGCCAGCGCATTGATGCGATCCAGGTTGGCGACGAAGTCGGCCAGAAGCGAATCGTCGAGCAGCGCCCTGGCGCGCGCCACGTTGACCTGTGCGAGTTGGAACCGGCTCATCGCGTCTCCTTCTGCCAGGCGATGCTACCAGGCAACCGGGCTGCCGTCGAAATTGAGGAAGCTGCCGCTGTCCTGCTGCGTCAGTCCCGCAATCACGCCGCGCATGCCCTTCACGCTGTCCGTCGGCGTGATGGTCGCGTTCTCGCCGCCCATGTCGGTCTGCACCCAGCCGGGGTGGAAGCTGACCACGGTGATGCCGCGCTCTGCGAGATCGACCGACAAGGTCTTGGTTACCATGTTGAGCGCTGCCTTGGAGCTGCGATAAATGTAGTTTCCGCCGGAACTGCTCTCAGTGATCGAGCCCATGCGGCTGGAGATGTTGGCGATCAGCTTGCGCTCGCTGTTGGCGACGTGCTCGACGAACCGCTCGACCATGCGTAGCGGTGCCAGCGAATTGACCTTCAAGACCTCCAGCCAGTCGTCGTAGTCGGTCTCGCCGAAGCCGGCGCGTGGCCCATAGATTCCGGCATTGTTGATCAGGAGATCGATCGGCGTATCGGCCAGCTCGCGCGCCAGACTCGCCACCTGCAGGCCGTCCGTCACGTCGAGGCGATGTGTCTTGACGCTCTTCCTAAGGGCCTTCAGCTCCTTCGCCTTGTCCGGATGGCGGCAGCAGGCATGCACGGCCCATCCGTCGGCTGCGTAGGCACGGGCGAACTCCAGGCCGATGCCTCGGTTGGCTCCGGTAACTAGCACTGTCGGCACGTTGCTTCCCCTTGCTTCTCGTCAGGCCGCGCTCGGCGGCGTCTGGCGCCGCGGCCGGGCGACCAGCTCGCCGCCGCAGTTCGGGCAGCGCTCGTTCATGTCCAGGGTGCAGCCTCGGCAGAAGGTGCACTCATAGCTGCAGATGTATGCCTCGCCGTCGACGCTTAACCCGAGCCCGCAGCGTTCGCAGGCCTCCTTCATCAGCAGCGCCATTACGGCGGCCGCTCGCCGAAGCGCCTCTGCGCACCATCGCAGATGCAATCGCTGTTCATGCTCCCTGTCTCTCCCGGGCCTCCGTTAATCCCGAGTGGGCCCCTCTCTTTACGGGCCTCATGCTGAGCCGGCCGGGCCGCGAGGGCAAGCCGGCAATCCGTTCCGGTGTCGAGGCTCAGTTGGGCGCCGCATCGTCGAGCTGCCGGCCCGGCAGCACATGGAAGGGATAGCCGAGGCTCTTCGCTTCATCGACCCAGAAATAGACCTCGTCCTGCAAGCGTGCCCGGTAGCAGCCCTGTTCCGCACCACCGAGCCTTGCGCAGTAGGCGCCGTCCGCGTCGATCCGCCAGACGTCCGCCTCGGCCGCAGCGCCGTCGCGCGTGGTCAGGCCGGCGCCATCCGGGGCGGCGTAGTGCCGATACGGCACCTCCGGTTTGCCCCAGACCCCATCGATGGTGTTGTCGACGACCAGCGCGCGCAGCTCCTCGCCAGAAAGATCGGCGCTACGTTCCAGCCAGTACCAGACGCCGGCCGCGACGGTCAGCAGCAGCACAACCGGAACGATCGGCCCGACGGCTTGCCAAGTCACGACTCTGCGGCGCGGACGCAAAGCTACGCCGTCTCCTCGAACAGCTCCCGTCCGATCAGCCAGCGGCGGATTTCGCTCGTGCCGGCGCCGATCTCGTAGAGCTTGGCGTCGCGCAGCAACCGTCCTGTCGCCGTCTCGTTGATGTAGCCCATGCCGCCCATGGCCTGGATCGCCTCGAGCGCCATCCAGGTCGCCTTCTCGGCGGCATAGAGGATGGCGCCGGCGGCGTCCTTGCGCGTGGTCTCGCCGCGGTCACAGGCCTTGGCGACGGCGTAGACGTAGGCCTTGGTCGCGTTCATGGTGGTGTACATGTCGGCCAGCTTGCCCTGCATGAGCTGGAAGGCGCCGATCGGCTGGCCGAACTGCTTGCGCTCGTGCAGGTAAGGCACCACCAGGTCCATGCAGCCCTGCATGATGCCGAGCGGCCCGGCGGCCAGCACCACGCGCTCGTAGTCGAGCCCGCTCATCAGGATGTTCACGCCCTTGCCTTCGGCGCCGAGGCGGTTCTCCTCGGGCACGGCGCAGTCCTCGAACACCAGCTCGCAGGTCGGCGAGCCGCGCATGCCGAGCTTGTCGAGCTTCTGCGCCGTCGAGAAACCCTTGAAGCCCTTCTCGACCAGGAACGCCGAGATGCCGCGCGGCCCCGCCTCCGGATCGGTCTTGGCGTAGACCACCAGCAGGTCAGCCTCCGGGCCGTTGGTGATCCACATCTTGTTGCCGTTCAGGACGTAGCGGTCGCCCCGCTTCTCGGCGCGCGTCTTCATGCCGACCACGTCGGAGCCGGCGCCGGGCTCGCTCATGGCGAGCGCGCCGACGTGCTCGCCGGATATCAGCTTGGGCAGGTAGCGGCGCTTCTGCTCCTCGCTGCCGTTGCGGCGCAGCTGGTTGACGCAGAGGTTCGAGTGCGCGCCGTACGAGAGGCCGACGCTGGCCGAGGAGCGGCTGATCTCCTCCATGGCGACGCAGTGCTCGAGATAGCCCATGCCGGAACCGCCATAGTCCTCCTCGACGGTGATGCCGAGCAGGCCGAGCGCGCCCAGCTCGGGCCAGAGCTGGCGCGGAAAGTGGTCGTGGCGATCGATCTCGGCGGCGATCGGCGCGATCTTCTCCGAGGCGAAGGACATCACCGTGTCGCGCAGCATGCCGGCCGTCTCGCCCAGGTCGAAGTTGAGCGACGGCAACTGGTTGGGAATCATGGCCTCACCTCGCCTCCCTTACCCTATCTCGGCCCTGGCTGAGTTGGCCCACTCTGCCGAGCCCACAACGGCCAGGGCAAGCGCTATCGCGCGGCGGCCGGCATCCGACCAGGCGCGGGAACGGCCGCGCGGCGCCGGCGTTATGATGCTAAACTTCCCAGCCCCGAAACTTCCAAGAGATCGGCCCCATGCTCCCCCGTCTGACAGCCCTGTTCGCTGCCGCCACCATGCTTGTCCTCGCCGCCTGCGAGACCGCGCCGGTCACCGGACGCCAGCAGCTCATCTTGCTGCCCGACAGCCAGGCGGCGGAGATGGGGGCGGCCGCCTATGCCGACATCAAGCAGGAAACCAGGGTCTCGGACAACGCGCAGATGAACCGCAGCGTGCGCGAGATCGGCCAGCGCATCGCCGCCGTCAGTGGCCAGCCCGACCTGGCCTGGGAGTTCACCGTCTTCGAGGACGACACGCCGAACGCCTTCGCCCTGCCCGGCGGCAAGGTCGGCGTCAACACCGGGCTCTTCAAGGTGGCCAAGAACGACCATCAGCTGGCCGCCGTCATGGGCCACGAGGTCGCCCACGCCATCGCCAAGCACAGCAACGAGCGCATCAGCCAGCAGATCCTGCTGCAGACCGGCCTCGCCGGCCTCTCGGCCACGGGCGGCGCACAGTACGCCGAGATCGCCGCGCAGCTCGCCACGCTCGGCGTGGTGCTGCCCTTCTCGCGCTCGCAGGAATCCGAGGCCGACGAGATCGGCCTGATCCTCATGGCCAAGGCCGGCTATGACCCGCGTCAGGCGGTCAACCTCTGGCAGAACTTCGCGGCGGCCGGCGGCCAACGCCCGCCCGAGTTCCTCTCGACCCACCCGGAGCCCGGCAACCGCATCGCCCATCTGCAGCAGGTCATGCCCAATGCCCTGGCGATCTACGAGGCCAACCCGGACCGGGTGCCGCCACCCTAGGCGTGCCAATTCGCCTTATCCGGCCGCCGGCTGATCCGGGCGGCCGGCGAGGCAGATCAGCGTCTGCAGCAGCTTGGCGCAAGCCTTCTCGCGCCCGCCCTTGAGCGCGAAGACATCGACGTCGCAGACGGTCAGCGTGCGGCCCGGCTTGAGGACGCGGCCGACGGCGCGCAGACGCTCGCCGTCGGCCGGGGCCAGCAGGTTGATCTTGAACTCGGTAGTCAGCACCGAGGCCTCCGCCGGGAACAGGCTGTAGGCGGCGTAGCCGCCGGCCGAATCGGCGATGGTGCTGGTCACCCCGGCGTGGAAGAAGCCGTGCTGCTGTGTCAAGTCGGGGCGGAAGGGCACCACGATCTCGACCTCGCCGGGCGCGACGCGGGTCAGTGCGGCCCCGAGCAGCGCCATGATCCCCTGGCGCGCGAAGCTGGCCCGCACGCGGGCCTCGAAATCCGGATCGGCCGCGGTGAAGCCAGTCATAAGGGGTCTCCCAATGCGGGGCGACCCCACCCCCTCCCCGGCCCTCTCCCGTCCAGGGGGAGGGAGAAGTGGGACGCGCAACTGCAGTCCCCTGCCCCTCGACGAGGGAGGGTTAGGGAGGGGGTGAATGCAACGCGAGTCATTTGGCCGCACCTGCGCTGAGGTTCTGCGAGGCACCATCACCCGAGCTACCTGCCCCCAGCGCCGCGAGCTGGGCGCGGCAGCCGGCGGCGACGCTGTCGAGGTGGGCGAGCGCCGCGTCGATGTCGGCGCGCCGCTCCAAGAGCTCGGCCCGCTTGGCGGCGATGCGCGGCAGCAGGGTCTCGAGCTGGCCGAACTCACCCGGCGGCCCCTCGTAGAGGTCGACGATCTCGGCGATCTCCTTGAGGCTGAAGCCGAGCCGCTTGCCGCGCAGGATCAGCTTGAGCCGGATGCGATCGCGCGGCCGATAGATACGCCGCTGGCCCTCGCGCAGCGGCGCGATCAGGCCCTCGGCCTCGTAGAAGCGGATGGTCCGCGGCGTCACCGCGAACTCCCGCGCGAGCTCGGAGATGCTGTAGGTGCGTGCCATGTTGAGATCGTATATGACCTTTACGTAAACGTAAAGTCGGTATCGACTGCGAATCATACGCTTAGGTGGAGCCGCCTCTCACAACAGGAACAGCGCCGCCAGGCCGAGGAAAGCGAAGAAGCCGACCACGTCGGTCACGGTGGTGAGGAACACGCTGGAGGCGATCGCCGGGTCGACGCGGAGCTTCTCCAGGCCGAGCGGGACCAGGGTGCCGGTCAGACTGGCGACCAGCAGGTTGGCGACCATGGCCACGGCGATGACGATGCCGAGCCGGGGATCGTGGAACCAGAGCCAGGCGACCAGGCCGGTCATGACGGCGAAGAGGATGCCGTTGGAGAGGCCGACGATGATCTCCTTCCAGAAGAAGCGCATGGCGTTGGCCGCCGTCAAGTCCTTCATGGCGATGGCGCGCACCGCCACGGTGAGCGTCTGCGTCCCGGCGTTGCCGCCCATCGAGGCGACGATCGGCATCAGCACGGCGAGCGCCACCAGGCGCTCGATGGTGCCCTCGAAGAGGCCGATCACCAGCGAGGCCAGGATCGCGGTCAAGAGGTTGACGAAGAGCCAGGGAAAGCGGGCCTTGGTGGTGTCGAGCGCGGCGCTGTAGAGGTCGGTCTCGGACACACCGCCCAGCTTCAAGATGTCCTCTTCTGCCTCCTCGTCGATCACGTGCACCACGTCGTCGACCGTGATCACGCCGACCAAGCGGCCGGCCTCGTCGACCACCGGGGCCGAGGTCAGGCCGTACTGGCGGAAGGCATAGGCGACCTCCTCCTGGTCCATGGTCAGCGGGATGACCTTGAGGTCGGTCTCCATGATCTCGGTCAGCCGCACCGGCCGGCGCGTGCGCAGCACGCGGCTCAAGGGCACCGAGCCGATCGGCTTGTGCTTCGGGTTGACGATGAAGATGTCGTAGAAGTCGTCGGGCAGCTCCTCGGCGGCGCGCATGTGGTCGATGGTCTCGCCGACGGTCCAGGCCGAGGGCGCCGTCACCACCTCGCGCTGCATCAGGCGGCCGGCGGATTCCTCCGGATAGGTCAGGCTCTCTTCCAGCAGCTGCCGGTAGGCGCGCGGCAGGGTCGCGAGGATGCGGTGCTGGTCCTCTTCTTCCAGGTCCTCGAAGATCTCGACCGCGTCGTCGCTGTCGAGCTCCGACAGCGCCTGGGCCAGGTTGCGCGGCCCGATGTGCTCGATCACGTCGGTGCGCACGCCGGGATCGAGATAGCTCAGCACCTCCGGGTCCATCTTGCCGATCAGGATGTCGAGCAGCAGATAGCGCTGGTCTTCGGCCAGGTACTCGATCACGTCCGCCAGGTCGGCCGGATGCAGCGGCAGTGCGATCTCTTCGACCTTGGCGACGTCGGAGGCCGCCAGCGCCTCCTCGATGGCGTAGACCAGCTCGGGATCGAGGCCGTAGTCCTCCTCGGCCGGCGCATCGCCGGGCGGCGGCGCATGCGTCGGCTCGTCGTTGGGCGGCGTGTGCGCCATGATTAACCTGCTGCCGCGTCGTCGCGGTTCTGCGCGTCGACCACCGCGATCGCGCTCATGTTCACCACCCCGCGGGCGGTGACCGATGGCGTCAGAATGTGCGCCGGCGCCGCCGTGCCGATCAGGATCGGCCCGACCGGCAGGCCCTCGCCCAGCTCCTTGACTAGGTTGAAGGCGATGTTGGCGGCGTCCAGGTTCGGCATGATCAGCAGGTTGGCCGCTCCTCGCAGCTTAGAATTCGGGAAGATGTACGCGCGCGTCGCCTCGTTGAGCGCCGCGTCGCCGTGCATCTCGCCTTCCACCTCCAGCTCCGGCGCGCGCTCGTGCAGCAGGCGCAGCGCCTCGCGCATCTTGCGCGCCGAGGCCGCGTTCGAGGAGCCGAAGTTGGAATGCGACAGCAGCGCCACCTTCGGCTCGATGCCGAAACGGCGCAGGTGGGTGGCGGCCAAGAGGGTCATCTCGGCCATCTCCTCGGCGCTCGGGTCCGGCGTCACGTAGGTGTCGGCCAGGAAGTAGGTGCCGCTCGGCAGGATCAGCAGGCTGAGCGCCGAGAGCTCGAGCACGCCGGGCTCAATGCCGATGACGTTGCGGATGTGCGCCAGGTGCCGGTGGTAGAGACCGGTTACGCCGCAGAGCATGGCATCGGCGTCGCCACGCTTGACCGCGAGCGCGGCGATCACCGTGTTGCGTGTGCGCACGATGGTGCGCGCCGCGTCCGGCGAGATGCCCTTGCGCTCCATCAGGGCGTGATAGCTCTGCCAGTACGCCTTGAATCGGCGATCACTCTCCGGATTGACCAGCTCGAAGTCGCGCTTTGCCTGCAGCCGCAGACCGAGACGCTCGAGGCGCGTCTGCACGACCCTGGGCCGGCCGACCAGGATCGGCTTGGCCAGGCCCTCGTCGACCACCACCTGGACCGCGCGCAGCACGCGTTCGTCCTCGCCCTCGGCATAGATCAGGCGCACCGGCCCCTGGCGCGCCCGCTCGAAGATCGGCTTCATGATCAGGCCGGAGCGGAACACGAAGCGGCCGAGGCGCTCGCAATAGGCCGGGAAGTCCTCGATCGGCCGGGTCGCCACGCCGCTCTCCATGGCCGCCCTGGCCACGGCCGGCGCGATCTGCAGGATCAGCCGCGGATCGAAGGGTCGCGGGATCAGGTAATCGGGCCCGAAGCGCAGCGCCTGGCCGCCGTAGGCCTTGGCCACCACCTCGGAGGGCTCGGCCATCGCGAGATCGGCCAGCGCCTTGACGCAGGCCAGCTTCATTTCCTCGTTGATGGTGGTGGCACCGACGTCGAGCGCGCCGCGGAAGATGAAGGGAAAGCAGAGCACGTTGTTGACCTGGTTCGGATAGTCCGAGCGCCCGGTGGCGATGATGGCGTCGGGCCGCACCTTCTTGGCCTCCTCCGGCATGATCTCGGGCACCGGGTTGGCCAGCGCCAGGATCAGCGGCTTGTCGGCCATGGTCTCGACCATCGCCGGCTTGAGCACGCCCGGCACCGAAAGCCCCAGGAAGACGTCGGCGCCGCCGATCACCTCGGCCAGGCTGCGCGCCTCGGTCGGCTGGGCATAGCGCGCCTTCCAGCGGTCCATGACCTCGGTGCGGCCCTCGTAGACCACGCCGGCGATGTCGGTAACCCAGATGTTCTCGCGGCGGACGCCGAGCGAGACCAGCAGGTCGAGGCAGGCGAGCGCCGCCGCCCCGGCGCCGGAGGTGACCAGCTTGACCTCGCCGATCTCCTTGCCGACCAGGCGCAGGCCGTTGTAGATCGCTGCGCCGACGATGATCGCGGTGCCGTGCTGGTCGTCGTGGAACACCGGCACCTTCATGCGTTCGCGCAGGCGCGCCTCGAGCTCGAAGCAGTCGGGCGCCTTGATGTCCTCGAGGTTGATGCCGCCGAAGGTGGGCTCGAGCGCCGCCACGATCTCGACCAGCTTGTCGACTTCGAGTTCGGCCAGCTCGATGTCGAAGACGTCGATGCCGGCGAACTTCTTGAACAGCACCGCCTTGCCTTCCATCACCGGCTTGGCGGCGAGCGGGCCGATGGCGCCCAGCCCGAGCACGGCGGTGCCGTTGGTCACCACCGCGACCAGGTTGGCGCGCGCGGTCAGGCCGGAGGCCTCGGCCGGGTCGGCGGCGATGGCCTCGCAGGCGGCGGCCACGCCCGGCGAATAGGCCAGCGCCAGGTCGTGCTGGTTGGCGAGCGGCTTGGTGGCCGTGATCTCCAGCTTGCCGGGCTTCGGCAGGCGATGATAGGCGAGCGCGGCCTCGGCCAGGTTCTTTGCCATCCACGCTCCCTCCCCGGCTGCGGACCGGCCCGGCAAGCGGCCGATCCTGATCTCCAAAATCGAGGGCCCGCGGTGGTTGCCTGCGGGCCCTGGGGTCTCAATCGGCAGTCGCACGGGAGCCGGCGTCGAGGACGCGCGTCTCTCCGAAGTGCGGCGTGTCTAGCTCCGCGCGAGCTGCATCGCTTGGCCTTACCCCAGCCCTACCCTAGGTTCCCGGGGACTTACCAGACCCCCTGCCAACGCGCAAGCGGCGGCGGAGCGAGGCGGCCAGGGCGCAGCGCACGCGAGCTGGCAGAAAGATCTTCCGAAGCCGGCTTTCCCATTCTGTTATCCGTGTGCATCCGTGTTCATCCGTGTCAAAACATCCTTTGCTTGTCCTCTCCAGGTATCCAGGCCCAGGTATCCAGGCCCAGGCATCCAGGCATTGTGCGTGTCGTGAATCAGCACCAGCGAACCTTCGCCGCCCTGCCCGCCCCCGAATGGCGGATCGAAAGCGCGCCCGTGGCCTACCCTGAGGCGGTGGCCGCCATGGAGGCGCGGGTGGCCGCGATCCGCGCCGGCACGGCGCCGGAGCTGGTCTGGCTCTTGGAGCACCCGCCGCTCTACACCGCCGGCACCAGCGCGCAGGACCGCGACCTGATCGACCCCGGCCGCTTCCCGGTCTTCCGCACGGGGCGCGGCGGCCAGTACACCTATCACGGCCCGGGCCAGCGGGTGGCCTACGCAATGCTCGACCTCAAGGCGCGCGGGCCCGACCTGCGGCGCTACATCCACGACCTGGAGGACTGGATCATCCGCGCGCTCGCCCATTTCAACGTCAAAGGCGAGCGCCGCCCGGGCCGGGTCGGCATCTGGGTCACCCATGCAGGCAAAGAGGAGAAGATCGCCGCCATCGGCGTGCGCGTGCGCCACTGGGTCAGCTACCACGGCATCGCCCTCAACGTCGATCCGAACCTGAGCCACTTCGCCGGCATCGTGCCCTGCGGCATCGCCGAGCACGGCGTCACCTCGCTCGCCGCCCTCGGCCTGCCGGTCACGATGGCGGACGTGGACGTGGCGCTGCGGGCGGCGTTCGAGGAGGTGTTCGGAGGCGTGACAGGTGATGTCACGCCTCCGCTGGGCCACTCCGCTCGCGCGGCAGGCGCCTGATCGCCTGGAGCAGCGCCAATACAAGCATCAGCCCCGCGATGAAGAAGTAGAGCCCGCCCGGTCCAACCAGATCCATGGACAGCGCTGCCAGCAGCGGGCCGCTGATGGTGCCTAGGTCGTAGGCGATCAAGAGACAGGCGGCGGCGCCCAGGAAGGCGACCGGCTCGAGCCGGTCGTTGGTTTCGATCGTGCCCAGCATGTAGACCGTATGGCAGATGCCGCCCGTGAACAGCCCGGCGAGGACAAGGAAGGGAACCGGCGGACGCTCCACCAGGGCGAGGAAGAGCGCGCTGCCGGCACCGAGCAGGCTGAGCCAGAGCACGACCCTGCCGCGCCCGAACAGATCGGACAGTGTGCCTGCCGGCAGTTGCACGACGAAGGCGCCGAAGTGGCTGCAGAAGACGAAGGCACCGAGTTCGGCCGTCGTGAGGCCACTGGCGCGGCCGAACAGCGGCGCCAGGCCGTAGATCGCCCCCGTGGTGAGGCCGCCAACCAGGCAAAGGACCATGCCGAACGGCGCCAAGCGGAAGAGCTGCGCAAAGCGAAGGCGGTGTGACGTGGTCCTGGGCGGCTCGCCCGCGCGGTTCCGCGCCACCGGCAGGACAGCCAGCAGATAGAGCAGGCTGGTGGCGATGAACACGTTGGCGCCGACCTGATCGCTGAGGCTGATGAAGAGGAACGAGCCGAGCGATACGGAGGTCAGCCGGACGGTCTCGTAGTAGGCGTAGGTCCGGCCGCGCGTGGCATTACTGGTGGCGTGGTTGAACCAACTGTCGAGGACGACGTAGATGCCGCCGATGCCGATGCCCGTCAGGGCGCGCACCAGCGGCCACAGCCAGACCGTCGTCACCACGCTCAAGGATGCGGTGGTGAACGCCGCGATCACGGCGAACAGCGCGAAGGCGCGGACATAGCCCAGGGCTGCCACGATGCGCCCACAGGTCAGCGACGCCGTCAGTGTCCCGAGGAAGTAGGTCGAGGTGCTGAGGCCGACCAGTGTCTCGCCGGCACCAGCGTTGGCCATCTCGACGGCCAGGACGGCGAAGTTGCCGCCATTGGCCAGCGCAAAGCAGGAGACGCCGAGCGAGACTCCCAGCATGGAGCGGGCGATGCGGAGCAGGCTCTGATCGGCTGGCTGCATCGCCTGCTCCGCGGCCTTGTCGTTCGTTTGGTGCCGGCGGCTCCGGCCCTACAGCGCCGTTGCGGCCTGATACCCAAACCCCGTCGCCAGCGAGCCGGCGAGCGCCAGCGCCAGGTACCAGAGGAAGACCGGCCGCTTGACCAGGGCGAAGACGGCCATGGCGGCGGGGAGCGAGGTGACGGCGCCGGCGGTCAGGAAGGCGAGCGCCGCGCCTGGCGCCATGCCCATCTGCATCAGCTCGCCGACCAGGGGAATCGCCGCGAAGCCGTTCAGGTAGGCTGGCACGCCGACCGCGACGGCGAGCGGAATGGCCTGCCAGGCCTCGCCGCCCAGCGTGCTGGCAATCAGGTCGGGCGGCAGCCAGGCGACCATCAGGCTCTCCAGGGCGAAGGCGAGCAGCAGCCACTTGGCGAGGAACAGGCCGACGCTGCGGGCCTCGCGGACGAAGGCCTGGCGCCGCGCCGGCTCGTCCCAGAAGGACCAGGAGACTGGCGCGGCGGGGAACGCCTTGCCGCCGCCGCAACCCCGGCCACTGCCGCCACAACCGACCGCCGCCTTGAGCGGCGCTTCGAAGAGGCCGAGCCGCTGCACGGCCAGGGTGGCGAAGCCGCCCAAAAGGCCCATGGCCACCGCCGCCACGGTCTTGGCCAGGGTGAAGGGCAGGCTGATGGTGGCCGCCATCAGGATGAAGGACTCCGGGTCCATCAGCGGCGAGGAGATCCAGAAGGCCATGACCGCGGGCAGCGGCATGCCGGCGGCCAAGAGGGCCGCGATCAGCGGCACCACGCCGCAGGAGCAGAAGGGCGATAGGCCGCCGGCCAGCGCGGCGATGACGATGGCGGCCGCCGGGGCACTTGCCACCGCCCGGCCGATCAGGCCGTCGGCGCCGGCCGCCTTGAGCCAGGCGGCCAGCAGCACCGACAGCAGCAGGAAGGGCGCGATCCAGAGGAAGGAGTCGGCGGTGAAGCGGGCGCTCTCGATCGCCTGCTGCGGCACCAGCAGAGCCAGGCCGGCGAACAGCAAGACAAACGCCAGCCAGACCCGGTCGATCCGGCTCAAGGTTGTCGGAAAGCCGCGCGCGGCGCCGCGGACGGCCTGCTCGAGTGCGGTCATGTTTCTTCCCCTCCTGCTTTCACAACGCGTCGATCAACGTTGAATTCGTTTGGCTTTCTTTGCCGACCTCAGCAGCAGCCGACCCCGGCCCCTTCCTTGCGCTTGGACTCCTCGCTCGCGGTCTGGCCGCCCTCGGGCGCGCCGCAGCCGCAGCCGCCGCCCTTGCCCAGGGCCGCGAGATCCTGCTCGCTCAGCGAGTCGCTGCCGTAGGTCGTGGTCTGCCCGTGGGTCAGGAAGGTCTCCCAGGGATGGCCGTCCGGGTCGGCGGCCCAGGACTTGTCCGACTGCGCGTAGCAACAGGTCACGCCCGGCGTCTCGCGCACGGCGAGACCGGCTGCGGCCAGGCGTCGGGTCGCCGCCTCGAGCTCGGCGGCCTCCTCGACCTGGATGCCGAAATGCACGCCGTCGCCGACCCCGCAGCCCGTGCTGATCGAGAAGTTGACCCGCGGGTCGTCCAGCATCCACTTCGCGTAGTCCGGCTGCTCGACGCTGGGCGGCGCCCCGAACAGCGTGCTGTAGAATTGGACGGATGGCGGGATATCCGTCACTTGCAGACCGATATGGATGCGCTTCATGAGTTGTCTCCTCTTGCCATGACGTCCGGAATAGATTCTATCATTCCGGAATATTAGAACTATCTAGCCACAAAAAGCACTGCCTCATCCCGCCTCGCGCCGCACCGGCTTGGCCGGCACGCCGGCGCAGCACTCGGCCGTCAGGAAGCCCAGCAGACCCTCCATCAGGGCGCAGTTCGCCGTGCAGCGCAGCACTCGGCCCTCGCGCTCCTGCCGCACCAGGCCGACGTTCACCAGATGCGACAGGTGGTGCGACAGGGTCGAGGCCGGAATCTCGAGATGCGCCTGCACGTCGCCGACCGGCAGGCCCTCGGGCCCCGCCCGCACCAGCAGGCGAAAGACCTCGAGCCGGGTCGGGTTGCCGAGCTTCTCCAGACAGCGGGCGGCGTGGTTCACGTCCATGCACAGCAAGATGGCACCGTGCGACAGCGCTGTCAACTATATTTCTGGAATCATCGTAATATATGGAAAATCAATGTATTATATCGCATTGATAACTTTGTCGGTCAATTCTTCACGCCGTCGGTCGGCTGCGGAAGCCGGGCTCCACCGCGCCGTCATGCTCCAGCGTCTCGACGGCGGTGACGCGTGCCGATCGGGGCCCCTCACGGCAGGCGCGCACCATGTCCTCGACCTGCGCCGGGTCGCCGGCGAAGACCGCCTCGACCCGGCCGTCGATCCGGTTGCGCACCCAGCCGTCGAGCCGGCGCCGCGCCGCCTCGTCCTCGGTCCAGAAGCGATAGCCGACGCCCTGCACCCGGCCGGAGATCAGCACCCGCACCTGCTTCATCGCCCGGCTCCCCTGGCCGCTCCCCGGCCCGCCCTCCTGCCCTGGCGCCTGGCCCCGCGCCCCGCCGGCGTTCCCTTGGCCGTCGGATAGAGCGTCGCCAGCGCCACGCGCACGGCACGGCGGGCGGCCTCCTCCCAGTGGTCGCGCCTGGTCCACTGGTCCTCGATGGTGATGGCGGGCGTCTTGCGGTTCTCGTGCACCAGGGCGTTGCGCAGGCCGCGCAGCCAGGCGCGCTCCTCGGTTATCTCGTCCTGCGGGAAGCCGGCGTGGAAGGCCTGGGCGTCGGCAATGGCGGCCGCCAGGATCACCACCGCGGTCCAGGCGCCGGCGCAGAAGGCCGCCTGCAGGTCGACCATGAGCGCGCAGGCCTGCTCCGAGATCGCCGTGGCGCCGCCTCTGGTGACCGCCGCCTCCTGCTCCTCGAACCACAGGCGCCGCTCGTCCCAGGTCAGCTCGTCCGGCCGGTCCAGGTGTTCCATGGGGCCCGTTCTAGCACCTTCTCCTGGCGCATGGGCAGAGGGCGCGGTTGCCAGCCCGCATCAGGCTGTCGTCCGGCGACGCAGCTGAACGTCCGGCAAATTGACACGGATGAACACGGATGAACACGAATAACAAAAACAATAGCTTGCTCCTGGTGCCTCAACGCGAGCTTTAGGCAAATAGCGCTCAATCTCTGAAGGCGCGCCATTCGTGTTCATCCGTGTTCATCCGTGTCAAATTCAGTTTGTCATCACCCTGGCGATCCACGCACCAGCGCGGAACAAACCCGTGGGAAATAAGGGGACAGTATACTTAATTCGCGGTGTGCGCTGCGGGCGCAGCGAACGTCGCCATCCCATCGTCCGAGGGGTTCCAATTAAGTATACTGTCCCCTTATTTCCCTACTCAAACTCCAGGATCGCCTGGTCGACCGCCAGGCTGGCGCCGGGGGCGGCGTGGATGGCGGAGACGATGCCGTCGCGCTCGGCGCGCAGCACGTTCTCCATCTTCATGGCCTCGACCACGGCCAGCTCCTCGCCGGCCTTGATCTCCTGGCCCACCTCGACCGCCAGCGAGACCAAGAGGCCCGGCATGGGCGACAGCAGGTAGCGCGACAGGTCGGGCGGCGCCTTCTGCGGCATGCGCGCCGCCAGGCTCGCGGCGCGCGGCGTCATGACCAGCACCTCCAGCGACGCACCACCGTGGGTCAGACGCCAGCGTGCGCCGCGGCGGTCGACCTGGACGGTGAAGGCCTGGCCCGCCTCCTGGCCGAGGAACAGGGCCTCGCCCGGATGCCAGGCGGTCTCGACCACGCGCTCGTCGACCTCCGGGCCCCCCTCAACCCTGGCCCCCGCGGCGGTAACACGATAGCCGCCCTCGAGCCGCGTGACCCGGCGCGGATGGGCCTCGCCGTCGAGCGTCACCACCCAGTCGTCGCCGACCAGGGCGCCATGTCCCCCTTGGTGGACGGGCAACTGGCCGCTGATCGAGGCCTCCTGCTCGGCATAACGCCGCTGCAGGATCGCCGCCACCGCCAGCAGGCGGCGCTTGAGCGCGTCGTCCGGCTGGATGCCGTGGAAGCCGTCGGGAAAGACCTCGGGGATGAAGTTGGTGCTGAGCCGGCCCTCGCTGAAGCGCGGATGGGCCATGACCGCGGCCAGGAAGGCTGCGTTGTGGTTGATGCCGCGGATCAGGAAGGCGTCGAGCGCGGCCTGCATGGCCTGGATCGCGCCGTCGCGGGTCGGCGCATGGGTCACCAGCTTGGCGATCATGGGGTCGTAGTAGAGGCTGATCTCGGAGCCCTCGGTGACGCCGCTGTCGATCCGGACCTGGGCGCCCTGCTCCACCTTGTCGACCAGGGTCTCCTGCGGCGGGCGGTAGCGCACCAGCCGGCCGATCGAGGGCAGGAAGTTGCGCGTGGGGTCCTCGGCGTAGAGCCGCGATTCGATGGCCCAGCCCTCGAGCTTCACCTGGTCCTGGCTGAACCCCAGCGTCTCGCCGGCCGCGACGCGGATCATCCATTCCACCAGGTCGAGCCCGGTGACGAGCTCGGTCACCGGATGCTCGACCTGGATGCGCGTATTCATTTCAAGGAAGTAGAAGGCGCGGTCGCGATCGACGATGAACTCGACCGTGCCGGCCGAGGCGTAGTCGACCGCCTTGGCCAGCGCCACCGCCTGGGCGCCCATGGCGGCCCGGGTCGCCGCGTCGAGGAAGGGCGAGGGCGCTTCCTCGATCACCTTCTGATGCCGGCGTTGGATCGAGCACTCGCGCTCGCCCAGGTGCACCACGTTGCCGTGGCGGTCGGCCAGCACCTGGATCTCGATGTGGCGCGGCTCCTCGATGAACTTCTCGATGAAGACCCGCTCGTCGCCGAAGCTGGCGCGCGCCTCGTTCCGGGCCGAGCGGAAGCCGTCGCGCGCCTCGGCGTCGCCGGCGGCCACCCGCATGCCCTTGCCGCCGCCGCCGGCCGAGGCCTTGATCATGACCGGGTAGCCGATCTCGCGGGCGATGGCGACCGCTTCGTCGGCATCGGCGATCACGCCCATGTGGCCCGGCACGGTGCTGACCCCGGCCTCGGCGGCCAGCTTCTTGGAGGCGATCTTGTCGCCCATGGCGGCGATGGCGCCCTTGGGCGACAAGATCGCCTCCAAGA
>JBHJOF010000016.1:0-4054 GCA_050330055.1 Kiloniellales bacterium
CCAGCCCTCCCCCTCAAGGGGGGAGGGAAAAATTGAGCAGCGACGGCGCTTTAATTCGCCTCCCCCCTCGAGGGGGAGGCAGCGCGGAGCGCCGGAGGGGGGCTGGCGCGGAGCGCCGAAAAGGGAAACCGGGGAAGCGGGTCTATCTTCTGCCAAGTAGGGCGCGACACCACGTGCACTAGCGTATTACGGCATTTCGTCGCAAGCTAAACCGGACAGCCGTGGGACCGGGTAAGCCTTGTCTGGAGGGCTGTTGGCGGGCTAGACAGTCGGGGCATACCCAGACCGGACGGACCCCCTGCCATGGCGCGTGGACACCGGCGCATCGCCGTCGGCGGCTTTCAGCACGAGACCAACACCTTCGCGCCGCGCAAGGCCGACTACGAGGCCTTCACCAGGGGCGGTGGCTGGCCGGCGCTGACCCGCGGCGGGGCGCTGTTCGGCGACGTGGCCGGCATCAACATCCCGATCGCCGGCTTCATCGACGAGGCCAGGGCGCTCGGCCAGCAGCTCGTGCCGCTGGCCTGGGCCTCGGCCTCGCCCTCGGCTCAGGTCACCGAGGAGGCCTTCGAGCGCATCACCGGCCACATCACCGGGACGCTCGCCGCGGCCGGCGGCCTCGACGGCGTCTTCCTCGACCTGCACGGCGCCATGGTAGCCGAGCATCACCAGGACGGCGACGGCGAGATCCTGCGCCGGGTGCGCCAGATGATCGGGCCCGAGGTGCCGCTGGTCGCCAGCCTCGACCTGCACGCCAACGTCACGCCCGAGATGGTGGCGCTGGCCGACGCGCTGCTGATCTACCGGACCTATCCGCACATCGACATGGCCGAGACGGGAGCGCGGGCCGCGCGTCACCTGCAGGCCCTTCTGGACGGCCGCGCCGGCCGCGCCAAAGCCTTTCGCCAGCTGCCCTTCCTGCTGCAGCTCACGGCGGGCTGCACGCTGCACGACCCGGCCAAGACGCTCTACGAAGAGGTCGCGGACCGCGAGCGCGGCGAGGTCAGCAGCGTCTCCTTCGCCTGCGGCTTCGGGCCGGCCGACATCTGGCACTGCGGCCCTTCGGTCGTCGCCTATGCGCAGAGCCAGGCTGCCGCCGAGGCGACGGCGCAGGCGCTCCACGACTACGTGGCCGGGCGCGAGGCCGACTTCGTGACACCGGTCTGGACGCCGCGCGAGGCGGTCGCCCGGGCGATCGCGCTGTCGCGCGGTGCGCACCGGCCCGTGGTGCTGGCCGACACCCAGGACAATCCCGGCGGCGGTGGCGAGGGCGACACGGTCGGCCTTCTGGAAGAACTGGCCCGGCAGCGCGCCGAGGGCGCGGCGCTGGCGATCCTGGTCGATCCCAAGGCGGCCGCGGCGGCGCACCAGGCCGGCCGCGGCGCCGAGATCGAGATCGGACTGGGCGCCGGCTCCGGTTTCGGCGGGCAGCGGCCGCTGCAGGCGCGCTACCGGGTCGAGGCGCTGGGCGACGGCCGCTTCACCGGCACCGGCCCGTTCTATCACGGCGCCCGCATGCAGCTCGGGCCGATGGTGCTCTTGACCCTCGGCGGCCTGCGCATCGTCGTCGCCTCGCGCAAGCTGCAGGCGGCCGACCAAGCGATCTTTCGCCACCTCGGAGTCGAGCCGGCCGAGCAGAAGATCCTGGCTCTCAAGAGCTCGGTGCACTTCCGCGCCGACTTCCAGCCGATCGCCGAAGAGATCCTGGTGGTGGCCGCCCCCGGACCGAACCCGATCGACCACCGCGAGCTGCCCTACCGCAACCTGCGCCCAGGCCTGCGCCTCATGCCGCTCGGCCCCGCCTTCAAGGCGGCCTAGCTCCAGGGGCCTTTGCTTTTGTCCTTCTGCTGCTGAGCCGGCTTGCGGCGCCACTGGGCGCGCGGCAGCAGGCGGACGCCGCGCGGCGGCTCGTCGCCGAAGATCGGGACGGTCTTGTGCCGGAACGGCACCACCAAAATCGCGCCGACGATGAAGCCGCCGACGTGGGCCCACCAGGCGACGCCGCTGTCGGCGCCAGCGCCACCCCAGATGGCGAGCGCCTGAAAGCCGAACCAGATGATCAGCAACAGCGCCGCCGGAACGTAGACCGGGAAGATGATGATCGGGATGAGCACCCGCGCTTTGGGAAAGAGCAGCAGATAGGCGCCCAGCACGCCGGAGATCGCGCCGCTGGCGCCTACCACCGGGATCGTCGAGGTCGGCTCGGAGATGGAATGGATCAAGCCGGCGGCGATGCCGCAGAGCCCGTAGAACAGGATGAAGCGGCCGTGCCCCATGGCATCCTCGACGTTGTCGCCGAACACCCAGAGGAACAGCATGTTGCCGGCCAGGTGCATGACGCTGCCGTGCAGGAACAGCGAGGTGATGGTGGTCAGGCTGGGCGACACCATGGCGAGCTCCGCCGGCAGCTCTGCATAGCCCAGCAGGCTGGCGGGGATCACGCCGAGGCCGATGAACAGCCGCTGCGCCGCCTCCGGCGGCAGCGAGGACTCGTAGAAGAACATCAGGACGCAGGCGGCGATCAGACCGTAGGTGACCCAGGGCACCTGCAGCAGGATGCGCGGGTTGATGTCATGCAGCGGAATGAAGGGCATGGCGTCACCGCATTGTCTGGAGCCATGCCAGACTGGGTGCGCTCTGTTTTCCACCCTCACCCTCCCATCGCTTGCGCGATGGGCCCCTCCCTCTCCCCTCAAGGGAGAGAGATTTTGCGGTGGGCCTGTTTGTTTCCCTCTCCCTTGGAGGGGAGAGGGAGGGGCCCGCGCGCGTCAGCGCGTGGGAGGGTGAGGGTGACTCACAGAGCAGAGGAGGGCCTTTGCAAACCGGATGCCGGCAGGGCAGGGAGTGCGTCACGCCGCCAGCTCGCAGATCACCGGCGTATGGTCGGAGGCCTTGGGCTCGGCGCGTGGCGCCTTGTCGATCTCGCAGCCGACAAGCCGGTCGGCTGCCTGCGGCGACAGCAGGACGTGGTCGATGCGGATGCCGTGATCGGCCTGCCAGGCGGCCCCCTGGTAGTCCCAGTAGCTGTAGGCGCGCACGCCCGGATGCAGCGCCCGGAAGGCCTCGGTCAGGCCGAGGTTGAGCAGGGCATGGAACTGGCGCCGCGTTTTCGGCAGGAACAGCGCGTCGTCCGCCCAGACCACCGGGTCATAGCAGTCCTCGGCAGCCGGGATCACGTTGTAGTCGCCGCCCAGCGCGAAGGGCCGCTCGCCCGCCAGCAGGCTCTGCGCGTGCGCCCGCAGGCGCTCCATCCAGGCCAGCTTGTAGGGATACTTCTCGCCGTCGGGCGGGTTGCCGTTCGGCAGGTAGATGCTGGCGACCCGGATGCCGAAAGTGGTGACTTCGAGATAACGCGCCTGCTCGTCGGCCTCGTCGCCGGGCAGGCGCGTCACCGGGTCCTCGATCGGCGCCTTGGAGAGCACGGCGACGCCGTTGTAGCTCTTCTGCCCGACCATCGCGAAGTGATAGCCGAGCGCCTCGATCTCGAGCCGGGGGAAGCCTTCCTCCTGGCACTTCAGCTCCTGCAGCAGCGCCACGTCCGGCGCGGCACGCTTCAGCCAGGCCAGCACGTTGGGCAGCCGCGCCTTGATCGAATTCACGTTCCAGGTTGCGATCTTGACCATAGAAAAAAGTCTAGGTGGCAGCCCGCACATTGTCATGCCCGGACTTAATCCACCGTTGTCCGGTTAAGGCACTATCATACGCCGTCTCGAAACTAGAGACTCATGGCCCATCCTTCGAGACGCGTTCTTCGAACGCTCCTCAGGATGAGGAATGGCGTTCTATATCAACTGCCTACCACCTCATGCTGAGGAGCCGCGAGTCCGCAGGAGCGGGCCTCCGCCCGCAAGCGGCGTCTCGCGCGCGGAGCAGGCGGCCTTGGCCGCCAAGCATGGGAGCCCGGTCATGAGTATCGGGATTTGGTATCACACTGACCGTCATGGTCGGCGAAGCAGGCTGTGTGAAAACTCCGGGAGTTGCTTTCCTGGCGCAATATTGTGGCCGAGGATGCGGACTTCGCGAATCTTTGCTGCGGCAGAATGGCACTCTACGA
>JBHJOF010000017.1:0-40686 GCA_050330055.1 Kiloniellales bacterium
GCGGGTCGTCGTTGCGGGCGAAGGGCATGAAGGCGCGCTTGATTTCGGCCGCGGACATGCCGATTCCGCTGTCGGCGACGGTGATACGGATGTCGGACTTGCCCGCGGTCGCGGAGAGCCGCACGCTGCCGCCCGCCGGCGTGTACTTGACCGCATTGGACAGCAGGTTCAGCAAAATCTGCTTGAGGGCGATGGGATCGGCCTCGAGCCTGAGGCCGGGCTGGCTCAAGGTGACCTCGAGCGTGACCCGCGCGGCCTCGGCTTCGCCTTGCAGCAGCTTGGCGGCGTGCGCGAAGGTCTCGGCAAGGTACAGCGGCTCGGGCCGGAACTCGAGCTGCTCGGACTCGATACGGGCGAGATCGAGAAGCTGATCGATCAAGGACAGCAGGTGCTCGCCGCTCCTGACGATATCGCTCGCATAGTCCGCATAGCGCGCCTGTGCCGCGGGGCCGAAATGCTGATCGCGGATGACCTGCGAGAAGGCGATGATCGCGTTGAGCGGCGTGCGCAGGTCGTGGCTGAGGTGCGCGACGAAGTTGCTCTTCGCTGCATTGGCCTGCAGCGCCTGGTCGCGCGCACGCAGCATTTCGTTGCCGCGGCGCGACAGCCTTTCCGCCATGGTATCGAACTGGCGCGCCAGCTCGCCGAGCTCGCAGGGCGCCTTGCTTGCGCCGGTGCGGGCATCCTCCACGCCGGACGCGAGCGCCCGCGCCGCCAGGGCGATGCGGCGCGCCGTGCGCAGCACGAGCCATTCGGCGCTGAGCCATGCCAGCGGCACCCCGAGTGCGACCGAGGCGACAAGGGCGGTGACCCAGTAGTAGACCCACTGCCGCACGGGAGCCAGGACCACGTCGCGCGGAATGCCGACGACGACAATAGCGCTGCCCGGATCCAGGCGGGCAAAGCCATAGAAGCGCGGAACGTCGTCGAGGCCCGGCATTTCGGCGACCCCTTCCGGCTGGACCGAGAGCGCATTGAGGAAGGGCTGGTCGGTCAGGTCGTGGCCGATCTCTGTGTCCGTGGTGCTCGAGAGCACCGTGCCGTCGTCCTCCAGGACGATCGCTACCGATCCAAGGGGCAGACCCGCCTGTGCCAGGCGCGCGCTCATCGCACTCAGCTCGATGCCGGAAACGAGGAAGGACAGCAGGCTGCCGTCGTCGTCGAAGATCGGCAGCACGATGGGCATGACCGGCAGGCCGCTGACGCGTCCGATCTGGTACTCGCCGACCTCGATGGTGCCCGATGCGAGGGCGCTTTGCACGACCTCGTCGTGCCAGAGATTGACGCTTTCCCGGAGCTCCCGATGGGCGCAACGCACATTGCCGGCCGCATCAGCCACGTAGAGCGAGGCCATCCAGCGGTGGCTCTGCTTCACCCGTGCCAGGATGCCGGTGCAGCGCTCCGGCTCGAAATGCCGCACACTCTGCGCCTGACCGAGCACGGCCATGACGGTCTCCATGGTATCCAGCATCACCTGCTGCTGCTTTGCGGTTCCGCGCGCGGCCTGCAGGACCCGGTCCTGGGCATCGAGCCGGACCTCCTGCAGCCTCTGCGAGCCCTGCCAGGCCAGGAGCATGGCCGAAGGGGCGAGGGCGATCAGCAGAATGACGACAAAGCGCGTCCGCAGGCCGAAGGCCTTGCGAAGGCGTGGGCTGTCGCTGCCGCTGGACTGTGGCAGACCTGACGTTGACGCGATGGCCAACCCCGCTACCTCTCAATTCCGCGCATGGCAAAGGGGGAATTAACCTTATGCGCCGGCCGGGGTTAACGAAGTCTTAAAGGCGGCGCCTGGGGAGCTTCGGTAGGGGGCCGGTCGAGGTGGTCGGAAAGCTTCCGACGGACAGGGTCGGGCGATACGGAGTGGCCGCGGGTGATCCATCGAGGCGCCATGATGCGACTTCGCATGTGCCGGATACAATAAAAAGTTGCTGAATTGCGATGCGAAAGTCTATCTGCAATAGCAATCACTATTTCGTGCGTCGTTCTCATTTCCATGATGCTGCCGGCACTTGGAGCACCAAATCTATTCTGGGAACGTACTGACGCCAGCTGGTGGATCGCGGGTGGGATACGCCGCGACTGCTTGCCTCGTTGAACCTTTCTCTTCGCTGGCCGTTATCGCTGTTGCCTGCGCTTCGTCCAACTTACTGCTGGGGCGGCTGGAGATTGTGCAACACATACGCCTCAAGGCTATCTTTCAGCCCGGCCGGCTGATCAGCCACGCTTGGCGGCGGATTGGGGTCGGTCCGTTTCGCCTTCGGCTGGCGTTCGACGCGGTCGAGCGGCCGCACTACGCTTACGGGATGTACAACGGTGCATTGCTGGCCAGCCGTCTTGGCTACAAAAAGCTCAGCGTCATAGAGTTCGGCGTCGCTGGCGGCAACGGTCTGCTGGCGATGGAGCGGCTGGCACGGGAAGTCGAGATGGAATGGCCCGTCGAGATCGAGATCTACGGCTTCGACATGGGACAAGGCTTGCCGCCGCCGGCCGATTACCGTGACCTGCCGTTCGAGTATCAGCATGGCGAGTTTCGCATGGATGAAGACAAGCTGCGGGCCCGGCTGAGCCGCTCGCAGTTGGTGTTGGGCAATGTCCGGGACACCGTGCGCCGCTTCCTCGCCGATTTCGGTCCCGCGCCGATCGGCTTCGTGGCGATCGATCTCGACTTCTACTCATCGACGCGTGATGCCCTGACCCTGTTCGACGCAGACCACCGGTATCTCTTGCCTCGGGTGATGTGCTACTTCGATGACATAGTCGGCGCGGACTGGGTGATGTTCAACGAGCATCTGGGCGAGCTGCTGGCCATCAAGGAGTTCAACGAGACCCACCAGCACCGCAAGTTGGCCCCGATCCATCAATTGCGTCACAAGCGTGTGATCGAGCGGGTTTGGAACGACAAGATGTACGCGCTGCACGATTTCCAGCATCCGCGCTACAACGACCACATCCGTCCGAAGCCGGCGGCAACGGTGAAGCTAAGGGGCTAGAGCAAAATCCGTTCACTCGTGATCACGGTGCAGGCCCTCATGCTTCGACAGGCTCAGCATGAGGGGCTTGTGCCGTTCCGGCACAAGCCCACCTCACCCTGAGCTTGCCTGCCTGCGCGAAGCCGTAGCTTCGCTTCGGCGAAGGCAGGTCGAAGGGTGAGGAGAGCTACGCCGATCCGATCCGAACGGAACACGCTCTAGCTGGCGACAAGCCCAATCCCGACGCCGGCTGATCGGCCGGCGCCCTTTGTCGCGTCGACGAGCTCCGGCCTGACTGTCAGCTGCATGAATGACCGTGGGTTAACGAGGCTAGGCGGCGCGGCTGTGGTCCCAGCGCAGATGCTGGTCGACCTGTTGCTTCTCCAGCAGATGCTTAAGCTGCTTCAGCCGGATGAATCTGCGGGAGTCGAAAGCCTCGTCGGCGAGGCCGCCGTCGCGCAGCCAGCGGGCGATCTCCTCGCAGCCGCGCTCCAGGGTCCAGGCCGGCGCGAAGCCGGGCAGGCGGTCACGGCTCTTGGCGAAGTTCACGCGGTAGGAGCGGGGATCGTTGCCGGCCTCGCCGGTGATCTCCAGCTTGGCGCCGCCGGCCAGCGCAGCCACCGCCTGGGCGATGTCCTTGACCTGGTAGTTGGCGTCCTGGCGGCCGATGTTGAAGGCTTGGCCTGCGACCTTGTCAGCCGGAGCCTCGACCGCAGCGACGCAGCCCGCGGCGATGTCCTCGATGTGAGTGAGCGGGCGCCAGGGCGTGCCGTCCGACAGGACGCGCACCACATTGTGCTGATGCGCCCAACCGAAAAGGTTCTGCACCACCAGGTCGAAGCGGGTCCGGCCGCTCAGGCCGAAGGCGGTGGCGTTGCGCAGGAAGACCGGCTCGAGCCCCTTGGCCATGAGCTCGGTCAGCGCCGCCTCGGTGTCGACCTTCGACTGCGCATAGGCCGTGAGCGGGGCCATCATTGCCGTCTCGTCGACCAAGCCTTCGATGCCGGAGCTGCCGTAGATCGAGCAGGACGAAGCGAAGGCAAAGCGCCGCACGCCGGCCTCGAGCGCCGCCTTGGCCACGCGCTTGGCGCCGCCGGTGTTGATGTTGTGGGTCAGCGCGGGATCGAGCTCGCCCATGGGGTCGTTGGAGAGCGCCGCGAGGTGGACGACGGCGTCGAGCCCCTCGAGGTCGCGCGCGTCCACGTCCCGGACGTCCTTGACGACCTCGGAGTCGGGTCGCATCAGGCGCGACTCGTCGCTGACGCAGTCGGCGAAGTAGCCGATGTCGAGGCCCTTGACCGTGTGGCCGGCTTCCTTCAGCTGCCGCACGACCGAGGGGCCGATGTATCCCAGATGTCCAGTCACGAGCACGCGCATTGCGAAACGTCTCCTTGAGCGGCGGGGTGGGGCCTGAGGCTAGGCAAAAATACGCAATCGTCCCGGCAAGGCGACAGCCATGGCCCGGCGGTCCGCCTCCGACAGAATGGGGCTTCCTCGGTCCTTCGGCCAGTCGGTCGGATGGAATGTGGCCCGCTTCGTGCCGGCCGGATTTTCGGTCATGCTGTCTACCTGACTATGTCGAGGCCAATTCCAGTCAGTAGGCGTTCTGATCGTCCCAGACGACCCGCAGCGTCTTGAGGATGATGCGCAGGTCAAACCCGACAGACCAGTTGTCTATGTAGTAGAGATCGTGCTCGACGCGGTGCTGGATCTTTTCCAGCGTGTCGGTTTCGCCGCGCCAGCCGCAGACCTGCGCCCAGCCGGTGATGCCCGGCTTGACGCGATGGCGGGCGGCGTAGCGGTCGACCACCTCCTCGAAGTGGCGGCCCTCTGAGCGCAGCGCCAGCGGATGCGGCCGTGGCCCGACGATCGACATATCGCCTTTCAGCACGTTGAGCACCTGCGGCAGCTCGTCGAGGCTCGACTTGCGCAGGAAGCGGCCGAGGCGGGTGATGCGGGGGTCGTCCTTCGAGGCCTGGCGCGAACCGTCCTGACTGCCTGCGTTGTGGTACATGGAGCGGAACTTGAAGACCTCGATCGGCTGGTCGTTGAATCCGTAGCGCTTCTGTCGGAACAGCACGGGACCGGGCGAATCGAGCTTGATCGCCACGGCGATGATCAGCATCAGCGGACCCAGGAACAACAGTATGGCAAGCGCGATCACCCAGTCCTCGACAGTCTTGGCGGCGTACGACCAGCCCGAGATGGGGCGGTCGAAGAGATGCAGCATCGGCAGGCGGGCGTCGGTCGTGGTCGAGCGGTCGAGGAAGTTGAAGCCGATCAGATCGGGAGCGAGACGAAGCTGGATCGGTTTGACCGCGAGCTGCTTGATGAGCGTGAGCAGGCGTTGCTCGGCGCTCCAAGGCAGGGCGATGATGACGACGTCGACGCGATGCGACTCGGTGAACTTCAGCAGGGCGCTGGTATCACCGAGGACGTCGTAGCCGGCGACCTTGGCGGGCACCCGGTCCTTGCGGTCGTCGAAGAAGCCGAGCACGTTCAGATAAGGCGCACCGAACTGCTGCAGATGCTTGGCCAGACGCTCGCCATGCTGGCCGGCGCCGACGATCACGGCATGGCGCGCGAAACGGCCCTGCGCCGCCAAGCGAGAGATGCGTGGGGCGATGACCACGCCGCCAAACCACAGGGCGATGACCGTGGACATCCACCAGCTGACGGTCCAGACGCGGGAATACTCGGCGGACGTCTTCGAGATGAAAGTAAGCACAATCAGGATTACGACCGTGAGCGTCCAGGCACCAAGCAGGCGCTGGAAGCGCCGCGTGCCCTCGAGGACGCTCTTCTCCTGATAAAGGCCGGCAAAGTGGAAAGCGCCGGCGCCGATCAAGGTACCCAGAAAAATTGGGGCGAGATAGCGTTCGCTGAAGTCGTAGCCGTGTACTAGGTGGTAGACCAAATCGCAGGCTAGGCCGAGCACGATGATCGCGGAAACATCGTAGAGGCGGAGCAGGCCGGTAACCATCGTCAACGAAAGCGGCCGCGGCCCCACGGGCCGGAGGCCGACGTCCAAAGTCTGCGTGCTGCTGTTGGCCATGGCTGAACCCGCCTGAGCCCCTGTTGCTTGTTGAGACTTCCCGTTCACCCTACTGGCTGCTATCTCCGACATCACCGCATCCTGTCGGTGTTGCGCCCTGGACCGATGAGCGGCGGCTGACCGCGAGCTTCCCTGAGCCCAGGGCAAAACCCATTTAACTATTGCCTCAAGATCGTAGCGCTATGCCGTGATTTGTGTGTGACCAGCATCACCATTGATGCAGATCACCAAAGACCCCCTGACCTTCATCTGCAGATCATCGTCAGCATCTCCGATTCGCCGCGTATCGCACCACCCTGGGCATGCGCCCGGCCATGCGCTGGCGTTGCGGTCCTTCGCGATGTCCCCCTCGATGTGACGCCTCTCCAAGCGACCCAAGCGACGCAGCGGCTTCGATCGATCTCGGCTTCCCGTCCCATGTAGCGGCGCAGGGCACAGCCCGAGCGGCAGGTTCGATTACTAGGGCAGAGCCAAGGGTTGATTTGGAGATGGTTAAATTAACCATAATTGAGATCAAGCACACCCGCATCTGTATCAAAATACGAACAAATAATCAAGGTGTATTTCATCTTTCCGGGACTTTCGGGGGCGGCTTGCCGAGCAATGGCGTCCATTTATACTTAATGCACAGGCTAGCCGCGCCTGATCTTGCCGGCGATCTTCTGTCCATCGTTCGGGTCAGCAGTGGACGTTGCGCGTCGGCCGTGAATATAGCACCAAGGCCAGCACTACTAACGCCGGATCGCGCGGTCATGTCCGGCGCAGGACAAGGTTGCGGTCGGACTGTGACCGGAACGCAACAGAAGCCGGCAAGGGGCCGTTCACAGCACTTTGGCCAGGATGCCCGCGCGGCCGCTGCGCCGGCTTCGAGAGCAGGGCAGGAACAGCTTGCAGGCAATCGCGCGTCGCGGGGTGCCGGGCTGAGCAGCGCCCCGCGGCAGAGGCCATGCAGAACCATCCCCAGTGAGCGAAGATGGCCTCTGCACCGCACGCATTCGGTGACGGCACCTTAAGGTTTTGTTAACCCGCGGCGGAAAAGCTGTCGTCAGCCGAATCCAAGTGGCCGAATCCAAGTGGCCGAGTCGCAGCGGAGTCTGCTTATGCCATCCTTCTTGCCCAGCATCGGACGCAGCCCCGTTCCCCTTTCACCGGCCGCCGCGAGCGTGTCTGTCTGGCCGACACGCAAGCGTCTGCTTTTCGTGATCGGTTCATCCACGCTGCTCTGGTACCTGATCGTCCGCTTGGCGATCACCATCTAGCCGGCAGCCGAAGCGGTTCGGCCATGCCGGTCTCCGGCTTGGCGGGGCTATTCCTGCCGTTCAAGGAGCTGGAGCAGCTGGGGGCTCGGCTCGCCGTTCACCGTGTAGTTGTTGTTGCGCTGGTAGTTCTCGATCGCCGTTCTTGTCTGCGGCCCCATCAGTCCATCGACCGGCCCCGGGTCGTAGCCCAGGTCGAGCAGGCGGGCCTGAATCTCGGCGATCATCTGCCGCCGCTCCGACGCATACTGCGCCACCCCCGCGTCGGCCTCGGAGACGGCCGCGCCCGCCGCCTCCGCAGGTGCCGCAGTGGGGGTCCCAGTGGGCGCCTCCGTGGATGTCCCCGTAGAGGCTCCGGTAGGCGCCGATTCGGGGGACGACTCGCCCGACAGCGTGGCGACTTCGCTCGACGAATCCGAGCTCGGCGTCGCGCCATCGCTGCCGGTCTCGCCGTTCGCCTGCAGAGCTTCCTGGCCGGACTCGCCGGTCGCCGCGGCCTCGCCTACGGCGCGCCCGGTCTCGGTCGCGGCATCGTCGGCCTGCGCAAGGCCGCTGGCCGAGTCGGGCTCAGCGGCGGCAGTCAGGCGGGCGGTGCCGGCATCGTCCGCCTCGAAGCCCGTCAGGTCGACCTCGCTACCGCCTATGACGAGCTGCTCCAGGCGCCAGCATTCGCGCCGGTCGGTCGCGTCACAGAGGCGCGCCACCAGGGCGCTGTAGGGATGCGTGGCTGACTCGCCGGCGACCTGGCGCAGCACGATCCTGCCGGTCACCATCCAGTGGTCCGGCTGGGCATCTGCGGTCACTTCGGGCTCAACGAATCTCACCGAGGACTGAGAGCCGATCGCGGCCCAAACCAGACTATTGGCCCACTCGATGGTCACCTGGTCCTCGAACGACTGTTTGAGGTAGCTTTGGGCGAAGTAGGCTACCACCAGGAAGACAAGCAGGCCCATAAACAATATCAATCGTTTCATGTTCTAGGGTCCGCCTGACCTTTGCCGCATCTTTGACCGGTGCTCGTCCAACCCGTTGGCTTGTACCAGAGGTTGGTTAACTTTGCTTTTCGATTTGCTCCCAGGTTGAGTGCCCGGGCTCGAGGTTTTGCCGGCCACCGGCGAGAACAACAACCATGCAAGACAGCTAGGCCGATCGGCGTGGCTATTGTCCCAGCAACTGTTGCTTCGCGGTGGTGAGTTCTTTGTGGCCCGGCGAGATCGACGCCCGGCCCGAAACCCAGCCCACGGCCAGTCTCCCCAGAGCCGCCGGACAACCGGATCGCATTGATTGGACAAAAATTTACAGCTGTCAACTGCATGCGGATGAGCTTGTCCATCGCCCGGCCCCTGGGCCTGGCGCAGGGACTAGGCCAAGCCTAGGGCGCCGTTGAGAGAAAGCGTCGGCCGGTCCCTTCCAGGACCAGGCATGTCAGGACGTTGGTGGCATAGGCCGTAGTGTCAATGCCGATGCGGTTGTCCTGGATGTCCGGCCGTTCGCGCGCCGAGTGGCCGTGCACCACGATCTTGCCGTGATGTTGCCGCGATTTCAGGAAATCGTCGCGAATCCACATGAGATCGCGCGGCGCCTGCTGGCTGATCGGCAGGCCGGGCCGTACCCCGGCGTGGACGAACAGGTAGTCGCCGGCCTCGTGCTTCAGGGTGAGATTCGAGAGGAACTCCAGGTGCTCCAGCGGCATGCGTAGGCGCAGGTCGAGCCAGATGTGCTGGAGCTCCTCCTCGCGTGACAAGTCCCTGGGAAACTTAACGCCGTAGCTCAGCAGGGTGGCCTGGCCGCCGATCGCCAGCCAACCGGCACCCCGGCTCTCGTCCTCCAGGAAGCGCAGCAGGGCGTCCTCGTGGTTGCCCTTGAGGTGGACCCGCTCGAAGCCTTCCAGCGGCTCGGAGAGGATCAGGTTGATCACCCCCCGGCTGTCGGACCCGCGGTCGATATAGTCGCCAAGATAGACGATGGTGTTTTGCCTGCGCTCATCGCTGGCGGCGGCATCCGCCTTGATCTGGCCGTGCAGGCGGCGCAGCAGGTCGGCCCGCCCGTGGATGTCGCCGATCACGTAGTAGCGCCGGCCAGCCGGCACGGCAGGCGGCAGGCCGTCTCGCCCATAGCCAAGATCAATTAGCTGTTTCAGAGGCTTAAGAGCTGATGGTAAGCTCGACACCGATACCGACCTCGATCTGTACAGCGGCCTGCGGCGCGCCGCTGGTTTGCGAATCGAGCCGGCGACCCGTAAGTGAGGAGCCACTGAAGCCGGCGGCCTGCCAAATTCCACGATAGTTTAACGATCTATCCTGAAATTTGTGTGAAGTTGGTCACACTTCAAGCACAAAAATCGTGTCTCAAATTCCAGGTAACTGTTGGGCCTGTTGACCTCTGCGCCACTTCTCCGTAGTTGTCGGGTATAGGGCTCAAATCATTGGAACACCGTTGACTGAGGCTGCCGGTGATGTCACCCTTTGACCGTGCCCATGGGCAGGATGGCTGTGGTTGCGAGGCAACAGGTGTGACCCGTTTCCCAGGGACCGGTTCCGGCGTCCCCAGTGCGGATTTGGCGTAGGGTAGTCGGTGTGATTGGACCAAAGGACTCGTGGTAGGGTGACCGATGCCATCGTTCGCTTCTGTCGCGGCGGGGGTAAGCGCGCCGCGATCCCCGCATTGGTGCTGCGGAGCTGTTGGCTTGACGTGCCTTCAAGGTGGCTGTCGCCGTCGTTGTGAGCGACCTGCCGCAGACGGTCGATCCAGCGCCAGGTTTGAGGGCGATGAGAGGGGGGTAAGTAAAGTGGCTTGCGAAGACATGAACCGTCTAGAGGTCAGCCTGGAACGGTTGCGGTCGGCGCGCGGCGCGGCGCGGCGTCTGTTGCTTTGTCTGGGTCTTGCGTCTCTGGGCGCTGTGCCCGGCGCCTTGGCGTCCGACGACGGCCTGCGCAGCGATGCAACGCCGTACGGCAGCGTGCCGACGCCCTATCTGTTCCCTGCCTTGAGCAAGGGAGCGCAGGGCGGCGCACAGTTTGCCCAGGCCAGCTCGCCTACGCAGACCAACGTGGCGCAGCGGCAGATCGAGCGCGGCCAGACCGTCCGCGGCCGGCCGCGGCCCGACTACGATCCGCAGGGCCTTCCGGTCGGCGGTTTTACGCTGTTTCCGCAGATGGTGGTCGCGCCGCTGTTCGACGACAACGTGTTTCGCTCCGAGGACAACACCGCGGCGGATATCGTCACGGTGCTCTCGCCCTCGGTCAATCTCGAGTCCAACTGGTCGCGGCATGCGCTCAACTTCGGAGCCGGAGCTGATATCGGGCTCTACTTCGACAATGACGACGAGAACTTCGAGGACTATCGCTTCAACGCAGACGGTCGCCTCGACGTGACGCGTGACACCGTGCTGCGCCTGTCGGGCGGCTTCGCACACTTGCACCAGGGACGCGGCGATCCGGACGACCCGGCCGGCGCTCTGGAGCCGACCCAGTACGATCGCTACAATGCTCTCCTGCGGGCATCGCATCGCATGGGGCGCTTTACGGGCATACTGAGCGGTGGCGTTACGCGCCTGGACTACGAGGATGTGCCGCGCCGGGGCGGTGGGCCGAAAATCAACAACGACGACCGCGACAACATCCGCTACGACGTCAGCGGACAGGTCAACTACGAGATCGTGCCGAGCTACGATGCCTTCGTTCGCGTCGGCGCCGACTGGACGGACTTCGACGACTCCCTGGATGACGCGGGCTTCAATCGCGACAATAATGGCTATGTGGGAGTCGCCGGCGTGGAGATCGACTTCGGTGGCATCGTATTCGGCGACTTTTTCGCCGGCTACATGTACAATGAGCGTGATGACAGCCGCCTGGACAATATTGACGGCTTCAATCTCGGAGCGGACATCACCTGGAATGTGACGCGGCTCACGACCATCACTGGCACGGCGGAGCGGGAGATCCGCAACACCACACTGGGTGGGTCGGGGTCGATCGCGACCACGGTCGGTCTGCAGGTCGATCACGAGTTGCTGCGCAACCTGATCGTCAGCCTCAATGCCAGCGGCCAGCAGAACGATTTCGAGGGAGACATCGATCGCACTGACTACAATATCATTGGCGGGATTTCCGTTGACTACTTCATCAACCGCTATTTCTTTGTTGGCGCGCTCTACGAGCATCGGGAACGCCTCTCCAGCGGTGACGATGAGGGAGGTGAGTTCTCGGTCAACATCGCAGGAGTTCGCGCGGGGGCGCAGTTCTGAAGGGGGGAAGCTCAGCGTTTTCGCCAGGAGGGTCGAAAGGCATGAGGTTCACACCTGAAGCGAGTTGTGTAGGAGCGCCCGGAGGGTCCTGCGTGCGCAGTGTATTTCTCATCGTAGCGCTTTTGCTGGGGATCGCCGGCTGGCAGGCCGGCCTGCAGCCGGTGGCGGCGCAGGATCAGGCCAACCAGGATCCGGCGGCGCCGACGGTACAGGGCGACGACTACGTGCTCGGTGCCGGCGACCAGATCCGGGTCACCGTATTCGGGCACCCAGATCTCTCTGGTCAGTTCCAGGTTGGCACCAATGGCCGGGTGTCGTTGCCGCTGGTCGGCGAGATCAAGGCCAGCGGCCTGTCCGTGCAGAACGTAGAACAAGAAATCGTCAACCGATTGCAGCCGGATTATCTGAAGAGTCCGAACGTTTCCGTTGAAGTACTTAACTACAGGCCATTCTACATACTGGGTGAGGTGAACCAGCCCGGAAGTTATCCCTACGTTAACGGGATGCGCATCATAAATGCAGTGGCCTTGGCGGGGGGATATACCTACAGGGCGGATGAAGCCGATCTTTGGGTAACCCGTACCGACGGAACCCGGGAGCGGGCGAAGCCAACGACGCAGGTCTTCCCTGGGGATGTTATCGAAGTACCCGAGCGATTCTTTTAACGGATACTGGCAGTTGCCAACATGAACACGGTCGAACCCCTTGCGCCGCGCGCGGAGCGCCAGTTTCGCACTCACGAGCGTAGTGAAGAGCGTGCCTTGCCCTTGCATCGCAGAGCCGTCGAGCAGATCGACATCCGCGAGCTGATCCGCAAGCTGTGGCGTCAGAAGTATGTGATCGTCGCGACGACGGTGGTGATCACCGTTCTGGCCGCGCTGGTCATCTGGAACCTGACCCCGCGCTTCACGGCCAGTGCCTACGTGATGATCGAGCCGCGCGAGTCGCAGGTGGTCGATATCCGGGCGGTGTTGTCCGGCCTGCCGGCTGACGCCTCGAATATCGAGAGCCAGATTCAGGTGATCCGATCGCGCAATCTGGCGGCCAAGACGATCGAGAAGCTGCAACTCGACCGCGACCCGGAGTTTAATGCCAGTCTGCAGCCGCCCAGCGTTCTGTCGCAGCTCACGAATTGGCGCAGCTACATGGACTATTTGCCAAACAGCGTGCGCGAGACCCTGTTCGGCAAGGCGACGGAAGAGTCCGAGGTGGTGCTCTCCGAGGAAGAAGAGGCGGAACGGCTGCAGTCCAGTTTGATCGACAGCTTCCTCGGCAAGCTCAAGGTCAGCCCCGAGGGCAGTTCCCGCGTCATTCGTATCACCTTTGAATCGCAGCGAGCGCGGACCGCGGCCGAGGTTGCGAACACCCTGGCCGATTTCTACATCGTGGCCCAGCTCGATGCGAAGTTCGTGGCCACGCGGCGCGCCAATGAGTGGCTGGCTGAGCGGATCGCGGAACTGAGCACACAGGTCGACGCCTCTGAGAAATCGGTCGAGACGTTCCGCGCGGCACAGGGCCTGACGCAGGGCAATGGCACTATGCTGGCGGAGCAGGAAGTCTCCCAGCTCAACACCCAGCTCGTGGCCGAACGGGCCAGACGGGCCGAGGCGGAGGCGCGCCTCCGGCAGGTGCAGTCTCTGGTGGCGACCGACGGCGTGTCGACGGCGAGCGACGTTATGAACGCGCCGATGATCCAGAACCTGCGGCAGCAGGAGACGCAGATCGAACGCCGTATGGCCGAGCTGTCGCAGGAGTTCGGCGAGCGCCACCCGACCATGGTCAACATCCGCGCCGAGCTGGCCGATATACGCAGCAAGCTCAAGAGCGAGATCAATCGGATCGTGCAGTCGCTGCGCAACGAGGTGGCGGTCGCCCGGGCCCGCGAAGCGACGCTCGATCAGGCGCTGACCGAGCGCAAGCGCGCCATGGGCGAGATCAAGTCGTCCGAGGTGCAGCTGCGTGCCCTGGAGCGCGAGGCGCAGGCAAACCGTACGCTGCTCGAGACCTTCCTGTCGCGGTCCAAGGAGACGCACAGCCAGGAGAGCTTCCAGCAGGCGGATGCTTCGATTCTCTCGCCGGCGGCGGTGCCTAACGGTCCCAGCTATCCGAACAAGAAGATGATGGTGGCCGTGGCCCTGGTGATTGCGGGCGGCATCGGCGTGATCGTCGCGTTCCTGATCGAGCAGCTCGACCAGGGCTTCCGTAGCACTGAGCAGGTCGAGCAGATGCTGGGCCTGAATCCGCTCGGCTTGCTGCCGTCCCTGCCGGTGTCCGCCAAGGTTCGCTACAAGCCGCAGCAGTACATCCTAAACCGACCACGGTCGGCCTACGCCGAGGCGGTGCGTAGCCTGCACACCAGCCTGCTGCTGTCCGACACCGAGCGCCCGCCGAAGGTGATCATGATCGCCTCGTCGCTGCCGCGCGAAGGCAAGACCTCGACCGCGCTCTCGCTCGCGATCATGCAGGCGAAGGTCGGTCAGAACGTCGTCATTGTCGATTGCGACCTGCGTCGTCCGAGCATTCACAAGGCGCTCGGCCTGCGATCGCGGCCGGGTCTGGTGGAGGTCCTGGCCGGCGAGGTCACGCTCGACGAGGCGCTGATGATCGACTCCGTGTCCGGCGCCACCGTGCTGGCGACTGGCGCACCGGCCGCAGATCCGCCGGATCTGCTCGCCTCGCAGCAGATGCGCAAGCTATTGAGCGACCTGGCCGAGCGTTTTGACCTGGTGATCATCGACTCGGCGCCGACCTTGGCCGTATCCGACACCCGTATCCTGTCGCGTCTGGTCGACAAGACGGTCTTCGTGGTGCGCTGGGCCAAGACGCGCCGCGAGACCGCCATTGCCGGCCTCAAGCAGGTGCTGGATGTCGGTGGCGACGTCGCCGGCGTCCTGCTCTCCATGGTCGACGTCAAAGAGCACGCCCGCTACGGCTTCAGCGACTCGGGCTATTACACGGGCGAAATTCGCAAGTACTACACCGGCTGATCAGCGCTGAACCCTGCCTGACGATCCTGGCCTCGGCCGGTTCGGCGGGGCGCGGGCTGAACGATGGCCGGCGGCCATAGGTGGTGGTCGCCGGACAGTTCCATAGGGGGGGCTGGAGCGGACCACAGGCGGCGCTGAGGCGCCGTTTGCTCGGCCTTCAAATGGGGCCGCGGGAAGCCTGTACGGCTTGGAGCGAGCCGCCGCTGGCCTCTGGACCGTGACCACAGACGCAGCGTTCGTTTTGGTCATGAGTAAGCCCTAACTTTGCCATTTGCTGCCCTCGGCGATAGTTGATCTCCTGAGTGTCCTGGAATAGATCAGCGCAATTGTCGGCAGGGTTTCCATGACTCATACGGCCTCCGCCTCGTCGTATGCCGAAGCGCCTGCTGCCGCGCGGGCGCTTCGCAGCGGCCCGATGCCGAATTTTCTGATCATCGGCGCTGCGCGCAGCGGAACGACATCGTTGCACTATACTCTCGGGCAGCATCCGCAAATCTACATGAGCCCGCACAAGGAGACGAATTTCTTTACCTTCTACTGCAATGGTGGCCGGGCTTCACAAATCACGCGCGTCGAGGACGTCGCGGCCATCGAGCAGAGCTCGATCAAGACTCTCAGCGACTATCAGGCGCAGTTTCGCGGTGTCTCAGACGAAATCGCGGTTGGCGAGGCATCGCCTTCATATCTCTTGGCGCCCGGCGTAGCCGAGGCAATCCACGAGCTAATTCCCGCGGTCAAACTGATTGCCGTCCTCCGCCAGCCGATCGACAAGGCCTATTCGCACTTCCTGTGGCGCTGCCGCGTCGGGGTCTACAGTCGCTCCCTTGAATTCGCCAAGGCCCTGGAATTGGACGAAGAGCGAATTCGCCGCGAGGGCCGCGGGACCTCGCTTCTGGGTGGAGCGCGCTATGATCTCTACTTGCAGCGCTACTTTGAAGTGTTCGGCCGGGAGCAGATCAAGATATGCCTGTTCGACGATATGGAAGCGCGGCCCCAGCAGTTCTATGAGGATATCTTTCACTATCTCGGTGTTGATTCAACCTATCGCCCCGACTTCTCGACCAAGTTCAATCAGTCCGGCTCGCCGAGGAGCCGCCTGCTAGCGCAGCTGACGCATGTCAGCAGGCCTGTGAAGAACGAGCTTCGCCGGCGTCTCCCGCCGGTGGCCGTCACCCGCCTTTCCCGCTGGCAGCACAAGCTGCGGAGCGCCAACACCATGAGGCCGCGGAGCCTCCCGCGGGGCGAGCGCCGCGCCCTGACCGAGCGCTACTTTGCGGAAGGCATCGCCAACCTGGAGCCGCTGATCGGGCGCGATCTGTCGCGCTGGCTGGTATGAAGCGCCGCTCGCCGCTTCATGGCGGTGGGTTGTATCGGCGTAGTAAAAATCGCCTGCTTACCAAAAACAAAGTATGAAGCAGATGGCATTCTGGTAGAATTAATGTTAATTTTACCTCAATAAAATTTAAGAAAGTGCTTTAATATTATAAAAGAATAGAATTTGTTTGCTTTTTTCCTAGAAATGAACTAGGTATATCCCCTGTAAATTGGTGCCCCTCGGCTGTGACTCCGGTCGTTGCGTGGCATCCTCGCGTCCGAATGAGACTCTAGACATCGCCGCCCGTTTCCTCTGGCAGGGCGCCTCGCCCTCTGCTAACAGTCAAAAAATGGGATCCTGAACTCATGCGAGCCTTCCGAGAAGCCGAGGATATTGATTTGACCCGCACTATGCCCCCGCAAGATCTCGGCGTTCCCGACCAAGAGCCGTTGATCGCTGAGGCTGGGCAGCTGCCCAACTTCCTGATCATCGGCGCGGCACGCAGCGGCACAACGACGCTGCATTATGTCCTCGGGCAGCACCCGCAGATCTACATGAGCCCGAACAAGGAGACGAACTTCTTCTCCTATTACCACTGCGCTGGAGAGGTGCCGGGCTTCATCCGCCGCGAGGACCGCCGCAGCGTCGACAGCCGTTCCGTAAAAAGCCTGGATGAGTACAAGCGGCTTTTCCGCGGCGTGACCCGGGAGATCGCGGTCGGTGAAACCTCGCCGTCCTACCTGCTGACGCCCGGCTTGGCAGAAACCATTCAGCGCTTCGTGCCGGATGCCAAGATCATCGCGGTCCTGCGCCAGCCGATCGACAAGGCCTATTCGCATTTCCTGCGGAAGTGCCGGACCAACATCTACAGCTTCACGACCGACTTCGGCCAGGTGCTCGAGCAGGACGAGGAGCGCATCGAGCGGGACGGGCGGGGCACGTCCTTTCTCGGTCATGGCCGCTATACCGAGAGGCTTAAGCGCTACTACGATGTCTTCGGGCCGGATCGCGTAAAGGTGTGCCTCTTCGAGGACATGGAAAGCCGGCCGCATGAGTTCTACGCCGACCTCTTTCAGTTTCTCGGAGTCGACGCGAGCTTCCAACCGGACGTCTCCACGAAGTTCAATCAGTCCGGCGAGCACAAGAGCAGCACCCTGGCGCGCTTCACCCGGATCGGCATGCCTTGGAAGGGCCATATCCGCCGGAACCTGCCGCCGGCCGTCGTGACGCGCCTGTCGCGCTGGCGACACAAGGTGCAGAGCGCAAACACGGAGCGGCCGCCAGAGCTTCCCGCAGAGCTGCGCCGCCAACTTACGAGGCGCTATTGCGCCGACGATATCGCCTCGCTGCAAAAGCTGATCGGTCGCGATCTGTCGCACTGGCTGGAGTGAAGCCGTGCCTGTCCGGCCGGCGGCAGGCGGGTGGTGGCCAGCCGATGCCGATGGGTTGTGGACAAGGTGCGGGGCCTTTGTTCGCGTGCCGCGGGCCAGATCAACATCGGTCGGGGGCTGCGTCCATAGCTTCTAATACGCCGTCTCGACTCTGGAGACTCATGGCCCATGCTTGGCGGCCCCAGTAGACCAAAGGGGGGCCGCCAAGGGTGGGCCATCGGTCATCACTATCGGGACTTGGTATACGCATTTGATTTATAAGTATTTTACTGGCGAGAAGCCCGTCGAAGTATGAGGGCGTGCCCAGTGATCGCGGATGAACGGATACTACCCTAGAGCGCGTCGCTGGCCGCGTCGTGCAGATCCTGCAGGGCGGCCCGCTCGATGGCTTCGATCTCATCGCCCCTGTGTCGGAGGTTCTTGCCTGCGGCCTACAGGACTCGACCCCTGGGGCGCCCCTCAAATGGTGGCGTGCGGGAAGTCCGGTGCGTCCGGCTCGTCCTCGCTGCTTGCCGCCCGGCCGGTCAGCGCCGGCTGCAGGTAGCGGTGCCAGATGCGATGGCTCATCTGCTTGGGATTGAGCAGCAGCGCGCCCGCCAGGTTGGTCGCCAGGCGATGCGGGCTCTTCTGCACATAGGCGGAGACCGCCTGCTTGTAGAGAATCCAGCTGAGGTCCCTGCGGTCCTCGCTGAAGCGGGTGGTCCACGGCATGCGTTGGCGGGCTGCCATGAAGGCCTCCCAGGTCGGCTCGGCCTCGCCGCGGCGGCGGTGCAGCATGCAGTCGTGCAGCCAGCGCCGCTTGAGCGCAAGTTGACGCACCCGCGCAACCGAAACTGATTTGCCGTGGATCCTGTATTTGACTAGAAACTCAGGTTGAACCAGCAGGCCGTGGCCGAGTTCAGCGATGCGATTCCAGAGATCGCAATCTTCTATCGCATCGAACTGGCTTCGGTAACCGCCGACCGCCATGACGGCATCACGTCGCATGAGTACCGCGGGATGATGAAAGCTGATCAGCACATTTTTCTGAATACACCTTTGGACCACCTCCCGGCTTGCGAGGGGAGATCGGTATTGCGCAATAATCCTGTCCTGATCGTCTATGTTGTAGACGTAGGCGCTAACTACGGCGACGTCGGGATTTGCTTCGACGAAGGCTAATTGACGCTCGAGCCGTTGCGGCAGGCAGACATCATCGGCGTCCATCACCGCGATCCACTCACCGCGCGCCTTTTCCAGAGCGTAGTTGCGCGCCGCACTAATGCCGCCGTGCGGCTTGCTGAAGACCCGGACCCGACTATCGCGGGCTGCGTAGGATCTGAGGATGGAGAGCGTGCTGTCTGTCGAACCATCGTCGACAATGATCAACTCAAAGTCGCGATAGGTCTGTGCCAGGATGCTTTCAACCGCGGCCGCGACGAACCGCTCAGTGTTGTAGGCCGCCATGGTCACGGAGATCTTCATGAAAAACTGTCCTCTCCGGTCGGTGCGGCGCACTTTGGCCCGCGATCAGAATAACTCTCGGGCTGGCCTCCGGCCGCTTCGCCCGTGACATCGACTGCCGTTCGCTGTGTCCGAAGTGCTCTCATTCTACATCGCTTGGCCAGCGGGTTGCCCGACCCAGGCGCCCTCGACGGCTGCTGGCCCGCCTCGTCCTTTGAGCTCCTCCTCAGGCGGCGTTGCGTGCCATGGCGATCGGCGAGCGGCCGTCCATGTAGTCGGGGATCGGCGCGCCCAGGAGCTCCAGGATCATCGGCGCGACATCGACCCAGGTGGCACCAGACACCTGCAGCCCAGGGGTAATGCCTGGCCCGCTAGCGATGAAAAAGCCGTAGTTCGTGTGAGCACCGGTACGACGGTGAGCGAACGGACCAAAGCGACCGAGCGTGGGATGGTCGAGAATGTCCACGACGACGTCATGCCGCCATTTCACGACCAGATCGGCCGCCAGTCCCTCTCTATCGAGAATCTGGGAATCGGAGCGCACGCGGATGATTTTTTCCACCGTCGATTGCTTGGTCCTCGGATCACGCAACAGCATCAGCTGCTCGGTGATCGCTCGGCACTCGGCCTCGTACTGGTCGAACGGTACGATGCCATTGGCCTCGCGCCCTTGCAGGTTGATGCGGATCAGGCCATCGGCCTGGCCCGGGGGAACGAAGGCGCGCATCTCGGGCCAGTACGGGCTATACCACATGCCAGGGTGCCAGTAGGGCCTGAACTTGTAGGGATACTGCGGCCCCTCCGCTTCGCCGAGCAGCTTCTTCTCGAGCGCGTGACCCAGCTCCATGACGAGGTTTCTCCTGAGGAATCCGCGCAATTGATTATCGTCCGCCTTGGTGCCGTAGACAGAGCGCACCCATCCGAGGTTTCGCGGTTGGATCACGGGGTCGGGTGGTGGCGTGTTCGGGCCTCCCGAAGACGGAGCCAGGCCGACCCGTCCCGGGAAGGACATGCGATAAAGAATCTCCGGCAGCATAGCCATGTTCGGCAGGTCAACGTTATTCGTACACATGCCCTCCTGCGAGAATACCACGACGCGCGTGTCGGCGGGGAGAACGTCGAGCACCTCGCCAAGGGCCCGGTCGGTGGCCTGGTAGATTTCCAGCGTCGGGTCCCGGCCGCCGAGCATTTTTTTGAATTTGGGATAGAGCGGATGCTTCTCATCGCTGATGTGCCACACCATATGGCCAACGCTGTGAATCTCACCAAATGCGGTAACAAAGAGATCCCAGCGCTCCTGCGTGAGCAGGTCCTTGAGGATCTCCTTGCGAAGCTCGATGCCCTTGAGGCAACGCCTCATCAGCTTGGCGACCGAGGACTTGCGCCAGATGCGCGCGAAATCGCGGCTCAGGGCGGGGTGCGTGCCATACTTCGCCTTGATCTTTTCGAGCGCGTCCGCCGGCTTGGAGACCGTCGGGTGAAAGGGCGCATGAGCGCCCCAGGAGAAGATCTGAACGCCGTTGACGTTGTCCGACATCTTGCACTTGGGCAGGTCGAACGCCACCACCCGATACTGATCTCCCAGGGCGTAGAAGGGCGGCACCCTGTCGTAGAGGCAAGGCACCACCTTGCTGGCATAGGTATCCGGATCGAAGTGCGTGTGATGCCAGAAGCCCGTCTTCTCCGGCCAGGCGCCGGCATAGAAGGTCGGCCAGGCGATGTCGGCAAAGTCGATCTCGTTACCCTGAGTACGGCCATAGGCGCCGCTGGCCATTAGCTTCGCCAAAGTGGGTAACTTACCTTCTGCAGTCCACCTTTCGATAAGGGCGGCTTCGGCGCTGTCCAGGCCGATGGCGATGACGGGACTCTTCATCCAGGTGTGTCTCCTAGTGGTGAAAATCATACAGAAGAGTCCGGTCAAAAATGGCTGTAAGCTGGGCGTCGTCGGTCACTAGCGGACACGTTGTTGATTCACCCTCGACATGGCTCCGGGACCCTGGAGTGACTGCCTCGCGCATCTCCAGCCTCTCGGCGAGGCTGGGTCGAGCGTGCTTGTTCCTGTTGGGCTCGAACCAGCGGTACAGAATTCTGCCACGAGTCGACCCAGGCGCCCTCGACGGCTGCTGGCCCGCCTCGTCCTGTGAGCTCCCTCCTCAGGCGGCGTTGCGTGCCATGGCGATCGGCGAGCGGCCGTCCATGTAGTCGGGGATCGGCGCGCCCAGGAGCTCCAGGATCATCGGCGCGACGTCGACCCAGCGGGCATCGGTTGCCTGCCGGCCGACCGGTATATCCGGGCCGTTGGCAATGAAGAATCCGTGCGTGTTGTGGCCTCCGGGCCGCCGGCAGGTCACGGGGCCGATGCGCCCGAGCGTCGGGCTGTCGATCACGTCGATGAAGTGATCGCAGTTCCACTTCACGACCAAGTCGCCCTGGGGGCCACCGTCTTCCAGTATCGCCGAACCGGAGCGCGTCCGAATCACTTTTTTCACCGCAGGTCTCTGCGTGCGCGGGTCGCGGAACTGCTTGAGTTGATCCTCGATCTCGTTGCAGACGGCCTCGTACTGCTCGAGCGGTACGATACCGTCACGCTCCCGGCCTTGCAGATTGATGCGGATGAAGCCGTCGCCAAGCGCGGGCAGAGCGAAGGCACGCATCTTGGGCCAGAAGTTGCTGAACCACATGCTGGGCGAGAAATAAGGATTGAAGCTGTAGGGATACCCCGGTCCCGGAGCCTCGCCAAAAATGTGCTTTTCCAGCTTGTAGCCCGCCTCCATCAGCAGGTTCTTGCGGACGAAGCGGCGCAGCGGGTTGCTGTCTGCCTTGGTCGAGTAGATCGAGCGCACCCAGCCGAGGTCGAGCGGCCGCAGCACGCGCGGCGGCGGCTCTGTATTGGCGCCGCCTTCGCTGCCCATCAGACCGATCTGACCAGGGAAATTCATGCGGTACATGATCTCCGGCAGAAAGGCCATGTTAGGTAGATCAAGACCGTTATTTTCCATTCCTTCCTGTGAGAAAATTACGACGCGGGCGTCCTTCGGAGCAGCGGCAAGAACGTCTGCCAGAGCGCGGTCGACAAGCTGGTAGATCTCGAGCACCGGGTCCGCACCACCAAACATACCCTTGAACTCGTCGTGCAGCTCATGCCCTGTTTCGTTGCTGACATGCCAAGTGTAGTGCGGCGCGGAATGGGTTTCGCTGAATACAGTCAGGAAGAAGTCCCAATTGTCACGCTGCATGATGTCCTTGCAGATCTTCCGCCGCAATTCGACGCCGGTTCGCATGCGCTCCTGCAGCTTGTGTACCGAGCGCTTGCGCCACGGACGTGCGTGATCGCGATCGAAGGCGGGATGCGACCCGTATTTTTCCAGCAGCTTAGGCAGCACGTCGGCCGGCTTGGAGATGCGCTTGGTGTACGGCGAATGGGCGCCCCAGGCAAGAACCTGGATGCCATTCACGTCGTCAGACAGAGTCGCTTGGGGCAGGTCGAAGGTGGCGACCTTGAAGTCATTACCGAGGGCATAGAACGGCGGAACTTGCCCGTAGTTGTAGCTGCCACGAGTCATTCCGTAGGTCTTCGGATTGAACTTGATGTGTTGCCAGTAGCCCGTCTTCTCCGGCCAACAACCAGTATAGAAGCTTGGCCAGGCGACCTCGCTGAAACCGATCTCGTTGCCTTCCGTGCGGCCGTAGGTGCCGCCCGCCTTCAGACGGGCAAGGGTGGGCAGCTTGCCATCCGCGGTCCACCTTTCGATAAGGTCGGCTTCCGCGCTGTCCAGGCCGATGGCGATGACGGGACTCTTCATCCTGCTGTGCCTCCTAGCGAACCTTTGTTAAGTCACCGTAGAATGATCGGGCCCTGATGGCCGCCGCGGACGTCACCCCGGTGACATGCGCCGCACCAAGCCCTTTGCAACGCCGCCGCCCCATCCGCGATTTGGATAGAGGCAACGTCACTCCGCCGGTTCCCACCGTCAACCACTGGCGTCGCAAACGATGACGTTTGCAGTGCACAACATACGCAGCAGGCCAATGAATTTCAAGTATATTCTTCTGGGTTGCAGAGGGGATGTGCTGCCTATGCTTAAAAGCATCGGTTAACTTGGGCGTTAAGTTTCTTAAATATTAAAGTAGTTGACAATAAACTCAGCTATCTATAGCTGTGGGTACATGCTGCCCTTGTCTGGATACCTGGAATGGGGCTGCGCCGAGGGGGATCAGGCAGCTTCCAGGCGACGAGCGGCCTCGCCCACGGTTACCACGTCGCAACCCGCCGCGACAGCCGCTGAAACAGCGGCTTCCAGGTGCTCCGGCGTGCAACCGTAAGTCGAGGGTCTCTCGGCAACGTCGTGCGTGAAGAAAATCAGCCAGGCCCGCGTCTGCCGCGCCTCCTGGATCTGGGCGAGCGTTCGTTCCACCGGATCGAAGCGGGAGGAGAGGGGATAGGACCGCAGCGCCGCCAGGTCGACGTTCCCATGGTTCAGCCCGCCCATTGTGGACCGGCAGGTCGCGAAGCGGCTGCCTGCAAGCCGTTTCGCTCGTAGCGTGATATCCCCGAAAGGGTAAGAGAAGGAGTTCCAGGAAGACAGGCCGGTAGCCGCGGTCAAGGCGGCTATGTTGTCGTCGAGCTCGCGCGCCAACTGGCGGCGACCGAGCCCTCGCGCGCTGATGTGCGAGAAGGTATGGCAGCCGAGTTCGTGTCCATGGGCGAGCAGTTCTGCAATGTCCTCCCGGGTCATCATTGCGAGGCCCTCGCTTTCGCCACCCAGCAGGCCGAAGGCGGCGTAGTAGGTGCCGCGCACGCCATGGCGCTGCAGGATGGAGCCTCCCGTGCGATAGGCCGACGCGGGGAAGTCGTCGAAGGTGAAGCTGACCAGGCCACGCGGCGGATCAATATGCAGCGGCCGGCGCAGCAGCATCTGCACGACTCGCTTTTGCAGCTTCAGGCGGGCCCGATTGGCCAGCGACAAGCCGCTACTACGATCCTCCACGACCAGCCTCCGTGACGGTGCAAGGTGATGGCCGCCAGAGCGAGGCACGACCGGGGATACAAGCCGGTGCAGCCCTCCCGCGCGCCCCGATAGTGGGGACGCGCCTATTGAGCAAGTGCCGCGTTTTCAGGCCGGACGACCGCTTCATGGCACGCGCGCCCGGGCTTCGAAACGGCGGTAGGCGCGGCGCGGCAGGTTGTGGGCGAAGCTCTCCGGCAGACGCTCGATGGCGCTGCCGATCGCCTGCCACACGATCCGTCCGGCGCCGGCGAGCGAGGGCCGGGCGACGAAGCCCTGCGCCACCGGGATCGAGGCGCTGCCCAGCCGCTGCTTGTAGCTCATGTCACCGCGGCCGAGATCGATCATGTCGATGCCGAGCGACGGGGCGCATTGCGCCATCTCCACGATCAGCCGGTAGCCGGGTGAGTACTTGTGGAACTGTTCGCCATAGGCCGGGAACCAGTAGTGCCAGACGCGGCGCGAGCGCATCCCCAGATGAACGGCGACGAGTGTGTCCCCCGCATAGAGGCTCGACAGCAGGCCGGCGAAGCCCGGCTCCTGGATGCCGCGGATATCGTCCAGCAGGCGCGCCGGCCAGTCGTGGGCGAAGAGGTCGATGGCGTTGGTCCGGCGATACTGCTCGCTCTTCCAGCGGATCAGCGCCTCGAAGGCGGCCGCGCTGGCGTCATGGAGCTCGTAGCGCAAGGGCCCGAGCTCGCGCTCCAGCTTGCGCCATTTCGTACCCATGCGGCTGTTGACCACCCTGGAGCCGTCCCCTTCGCGGGCTGCGGCGTAGGCGTCGTAGCCCTGGCGCAGGTCGAGATAGGGCGAGTCCGCTATGTCGACGTGGTGGGGCAGGAAAGAGCGCTGGCTAACCAGCAGGTGGTCGAAGTCAAAGACGTCGAGGCCGCATCCGGCCAGCAGGACGCCTGGGTCCCAGCTTTCCCCCGGCGGCGCGATCACGCCCTGGTAGTCGGACAGCGGCCAGCCGATCGGCTTGCCGATGCGACGGCCGCGCAGCTGAAAGGGGAAGAAGCCGACAATGCGGTTGCCTTCCTCCAGGATGCCCACGAAAGCGTCGTCCTTGACCCGGCCGACCGCCCGGGTGAACTGCGCGCAGAAATAGGGGCTGGCGAGCTCCGGGTTGCCGTCCTGGATCTCCGACCAGCGGGCGAGTTCTGCCTCGCCCAGCTCCCGTGCTTGAATGACGTTCTGCTTCATGGCCGACCGGACAGGCACGATTGAATGATCTGGTATAGCTGAGAAATGCTGCGATTCCTTTAGACTTCTGACGGAGCATTGACGCCGAGCAGGCGGGCGACTTCGTCGGCGATCGCCAGGGCCGAGGTGAGGCCGGGTGATTCTATGCCGAAGAGGTTGACCAGGCCGGCCACGCCGTGATCTGGCGGCCCCTGGATCACGAAATCCGCCGCCGGCTGGTGCGGCCCGTGCAGTTTCGGGCGGATGCCGGCGTAATCCGGGTGCAGGGCGCCGTCCGGCAGGTCGGGCCAGAAGCGCCGCACCGCCGGGTAGAAGCTGGCCGCGCGCGCCGGATCGACGTCGTAGTCGATGCGCTCGATCCATTCGACGTCGGGGCCGAAGCGGGCCTGTCCGCCCAGGTCCATGGTCAGGTGGGTGCCGAGCCCGCCCGGCACCGGCACCGGATAGATCAGGCGCGAGAAGGGCGAGCGGCCGGCCAGCGCAAAGTAGTTGCCCTTGGCCAGATGGCTCTTCGGCACGAAGGCCTTCGGCAGACCGGCGATGCGGCCGGCCAAGGCCGGCGCGCTCAGGCCTGCCGCGTTGACCAGCTGGCGGCAACGCAGCGCCATGGGCTCGGCGCCGCCGATCTGCAGCACCAGGCGCTCCTCGGCCGCCTCGGCGTCCTGCAGCGGGCTGCGGCAGGCCAGCAGGGCGCCGGCCGCCTCGGCCTCACCCAGCAGGGCCAGGCTCAGGCCGTGACTGTCGATGATGCCGGTCGAGGGCGACAGCAGGGCGGCGACGAAGTTGCCGGCCGGCTCCATGCGGCGCACCTCGGGGCCGTCGATCCATCGCAGGTCGTCGACGCCGTTGGCGGCGGCCTTCTGCTGCAGGCCCTTCAGGGTGACGATCTCATCGTCGTTGGTGGCGACGATCAGCTTGCCGATGCGCTTGAAGGGCACGCCGCGGCTCTCGCAGAAGCGATAGAGCGCGTCGCGGCCGGCCACGCACATCCTCGCCCGCACGCTGTCCTTGGGATAGTAGATGCCGGCGTGGATGACCTCGGAGTTGCGCGAGGTGATGCCGGTGGCGAAGGTCTCCGCGGCCTCGAGCAACAGCACCTCGCGGCCAGCGAGCGCCAGCCGCCGCGCGATGCTGAGGCCGATCACGCCGGCCCCGACGACGACGCACTCGATGCTGTCCATGGGCGGCTTGCGGCGGTCAGCGGGCGGCGAGGGGAGGGCGCTCAGCCCCGGCGAGCGACGAGCACTTAAACATTACCGGTGCGGCCGTAGACGTCCTCGAAGCGCTCGATGTCGTCCTCGCCGAGGTAGTCGCCGCACTGCACCTCGACGATGGTCAGCGGCTCGCTGCCCGGGTTGCGCAGCCGGTGGACGGCGCCGAGCGGGATGAAGACGGATTGATTGACCTGCAGGGTGAAGACCTCGTCGTCGCGGGTTACCTCGGCGACGCCTTGGACCACGACCCAGTGCTCGGCGCGGTGCCGGTGGCGCTGCAGCGAGATGCTGGCGCCCGGCTTGATGACCAGCCGCTTGGCCTGGAAGCCCGCGTCCGTGTCGATGCTCTGGTACGAGCCCCAGGGCCGGTTGACCCGGGCCGGGTTCTGGTACTCCTCGCGCTCGGCGCCCTTCAGGCGGTCGACGATCGCCTTGATGTCCTGGGCCTTGTCGCGGTGGCAGACCAGCACGGCGTCCTTGGTGGTGACCACCACCAGGTCGTCGACGCCGACCGCGGCCAGCAGGCGATCCTTGCTCTGCAGATAGCTGTTGCGGCTGTCGACCGCAATCACGTCGCCGCTCAGCACATTGCCCTCGGCGTTGCGGGCGCTGATCTCCCAGAGGCTCTGCCACGAGCCGACGTCGCTCCAGCCGATGTCGACCGGCACCACGGCGGCCCGCCCGGTCTTCTCCATGACCGCATAGTCGATCGAATCCGACGGCGAGGCGGCGAAGGCCTTCTCATCGAGGCGCAGGAAATCGAGGTCCTTCTGGGCTTGCGCCAGGGCGGCACGGCAGGCCTCGAGCATCGCCGGCTGGAAGCGCTCCAGCTCCTCGACGAAGCGGTCGGCACGGAACAGGAACATGCCGCTGTTCCAGAGGTGCTGCCCGCCGGCCAGGTAGTCCTCGGCGGTGGCGCGGTCCGGCTTTTCGACGAAGCGCGCCACCTGGTGCGCGCCGGCCGGCGCGGCCAGTGCCTCGCCGACCTGGATGTAGCCGAAGCCGGTCTCCGGGCGCTGCGGCTTGACGCCGAAGGTCACCATCCAGCCTGCGGCGGCGGCCTCGGCCGCGGTGCGCGCCGCGGCCCGGAAGCCGTCACCGTCAGCGATGTGGTGATCCGACGGCAGCAGCAGCAAGAGGCCGGCCGGATCCTGCTTGGCCACCAGCAGGGCGGCGATACAGGCGGCCGGCGCGGTGTTGCGCCCGACCGGCTCGAGCACCAGGGCCTGCGGCGCGAGGCCTCCTTCCAAGAGCTGCTCGGCCACCAGGAAGCGGTGCTCGGCGTTGCAGATCACCAGCGGCGGCGCGAAGCGGGCCGGGTCGGCGACCCGCGCCGCGGTTTGCAGCAGCAGGCTGGACTCGCCGGTCAAGGCCATCAGCTGCTTGGGATAGCTGGCGCGCGACAGCGGCCACAGCCTGGTGCCGGAGCCCCCCGAGAGAATGACCGGTGTTACCCGCCTGCTGTCCGGCATCGATGACCTCGCTTGAGCGCGTCAATAGGCTGGGCGGCGGCCGTCTCCGACTTGGCCGCCCAAGTCCGTCCGCCGAGCGGCACTCCGCTCACAACCGAATACCCCAGCGTGCGACATCGACCCCGTAGTCATTCTTGAGTCGCCGCAGGTCCGGCAGCAGGCTTTGCAGTACCAGCTGTCTTTGTGAGGGTGCCAGTCTGAAGTTCCCCGTCGGATTGCCTCCAACTGTTGCCTTTAATCGTTCCGCGAGCGGTTGAGGAAGAGCCTTCCAGATGGCCCGCCCTGCATTCGTCCAACGCAGGCGCCGCACCAGTCGGTTCGTCGAGCGGTGCTTGTTCTTGTTGTGGGCAATTCCGATGCGTGAATAGTCGAACACCGGCTCCAAATCGAGAAACGAGCAGACGTCTTTCACCACCTCGACAGGTCGGTCCACCAAATCTTCGTAAAGTATTAGTTTGATATCCTCTCTCGGAAATCGCTTGTAGTACTCGTCGAGTTGCATGGCGTAGCTTGAGAACGCAAGCATCTCGTCGTCGAGCACTACATGGCCGTTTGGATCGGACTCGACCTGCCAGCCGACCGATCTGCCATGGGTATAGTGCGACTCGATTCGTTCGATGGGATTGCGCATCAGATATATGAACTTGAAACGCTTCGGAACCTTCGCGATGCGCTCAGCTGCGTTTGGGAACACCGGCAGCTTGGTATAGGCTGTCGAGGCTTCCATGGCGTATTTGTGCTGCGTCGAATCCCAGTCCCACAGACTTTCGTACCATTCCAGGCCTTGTGCCCATTGCCGGTCTTCGCAGAAGAAGTTGGGCTCCTTCTGCTTGGCTCGCCGTATGGCTGGATGCTGCGCAAGATACAGGAACAGACTGGTCGTGCCAGACTTCATGGCGCCAATAATGAGCAGGTAGTTGTCCATTGCCGCAATTGCCTGTTTTTAGGGCATTCCCTTGGCGTTCATCATCAAAGTAGGCCCCATCCTGGCTTCGCCCGCGTGCTCGATAAGGCACCGACTTCGGCGAACGAAACGTTAATGTCAACTGACAATCGACGACGGGTCGAATAGGGGCAAAAGGAAGCCCGGCCTGTGGGTGGTGGGGCAGTTGGGCCGACGGCAGCTGCGCGCAACTGCCCTCCAGGGTTGCCGGGGACCAGCCGTGGCGAGCAAGCCCCCGCGGGCCTGCCGCCAGGCGCCCAGCGGCAGGCGGTTGGCCGGGCCTCGGGATTGAAGCGGTTGAGCATCTGGCCAGTCACTTCGCGCCAGCCGAAGCTTTGCTCGTGCCGCCCGGAGGGCGCCGTTCGGTGAGAATAGCCCCCGCCGATGGTTAATAAATATAGCACTTTATTTGAGTATGACTGCCGCCGGAAAGTGTGATACCTGTCTCGCGTCCGCAAATGGTTCGGAGTTCCGAGGGGCTGGTTGGCTGGGCCCTGGATTGGAAAGGCTGGGCGGCCGGTCAGGGGCAAGGCTTCCGACATGACGGTCCGGTCGAACACTTTCTCTCTTCGCTCGGTTGCCGGCTGTCACGGGCATCCCGATCTATTGCCGAACTGCAACTCAGATCAGCCCGGCTTGTATGGCGGCCGCGGGTAGGCCAAGCGAGATGGCACCTGCTGCGGAGCAGGGCTGGATGGCATGAAAGACAGCTACGTTAAGGGTAAGTGTGAATGATTTTCCCTTCGAGAACAATCAAGTGTCAATAAAATGCCGCTAGCTTGGCCAGCCGGACCGCCAGGCGCTCTTATTTGGCCCTAGCCGCGGCCCTTCGCCGTGATCTAGCACTCGTGATTTGATGCACTGCAGTTTGCCAACGTGGTCCTTACCTGAGGTCAAGCCCAAGCCGTGAGCAACTTCCTAGTATCTCAGGTGCGAAAGCTGCTGGCCGGGCGCACCGTTTGGGCCCTGGGTGATCAGGGCATTGTGAGCCTTGGTAATTTCGCGGTGAACATCATTCTGGCGCGCAACGTGTCGCCGACGGACTTCGGCATCTACGCGCTGGTCTTCAGTTTTTTCCTTTTGCTCAACGGACTCCATGGGTCGTTCATCGACTACCCGATGACCATCAGGCTCGCGCGGGAGAAGCACGACGTCGCTCGTCAAACCGGTCTGGCTTTAATGGTTGGCGCCATCGCCGTGGTTCCCCTCACTCTTGCAGTCGCCGTGCTGTTCATCGTCATCGACCGCCCTGAGATCATACCGTGGGCGATATTCGCCTTTGTCGCTTGGCGCCTGCAGGACGTGGTGCGCCGCTCGTTGATGGGCCAACTGCGACATGCCGAGGCCGTGCCTGGCGACGCAATTAGCTATCTCGGGCAGGGGATCGCGATGCTGGCTCTGCTCTATCTCGATATCCTGACACTGGAGGCAGTGTTCTTCGTAATGGGGATGACCTCTAGCCTCGCACTGATCGTCCAGGCCCTGCAGGTCAAACCTCAGCTGTCCGGCCTTAGCGGTGCGATGGTCTTTGTCAAGGATGGTTGGGAACTCGGCCGCTGGGTCGTCATGCGTCGTGTGGTGGCGACGATCGAGGCGCAAGGGATCGGCTGGGTGCTTGCGGGCGTTCATGGCCTCGAGGCGACGGCGGGTTTCCGAGCTGCGGTAAATCTTCTGGCGGTCACGCACCCGATCTCGCAGGGCATCGGCAATCTGGTGCTTCCGTCAGTTGCCCATGCCCATCGGCGAAGCATCAACGAGGTGGTGCGCGTGTCTTGGCTGCTGGGTCTGCAGGGTGGTGTTCTGGTGTTCCCTTACTTCTTCCTCCTTCTATTTGTGCCGAGCTTCGCCTTGGAGCTGATTTATGGTGCGGACTCGCCCTATATCATGATGAGCGACGTCGTGGTCATCATCGTGATCTCCTACATGATGACCTACGTCTCCCGTATCATGGCGGGAACACTGGCCGGGCTGGCGAAGCCTAAGCTGACGTTCCAGGCCGCGCTCTACGGCAGCATCGCTGCGATCTTCGTTTCGCTGCCCATGGCTGCGCTTGGTGGCGTTTACTATGCGGCGATCGGCAAGATTGTTTCGAACAGTGTGAGGTTGATCTCCAGTACTCTGTTCGTGCGCCGCGAGGTCGCGCGTGAGGCGAACGGCCTGGCTCTCCAGGGTAGCGTGGGAGATGCCCGGTGATGCCCAACGCTAGAGGCGCCGAAAAAATGTCGCTGCAATTCGGCGATTGGGCGGCACGTCGAGCGCAGCCGGCACCTGCGCGTTGCCATACTTCCATTCTCCGCGGTTGTCCTGGGCCGCCGGCCAGAATCAGAAATTGATCATAGGCCCATGAAGATCCTGCTTTCCGGTTATCTGTGCAATCCCTACCGCGGCTCGGAAGCCGGCCGCACCTGGAACTGGGCCTGGCATCTGGCCAAGCAGCACCAGGTCTGGGTGCTGACCCAGCCGATCGCGCGTCCGAAAATCGAGGAGTTTCTGGCCGAGCACCCGAACGACAACCTGCGGTTCCTCTGGGTTGAGGCGGTGCTGCCGGGGCAAGTCTTCGCCCGCATCATTTCATTGGTCAACAGCTGGCGCGGACTGCCTCTCGAGTTAACGTCCGCATGAGCGTTCTTCAACCAAGATCAGCTGGACTGAACGCTGGCGACGGAACAGGTGCGCTTGGACATGGGCGAGATGATGACCCGGATGGCCCAATCGACCTGCATCGTCGCGCTATGCCGCCGTCACGCCGCATTCTCCGCGAGCCGCAGGCAATATCCGCTTGGAGGGCCACGTCCCGTGGCTCTATTGTTACGGGAGGAAAGCCAATGAGGAATCTCGGATGAGATCTCTGACCGAGGTCCCATGTCCTTATTGCGGTGCCGAGGAGCGGCGCCCCTGGGCTGAAGAGAACGGGTACACGGCCGTCCGCTGCGCAGAATGCAGCTTCGTCTATGTCAGTCCTCGCCCGGCTGACGTGGAGATCAGCGAGGCAGCGAAGACCGGCCTTCACGATGTCGAGCAGGGCCAGATGGCGGTCATTGGCCAGTTCCACCAATCCAAGGTCCGCATGTTCGAGCAGCGCTTGCCGGAACTCTTCGAGAGGGACATGCTGCGGCGGCCTGGGCTGAGCTGGCTCGACATCGGCGCGGGCTTCGGCGAGCTGCTGCTGGCACTGCGCGGCCTAGCCGCCGACGACGCGCATATTGAGGGAGTCGAGCCTTGTCTGCCGAAGGTGGAGAAGGCCCGGTCGAAGGGCCTGAGGGTCGATGAAACTCCGTTAGAGCAGCTTGAAAGAAAGTACGACGTGATCTCCCTGGTAAACGTTTTCTCCCACCTGCCTGATCCTGGCGCTTTTCTGCGAGAGCTAAAGCGGCTTCTTAAGCCTGAGGGCGCGCTTTTTCTCGTCACCGGTAACGCAGCTGACATTGGCGCTGAGGAATATCCTCGTCCGTATTATCTGCCGGACCACCTCGTCTTTGCGGGTGAACGACATGTCACTGGCATACTGGAGCAGGCGGATTTCGACGTGATCCGAATGAACCGCTACCGTGACTTTCATCCTGAGAACAAGGCATTCGTTGTTGCGAAGAATGTGGCCAAGATAGCGCTCGGACGCCCCCACAGGCCCATGAAAGATTTACTATTCCCTAACGAAAGTGGATTCAGATCTCTCTTCGTTCGGGCTCAATCCCGTTGAGAGCGTTGCAGCCATCGCAGCACACAAGGTGTTCGCCTTTGTTGAAGCGCAGGGTCTCAACTGGGGGCTCACCGGCGTTCGTGGCCTCGATGCGACGGCTCGGCTCTGGGCCGCGGTAAGCTTTCTGGCTGTGACTCACTCTTTCATGCAAGGCATCTCGAACCTGTTTGTACCTTCCGCCCATGCTCATCGCGAAGGCATTGGCCCAGGAAAAATGGTGCTTGTGCGAGGAGTCCTTATGGCTTGCTTAGTTCGGCGCAGTCGCTTCGCATCGTGCGAGCTGTCTGTTCGGCAGCCTAGCCATCGGTCGTAGGCCATGAAGATTTTACTTTCCGGCTTTCACTGCAACCCCTATCGGGGGTCTGAGGGCGGCAGGACCTGGAACTGGGCCTGGCACTTGTCCAAGTCTCATCAGGTGTGGGTGCTGACTCAACCGATCGCGCGCCCGAGGATTGAGGAGTTTCTGGCTGAGCATCCGAATGACAACCTGAAGTTTCTCTGGGTGGAGACGCCCAATACCTTGACGCCATGGGTGAAGCGAGACAGCTTCAAGCTCGTCCGCCTACGGTATGGATCGTGGCTGCGGCAAGCCTACAAAGTTGCGGCGGCAGCCCATCGCAAGTATGAATTCGATGTAGCGCACCACGTCAGCCTCAACGCCTTTTTCCCGCCGCCGCAGCTCTACCGTCTGCCGATTCCTTTTGTCTGGGGCCCCATAGGTGGCGCAATGACCACGCCACGAGCTTTTCTCTCGTATTATGGCAGGGACCGCTGGATCGAGTCGATGCGCACCCTGCGGGTCCGATTATCCAACCGCTGGCCCGGCCTGAGAAAGGCGGTAAGGGCCACCTCGCTCCTGCTGGCCATCAACCGGGAGACGGCCGACGCACTGCTGGCTGCTGGCGCCAGCGACGTGCGTCTCTTCCTCGATGCCGGGCCTCGCACGGACTTCTTTGTGCCGGAACCTCGCCCGATAGAGGACAAGAAAGAACTTGTCATCATGTGGGCTGGCTTGCTGTTCCCGAGAAAGGCGCTTGGCCTGGCCATTGAAGCCTTGGCCCGCGTCCGCCATCTGCCGGTTCGGCTTCGCGTCGTTGGCGAGGGGTGGATGCGTCAGCCTTGGCGTGAGCTGGCTGAGAGCCTTGGTGTTGGCGACCGCATCGAGTTCATCGGCCAGGTGCCCTGGCTGGAGATGCCCCAGCAGTATCGGCAGTGCGATGCCTTCATCTTTACCAGCCTGCGGGACTCCTCGGGAAATGTTGTCTTCGAGGCCATGGCGTCATCGCTTCCGATCATCACGCTGGATCATCAGGGGGTTGGCGCTTTCGTGCCTTCCGAGGCCGGCATCAAGGTCCCAGTAACGACGCCGGAAGAAACCGTCCGGGGACTGGCTGAGGGCATCGAGAATCTGGCCGGGGATCCGGAACTGCGGGCGCGACTTGGAGCCGCAGGCTGGAGCTGCATTGGAGCGCAGAGCTGGGACCATCGGGCCGAAGTCATGACCGGATTCTACGAGGAGGTGATTGGGCACCGCTCTTCCAGTGCGCGCGTGGCTTTGCCGCCGACGGGTGCCCTGGAGTTGGCCGACGAATGAGCGAAACCCAGATGATCAAACAAGAGGAGGCTTCCGAGGCGGGAGTGCAAGCATCGGCGGTTTGCTGCGACGCCAGTGTCGTGATCTGCACGGTCAACCGGCCAACTCTTCTGGCCAGGGCTGTCGACTCGGTAGTCGCACAGGAAAACCAGCTGGGTCTCGATTTTGAGATCGTGGTGGTCGACAACAGCGTCGATGGCCGCTCGCGAAAAGCAGTGCAAGATCTAGCCCACAAGAGTGCTGTACCGATCCGATACGTTAGTGAACGACGCATGAGCTTTGCTTACGCGCGCAATGCCGGAGTGCGAGCTGCCAGGGGCGAGCTGATCGCCTTTCTCGACGATGACGAAGAGGCAAGTGCCGGTTGGCTCGACAGCTTGGCTGAGACGCTGCGCCGCTTCGACGCGGACGTTGTCTTCGGCCCCATCCTGCCCCGCTTCGAAGGCGGAAAACCGCCGAGCTGGGATCCTGATGGCCGGCACCATGTGCGGCGGCTCGATGTGCCGACCGGTACCGAGATCTCGGCACGCAGCACAGGCAATGTCCTGATGAAGCGCGCCAGCTGTGTTCTCGATGAGGCGCCTTTTGCCCAGGAGCTGGGGATCACGGGCGGAGAAGACGTAGACTTCTTTATGCGCTTGCAACGGCTTGGCCGGAAGCTCGTATGGGCGGGGGATGCCGTGGTGACCGAATTGCAGCCGGCCGAGACACTAACGCTTGGCTATCGAAGTTACCGCATCTTTTGCGGGAATCAGTCCTATGTGAAGACCAGTGCCCGTAACAGCAGCAAACCGTTCAAGACCAAGTTACGCCTCATGGCGGCGGGCGCCGTTCAGGTAGTGGTCTTCTTCTTACCGTGGCTTGCCTCCTACCTCGCACCAACCGGTCCACTGATTGCGGCGCGACTGAAGTTCTGTAGCGGCTTGGGTAAGCTGCTGTGGATGATTCCCTCGCGGCTGTACGCGAGGCGCTACGGATGAGAAATTCGACAGACACTTTGTTGTTACCGGCGCTAGGTTGCCACCCCAGTTTTCCGAGCTCGAGCCATCGGCGGAGTCGAGCCTGATGCGTGGACGCCGCTATGCCCTGATCTCGCCCTGCCGCGACGAGGAGAAGTACCTCGCGCGCACGCTGGACAGCGTGCTGCGGCAGAGCGTGCCGCCGGCGCTCTGGGTCGTGGTCGACGACGGCTCGACCGATCGCACGCCGGAGATTCTCGAGCAGTACCGCGCGAAGATGGACTACCTGCGAATCATCGGGCGCGAGAACCGCGGCTTCCGCAAGGTCGGCGGCGGCGTGGTCGACGCCTTCAACGAGGGCCTGGCCAGCTTCGACCTGGACGACTTCGACTACGTCTGCAAGCTCGACATGGACCTCGACCTGCCGGCCGGCTACTTCGAGGGCCTGATGCGTAAGATGGAGGCCGACGAGATCCTCGGCACCTGCAGCGGCAAGCCCTACTTCACCGACGAGTCAACAGGCGCGCGGGTGCCGGAGGTTTGCGGCGACGAGATGTCGGTCGGCATGACCAAGTTCTACCGCAGCGACTGCTTTCAGGAGATCGGCGGCTTCGTCACCGAGGTCGGCTGGGACATCATCGACTGCCACATCTGCCGCATGAAGGGCTGGCGCGCCCGCGCCTTCGACGACGCGGACATCGCCTTCCATCACCTGCGGCCCATGGGCTCGAGCTACAAGAGCATCTGGCACGGCCGCGTGCGGCACGGCTATGGCCAACATTATCTCGGCACCCATCCGCTCTACCTGCTGGCCACGGCGCTCTACCGGCTGAACAAATCGCCGCTGGTGATGGGTTCCCTGGCGATGATCTGGGGCTATTTCACGGCCGGCTTCCGTGGCCTGTCGCGTCATCCCGATCCGGGCGTTGTCAGCTTTATTCGCCGCTATCAGATGCGGGCGCTGCGCGCCGGCAAGCTGCGCGCGGCCGAGCAGCTGCTGGCCGAGGTGCGCAGCCGGCAGGCGAAGCAGGATGCCACGGGCAACGCCAGCTCCTGGCGGCCGGAGACAAGGTCCGGGTAAGGCGCGCTTGCCAGGATCGGTGATTGAAGAAGAAGGAGAGCATTTGAGATGCAAAAGGTTTTGATAACCGGTGGTGCGGGTTTCGTGGGCCGGCATTTCTGCCGGCGCTTTCTCGAGCGGGGCGACCGGGTGATCTGCGTCGACCTGGTGGCGCAGCACACCGGCGGCATCGCGCCGCAGGACGGCTGGCCGCTGTTCGATCCGCGGGACTTCAAGACCTTCGAATTCCTGCGCGAGGACTGCCGCGACTACTTCGAGCGGGTCAAGGACGACGACTTCGACTACGTCGTGCACCTGGCGGCCATGGTCGGCGGGCGCCTGATGATCGACCACAACCCCCTGGCGGTGGCCGACGACCTGGCGATCGACGCGATGTACTGGCAATGGGCCAAGGAGGCCAACCCCGCCAAGACGCTCTACTTCAGCTCGAGTGCCGCCTATCCGATCAAGTTCCAGACCAAGGATGACTACGTGCTGCTGTCCGAGGACATGATCGATTTCGGCACCGATATCGGCATGCCGGACATGACCTACGGCTGGGCCAAGCTGACCGGCGAGTACCTGGGTCGCCTGGCCTATGAGAAGCACGGCCTGAAGAGCGTGGCCTACCGGCCCTTCTCCGGCTACGGCGAGGACCAGGACGACAACTATCCCTTCCCGGCGATCTGCAAGCGGACCCTGGCCAACCGGGGCGCCAAGCAGCTCGTCGTCTGGGGCAGCGGCGACCAGATGCGCGACTTCATCCACATCGAGGACTGCGTCGACGGCGTGTTCCAGACCATGGACCGCATCGACAACGGCGATGCGGTCAATCTCTCGACCGGTATCCACACCTCGTTCAAGCAGCTGCAGCGCGAAATCGCCGACGTGCTGGGCTTCGCGCCGGAGGTGACGGGCATGTCGGACAAGCCGGAGGGCGTCTTCGCCCGCGGCGGCGACACCAGAAAGCAGCGCGACCTGGGCTTCACCGCCACGACCTCGCTGCGCGACGGCATCACGCGCGCGCTCGACTTCCTGGCTTCATCGAAAGGGTAAAGGGGCTCAGGCCTCGTGCCTGGCGGCGGGGCCGCGGCCGAGCAGGCGACGGCGGAGGACTTCGAGCAAGAGATGCCAGACGAAAGGCAGGTCTTCGAGCAGATAGCGCCGTCCCAGGCGCTTGGGCTCCTGAAGCAGGCGATAGAGCCACTCCAGGCCGTTGTCCCGCATCCACTTGGGCGCCCAGCGCTTGTCGCCGCTGATGATGTCGAAGGCCGAGCCGATGCCAATACCTATACTGGCGTCGCAGGCCTCGAGGTTCTCGCGCACCCAGCGCTCCTGCTTTGGCGCGCCGAGCGCCACCAGCACGATCTTGGCGCCCTTGGCCTTGATCTCTGCGGCCAGCTTGGCGTTGGCCTCGGGGGTGAGCGGGAAGGGCGTCTCCAGGGCATGGAGCTTGGCCCCGGGATAGCGCTCGGCCATCTTCTCCGCCGCGCGCCGGGTGATGTCGAAGAAACCGCCGATCAGGGCGACGGCGCAGCCGGTCTCGGCCGAGATGGCGGCGCAGTCCCAGACGATCTCGGTGCCGGCCACCCGGCCGCGCAGCGGCGTGCCGAGCAGGCCGGCGGCCCAGGTCACCGGCACGCCGTCGGCGATCACCAGGTCGGCGTCCCAGAAGTCGCGGGCCAGCTGAGGCAGGCGGCGGCACTTCATCACCATGTCGACGTTGCCCACGGCGCAGTAGAGCCGGCTGTCGGTCAGGACGGCCTGGCGCAGGCGCTCGACCGCCTCGGCGTAGGTGACCGCGTCGAAGGGACAGCCCAGGATATCGACCCGGGTCGGGCGCCTGTTAACCATATCCAAAGCGAAGACTCCCCAAGCTATGCCCTGCAGCGCGGCCAGTGTAGCGGCCGTTCCATTAAGGAAAAGCGGAAAGGCTGTGACCAGGGATCCCTTCTAGAGGTGGTTTTTCTCGTCACCCATGGTCGATATAATGCGCCGGGCTTGAGGCCTTGGCGGCCGATGCCGGCCCGGACCGGGCCCCGGCGAGGCTAGCGAACCAGGAGGAGCCGCTCGATGGCCTACATCTCCCGCGCTCAGGCGGACCAGCGTTTGGCGCCATGGATCGGGTCGACCACTGGCGATCCCCTGGGGTTGTGGCTGCTGGCGATGATCTACGTGAAGGTTTTCTTCAACTTCACCCCGTTCCAGCGGGATGGAATCAGCGCGGTGAGCGAAGGCGGATCGACGACGAATCAGCTCTACTGGCTGGGCATCATGGCCTTTGCCTGCTTCGTGATCTGGCGGAACTGGGGCACCGCGATGGAGCTGCTTCGGCGCAGCTGGATCTACTTCCTTCCGATCATTTGGTTCGCCGTCACCATACTGTGGTCGCCGGAGGAGGGCACTACCCTGCGGCGATCCATCCTGATGATCCTCATGTCCGGCGTCGCCTTTGGGGTGGCGGCCGCCCGGCCGAGCCCGAGAGATTTCCTGAATATCAGCGCGCTGGTGATTGGAGCCATTCTGTTCTTCAGCGTTCTGTCGATCTTCCTAGTACCGCATTTGGGTCGGTCTCCTGGTGGCCAATTCCTCGGAATCTATAATCACAAGAACGGGGCCGGCTACGTGGCGGCCATGACATTCCTTTTCTGGATATTCCTCGTGTTGAGCACGCTGCGGTTCGAGATGAAGATCATAGCGCTCTTCGCCTCCTTCCTCTGGCTCTTCTTCCTGGTGGGCACGCTGTCGAAGACCTCGCTCGGGCTTGCCCTGGTAACGCCGCTGGTCGGCATAAGCCTCTACTATGTGCTGCAGCTCGATCTGCAGTGGCGCGTGATATCCTATGTCGCAGGCACAGTCCTGTTCGGCGTCATGGTCTGGGCCGTCCTCTACATAAACTGGACGATCGAGGACATCGGCATCCTGATCTTCGACGACCTGACCTTCACCAGTCGAACCATGGTATGGGAATACGTGATCAGATCGATCGAGGAGCGGCCGCTGCTCGGCCATGGCTACGGCTCCTTCTGGAAGACCGCCGATGGCCTGGCGAACCGACTGGGTGCGGAGAAGGGTTCGGGCTGGGCACAGACCGTCGGATCTGCTCACAACGGCTACCTGAATGTCTGGCTGGAGACGGGACTCATCGGCTTGCTGCTCTGCGTCACTACGATGGTGATCGTGTTCAGGCGCATTCTCATGGTCATGAAGCAGCCGGCGGAGCTGCCGCAGGACCGTTGGGTCTATGCCACCTTGCTGTCAATCACGGTGTTTCTCTACCTGCACGCCACGATGGAGTCCTCGCTTTACATGGCGCACTCGGGCTCGACCATCCTGTTCTTTATGGTAGCCTATCTGGTCACGCTGTGGCGATGGCAGGCCGAGGAACTGCAGGTCCTCGGAGCATGGGAGGCGCGGCGCCTCTCTTCTCACAGTCGGTTCCCTCACTGAGTGTCCGGCTGCATAGCAGAGGATGAGGAGGCCTGCGACGCTTCAGCCAGGAAAGGTAAGGCGTCGAGTTCGTGGCGTGCCGCCCAGAAGACGGAGGGAACCCTGCCGTCCACTTCATGCTCGACCACGTAGTCCCACACGACCTTCTTGTCCCGCGTGATCTCGAACATTCGCCCTGCATTCGACTCGGTTATGAGGATGTTGCCGTTGGGCAGGTACTGGTACTCGCCGCGGTTGTTGGTGTAGAAGGTCCTGTCGTCGCTGCCGCCATACTCCCAGGTAACGCCCCCCGTCCGCGGATCGAACTCGAGGATCCGGGTGCGCCCACCTTCGCCGATATGGCCCAGGTTATCGAAGACCGCGATGGTTCCGTTGTCGACGAACCGTGCCGTATGCTGGTGCTCCCAAGAACCACGCATTGCCCAGGTAATAGTCTCCGTGGGAACGTCGAGCACGGCGATGAGAGAAAGGTTTCGAAGCGACAGCAGGATCTGCCCCTCTTCAACGAAAGGATGGTTGGCTGCGTCGGCCGCAGTCGCGACCTTGACCGAGTTCGCGTGCATCAACTCCTTCTTAGTGTCCTCGAGCATGACGGCGGCGTACTTCGAGCGAGCGAGGGCGTCCAGGATGGAGACCCGCTTCACCTCTTGCCCATCGGGCGTGAGAAGGACGAGCGCGTCGTCGACGACAGTGCGCCTTTGAAAGCCCTCGGGGCCCCCCTCATAACCGGAGCGGACGACATGGACGAGGGTGTAGATCTGGCCGTCCAGGGCGACATCCAGGTCATGGTTGGCCAGATCGGCGTACTTCCAAAGCATGTTTGACTCCTTGTCGAGCTTCACCAGGCCATAGGCGTAGGGCCAGTGGCCGGGCGCTTCGTAAATGGCCAGCAGATCTCCGTTCGGATAGAGGTAAGTCTTTCGGAAGCAGATGAAGCGGTCGGGGACGGGAACCTCGATGTGGGGCGGACGGTCCCAGGCCTTGCTAAACGGCATCGACCATCTGTGGAGTTCCTTGCCGTCCATGCCGACCAAGAAGGCGGCGGGCGCGTAGGCGGAGGAGAACAGAGTGGCCCCGGCATAGGCCCTTGACGGATCGTGGCTTTGAAGGCCAAGCGAGGCCGTGCGCTTTGGGTAGTAGTAGTTGTCGGTGTCTTCCGGGTCCTCGAAGTGAGGTCTGATGATGTTTCTGTCGATGGACTCGATAGCCTCGAAACCCAGGCCGACGATGCGATAGGGAAACACCCGGTAGTGATCAATTGCAGCCCCGGCAAGAAAGAACAACAAGCACGCGCCAAGGCCCAGCAGGAGGCTCTCTAATCTGAACAATCCCTTCATGAATCTCTATGCCCGTTGTTCAAGTTGATCCTGGTTTCCCGAACCGTGTGCCGTTGCTTTTCTGCCGCGCGGCGGCTCGCCTGTGTGAC
>JBHJOF010000018.1:0-11887 GCA_050330055.1 Kiloniellales bacterium
TCCCGCGAAAGCGGGAATCCATGGTTGGGAGCCCCGTCGCTTGCCCTGGACCCCCGCTTTCGCGGGGGTGACAATCGAGGAACTGCCACCAAGACGCTCCTAACTTAGCGCCTATGGGACTTGATCCGGGCACCCATCGTGCAACGGCACCATGGATGGCCGGGCCTTCGCCGCGCCGAAGGGGCTTCGGCCCCGCAGGCGGGTCAAGCCCGGCAATGAGGATTGGTGATTTCGGAGTGAACTGACGGAACCACGACACTAGGGAGGATAAGCCCTCGGTTGTTGTCGAGGCTTCCAGGCCGCTCCTCTAGAAGCGGTAGAAGACCGAGAGCAGGACGTCGTGCGACAGGTAGTTGTCCGACGAGATCTGCTCGCCGGTCGCGAAGCGGGCGGTTTCGACCTTGCCCAGGTTCATGAAGCGATAGGCGATCTCGGCCGACCAACGCTCGGCGAAGCGCCAATCGACGCCGGCCATGAGGCCCCAGGCAATGTTGTCCTGGTCCTGCTCTCGATTGACCTGCACCTGGGTCGAGAGCACGGTGCGCTGCGTCTCCGTCGTGTTGCGCGCCCAGCCGATGCTGCCGCCGACGAAGGGCGTGAGGGACGAGCGGTTGCGCCATTCGAGGATCGCCGTGAACAGCAGCTGCGCGGTGGCCACGTCGATTTCGTAGTCGACCGTGCCGCCGGGCGCCTGGTCGCGCACGTCGAGGTCGAAGCGGACCCGGTAGCCGCCCTCGATCTCGGCCCGCAGCGGCAGCCTCTTGAAGCGCCAGCCGATCACCGCGGCCGGTCCGGCCACCTGGTCGGTGTCGTTCTCCACGTTGGCCGGCCCGGCGAAGCCTTGGGTCTTGACGCTGCGCATCTCGGCGAAGGGCGCGCCGATGGCGCGGATGCCGACATAGAAACCGTCGTCGCCCTCGCCGGCCAGAGACGGTGCGCCGCTCGCCAGCAGGGCGAAGGCGGCAAAGAGCGGTAACGCGGCGCGCGCAAGACGAACGATCATGATGCCCCCCGACAAAATTCGCTGTCTTATTGAGCCCGGATCTTTCCAACCCGCCCGCCCGAGTCGCCCCCGCAGGCTCCCGGAGCGGCTCCTCCGGATTGCTCCCTGGGACCGCTGCAAGCCGGCCACGGCGCCGCCAGGGTGGCTCAGGTAGCCGCAGATTGCAATGGCGTCGGCCACAGGCCAGCGAGAACTGCGCCCGCAGGGGACCTTGCCGCGCCGCCCTTACCGCCCGCCGGCCACGCGCAGGATCGCGCCGGTGACGTAGGAAGCGGCGTCCGACAGCAGCCAGAGAACCGGCGCCGCGACTTCCTCGGGCCGGGCGGCGCGGCCGATCGGCAGGCTGGGGGCCATCTGCTCCAGCCGGTCGGGCATACCGGAGGCGGCGTGGATCCCGGTGGCGATCAGGCCAGGCGCGACGGCGTTGACCCGGATGCCTTCGCCGGCCACCTCCTTGGAAAGGCCGAGCGTGAAGCTGTCCACCCCACCCTTGGAGGCGGCGTACCACACATATTCACCCGGGCTGCCAAGGGTTGCGGCGCCGGAGGAGAGGTTGACGATGCCGCCGCCGTGGCCGCCATGGCGCGTCGACATCCGGCGTACCGCCGCCCGCGCGCAGTACAGGGTGCCAAGCAGGTTGACCGCGATCACCTGGCGCAGGGTCTCGCCGGCGGCCTCGTCGAGCCGACCGAAGGGCCCGGTCAGCCCGGCGTTGTTGACCAGGGCGGTCAGCGGCCCGAGCTGCCGGTCGACAGTCTCGAAGAGTGCTTCGACCTGGGCCTCGTCGGCCACGTCGGCCTGCACGGCAATGGCGCGGCCACCGCCGGCCTCGATTTCGCGCGCGACCGCCTCGGCCGCTTCCCTGCTGCCGGCATAGTTGACGCAGACCGCATAGCCCTCAGCCGCGGCCAGGCGCGCCGTCGCCGCGCCGATGCCGCGGCTGCCGCCGGTGACGAGCATGATCTTGTCGGTCACGCTATTTTGCTCCCGCTGCTGACCAGGTTCCGCACCTTACGGCAAGAGGGGCATGGCACAAGCGCGCGCGGCACGGCATCATCGCCGACCGAGCGGCAAACGACCGCGGGCATAACCGGGAAGGAGGTACGCGATGGCCCTGGTGCTCTACGAACGTCTGGTGCAAGGCGACCGGCGGCCCAGCCCCTATTGCTGGCGCGCGCGCATGGCGCTGGCGCACAAGGGGCTCGAGGCCGAGTACCGCGCCATCAAGTACGCCGAGGTCGATCAGATCGGCTTCAGCGGCCAGGGCAAGGTGCCGGTGCTGGTCGACGGCGAGCGCGTGGCGTTCGACAGCTGGGCCATCGCCTGCTACCTCGAGGACGCCTATCCCGATCGGCCCTCGCTGTTCGGCGGCGCGCGCGGCCGGGCGCTCGCCCGCTTCATCAACCTCTGGGTCGACGAGGGGCTGCAGAAGGCTTTCGGGCCGATCCTGGCGCCGTCGCTCTACGACCTTGTGGTGCCGGAGGACCGCGACTACTACCGCACCACCCGCGAGGCGCGCTGGGGCCTGAGCTTCGAGACCCTGCGCAGCCAGCGCGCCGAGCGCATCAAGGCGCTGCACCAGGCCTTCGCGCCGCTGCGCGGCCTGCTGGCCGAGCAGCCCTTCATCTGCGGCGCCACCCCGGCGCACGGCGACTACCTGGTGTTCGGCGAGTTCCAGTGGGCGCGCTGCGTCGACCCTGAGGACCTGGTGCCGGCCGAGGATCGCGACATCCGTGCCTGGCGCGCCCGCATGATCGCGCTGTTCGACGGCCTGCCGAACCGCGTCCCGGCCTTCGCCAGCGCGGCCTAGCGGCTCACTGCGCGGCGACGGCCCCCGTTTGCTGCGCGAAAGCGCGCTCCATGTCGCGGCGGGCACGAACTGCCGTTGACGTCTCGTCGATCTCGACGGCACCCCAGGTGACCAGGCTGCCCAGCGGCACCTCGCGGGTCAGCGTGACGCCGTGCGCCAGGCCGATCGGCAGCGCCCCGGCCGCCAGGCTGTCGGCCGCCGGCATGAGCCGGCCCCAGACCGTGAAGCCGCCTTCGCCGTCCAGCACCTCGCCGGCCTTGAGCGCGCGCTTGGCGACCGCCGCCACGTCGCCGCGAAAGCCGGTCGCGGCACCCGTGGCCTCGCCGCGCAGCACCGCGCTCAGCACAGAGATGCCGAGCTCGAGGCCGATCAGATGGAAGGGCTTGTACATCGCGGCGTAGCGGCCGCTCTCGTCGGTCACCAGGCCGTACTCGGCGAAGCAGCGCGCCGTGTAGTCGCCCTGGGGACTTGGGGGCGCCTCGAAGACGACGTGGACGCCCCAGCGCAGGTCGCGCGGCACCGCCGCGCCGTCGCGCTCGAGGCAGGAGATCACCTCGACCTGGCCCTTGTGGTGCAGCGTGCCGCCCTCCGCTTTCGGCTTCAGCACGCTGGGCAGCGCCTCGACGCTGCAGGGCGGGAAGGCCAGGCCGTCCGGTGCCGGGGTCAGGCCGGTGGCGTTGGCCACCGCCGCCATCTCGATCGCCGACTTGGTGCCGTCGAGGAAGGAGTTGAACATCTGCGGGTTCATGCCGCCGGCCCTTGCCCTTTCAGCCGTCAGGCCGTAGTAGGGCCAGACCGTGTCCGGCGTCGAGGCATGGTACTCCGGCAGGTACTTGGTGCCCTTGCCGGCCGCCACCACCGGCAGGCCGCAGGCCCGCGCCCAGTCGACCAGCTCGCAGATCAACGCCGGCTGGTCGCCATAGGCCAGCGAGTAGACCAGGCCGGCCTGGGCGAACTCGCGCGCCAGCAGGGGACCGGCCAGCACGTCAGCCTCGACGTTGACCATGACCAAGTGCCTGCCGCTCGCCACGCAGGCGCGGGCATGAGAGATGCCCGCCGCCGGGCTGCCGGTCGCGTCGATCACCACCTCGAGGCCGTCGGCGGCGATCAGCTTGGCGGCGTCATCGGTGATGTGCGTGGTGCCGCTCGCCAACGCCTCGGCAAAGGTGGCCGCGCCATGTGATTCCGCCGGCCAGCCGGTCGCCGCCAGGGCCTGGCGCGCCCGCGCCGGATCGAGATCGGCCAGCCCCATGACATGCAGCCCCGGCGTCACCCGCGCCTGGGCCAGGAACATCGAGCCGAACTTGCCGGCCCCGATCAGCCCCACGCGCACCGGCCGCCCGGCGGCGGCGCGTTCCTGCAGGAGGCGGTGGAGGTTCATGGGCTCGCCTTCGCGGTGTTAGATGCATGCACTCTGCCCAGGCATCCTGAGCGTCCCCGCGAAAATGTTCAACACCACACCCACCGACCAGGCGCACTCTTCATCATTGGACTCAGGCGCGCCCAGGTTCGCCTCAAGCTTCTCCTAGCTGTCGCGCTTTGAAGCCTTTGCGCCCTCGTACAGGTAGATAGCCCTCACTGCACGAAGCGACAACGCGCATCTATGGTGGGGTTGCCGACCACAGGGTCGGCGCCGCAGGTGTAGGCGCCGACCTCCTGGTTCACCGGCACCGGACCCAGCGCGCAGCTGTCGGCGTTGCCGCCGGGCGGGACCAGGGCGATGCAGTTGGCGACCAGCGTGTCGTCACAGCGAACTTCGAGATTCGCCTGCTCGCCAGGGGTTCCGGTTATCATCAAGGTGCCGACCACCCGGTTGCTGATCAAGTCGCAACGCGCGACCTCCTGCTGCGGCTGGGCAAGCTCGCAACCGGCGCCAAGCAGGAACGCCGGCAGCATGACGGCCAAGCGAGCCATCCTCATGTCGAGTCTCCTCGCTACGGTGCTCCCTTCGAGCTACTCCGCCGCCGCGGCGCCGCGCTGGCTCGCCAGCTCCATCAGGCAGTCGTCCGGCAGCGGCTCGATCGGCGTGAAGTCGCGGTGCGCGATCCATTCCTTGCGGCTGAACTTGCGGATGTGGTTCGAGACCTCGCAGAGGCTCAGATACACGATGGTACGGCCCCAGGGGCTGATGTTGGGCGGGCTGGCGTGCACCAGGTTGGAATGGAACAGCAGCAGCGATCCGGGCTTGCCGGTCGGCGCGACGATGCCGCCTTCCTCGGCCAGACGCGCGACCGTGGCGCGGTCGAGGGTCCAGAGCGGATAGCTGGTGGTCTCCAGGTCGTGCCCGGCCTCCAGCACGCCGGCCGTGTGGCTGCGCGGAATCAGCATCAGCGGGCCGTTGACCGCCGTCACCTCGTCGATGAAGAGCGCGATGTTCATGGCCCGCGGCTCGGGCATGTCGTCGTCGCGCTGCCAGGTGCCGTAGTCCTGGTGCCACTGCCAGACCTCGCCCTCGAAGGCGGCCTTGGCGTTGATCTTGAACTGGTGCATGTAGACTTGGCCGCGCAGCAGCTGCATGACCGGCTCGACCAGACGCGGATGGCGCCCCAGCCGCCGGTAGGCCTCGTTGTAGGTCTGGGCGGCAAAGGCGGTGCGCGCCACGCCGCTCGATTCGCGCCAGACCTCTTCACGATCGAGCGCGAAGATGGCCTCCGCCTCGGCGCGCAGCAGCGCCACCTCCCCGGCGGCGAAGACGTCAGGCAGGAAGAGATAGCCCTCGCGTTCGAAGCCCGCGATCTGCGCCTCGCTCAACCGCATGGCCGCCTCCCACAAGGCATTGCCGAGGCCCGGACGCTGGGCCTGGCCGGCGCGACCAGAATAGCACGACCGGCGGTTCGGAGAGGATGGAGATTTTGCGTGGCGCCAGCGCCCGGCGCCAGCCTACCAGCTGCGCGGCGGGCCGGTGTCGAGGTGGACGTAGCGGCTGTAGCTGCCGACGCCGCCGGCCTTCATGGCGCGGGCGATCTTGAGGATGTCGCGCTTGCGCCGGCCGGGCACGTAGAGGTCGGCCGCCTGGCCTTTCATGTGGAAGCTGTGCAGCGCCACGCCATCGTAGCGCTCGGCCAGCTTGGCGTTGGTCCGCGGCGTGCGGTAGGCGGAAAGGATGTGCAGCGGCTCGGTGACTTCCAGCCTGCTCCCGATCGCGTGCAGCAGCTCGACCAGCTTCAGGTCGATGGCATGCATCTCGTCGACGTGGTGGTCGCGCAGCAGCCAGTGAATGCTTTCGAGCTCCTCGAGCACGTAGCCGCCATGCGACCAGTAGGTGGCGGTCACGCTTTCGCCGGTGTTCTCGTTATAGAGCGACAGCTTGCGGTCGACGAAGCTCGCTGGAACCGCCGGCTTGCGCTTGGGCACCAGGTCCATGGCGACCTGCCGCTCCAGCTGCTCCTCTATGGCGCTCTCGAAGGGTTTCGGCGCATCGGGCTGGATCTTGCCGGTGGGAAGCGCGCGGGGCAGCACGCCAGCCAGACCGGCCGCCGCGGCGGTCAGGAGCGAGACCTGCAGGAGCCGCCGGCGGCTGAGCCCGCCCTGCCAGCTCGGGCCCTCTGGCAGCGAGCCCGAGACCACGTCCAGCAGCCGCTGCTGGGCGGCCACCGGCGCCATGGCCAAGGGCGCCTCGTCGGCAAAGCCCGTGATCGCAGGATTCTTCCCCATTGAGCTGCCACTTTCCGGACAAGCAGACGAGCGCCCCAAGGACCAGCCGCTGTTCAGCTTGGCCTTGGCGCGCGCAACCCGTTCTCGCGATCGACCAACCATGTCGCTCATGGTTAAGCGACGCTAGGCTATAATCATTGACAGACCGCTAACGGCGACGGGTAATGCGGGCACTGCCCGGCAGCGGCCCCCGATCTCGAGCGATGCCGGCTTGAGCGCCCCTGACCTGAGTGATCCTGACCTGAGAAACAAGGAGCCGGACCATGAACGAAGACCTGTTCAACATGGAGCTGCGCAAGTTCCTCAAGAAGGTCGGCGTCACCTCTCAGCGCGAGATCGAGCGGGCGGTGCAGGAGGGCATCGATTCCGGCGAACTGACCGGCCATGAGAAGCTCAAGGCCAAGATGGTGCTCACCATCGAGGGGCTCGATCTCGACCACGAAATCGACGGCGTCATCTCGCTGGAATAGCGCAGCAGACGCGCTTTCGTCGGGTCAGGGCCCGAAAGCCGGCGGCAGCGGCAGGTCAAGTTCCTCCATCACGGCGCGCAGACGATCGGGATAGTCAGTAATCAGTCCGTCCACGCCGCGCTCGATCAGCGAGGCCATGTCGGCCGGGTCGTTGACGGTCCAGGGCACCACGGGCAGGCCGATGCGCTTGGCCTCGAGCAGATCGGCCTCGCGCAGGTTGCGGAACTGCGGCGACCAGACTGTGCCGCCGGCGGCCTGCACCAGGCGGGGCACCGAGCCGTCGAAGTCGTCGATGTCGAAACCGGCGGTCCAGGGCGAGGGACCCGGCTTGCCACGCTGCAGGTTGTCGAGCCAGTCGTGCTCGGCCGTCAGGTAGACCGTCGCGATCTCCGGCGCCAGCTTCTGAACCGCCTGCAGGCTGCGCCAGTCGAAGGATTGCACCGAGGCGCGCTCGGTCACGCCGGCCTTGCGGATGACGCCGACCACGGCGGCGGCGAAGTCCTCGGGCGTCGGCGCCAGGTCCGGCGTCTCGGGCGACAGCTTGGTTTCGATGTTGTAGCGCATGCGCCCGCCGGAAACCTTCTCGCCCTGGGCAATGGCTTCCGCGAGAGTCGGGATGCCGACTCCGTCGATGCCAAGCTGCTGCGGAAAGCGCTCGGCCTCGCGCGTGCCGGGCCGAATTCGTCCGACGTCATAGGCCGCCAGTTCAGCCCGGCTGAGCGCGATCAGCGCCGGGCGCGGCTCGTCCCACGACAGCCAGTCGCCGCCCCGCAGGCGAGTGCGGATCGGATGCAGAGTCAGGTCGTGGTAGAGCACCGGGACGCCGTCGGCGGTCATGACCGCGTCCATCTCCAGCGTGGTGACCCCCACCGCCATCGCCGCGGCGAAGCCCGGCAGGCTGTTCTCCGGCGCCAGGCCGCGTGCGCCGCGATGACCCTGCAGGTCGAAGCCGGGCGGCAGCACCGGCCGGCCGTCGCCTGATCCCGTCACCAGCAGCAGGCTGGCCACGCCGACCAGCAGCAGGAGACCGGTGACACCCAGCCAGGCCCAGGAGGCAGTCGAGAGCTTGCCGGATTTACGCCGATGCTTGGCCACGGCTGGTCCTCCTCCCTCGCCTTCTTGCCCCGCGCGTCAGGCCCGCACGTCGCAACCCCGGGCCGCCATGTGAGCAGGCCACAGCGGCACGCCCCACGCCGCCCCTGCAGCAGCGCGTTCCCGTCACGCGAGTGGGAGCGCCTAGACTGACACGATGATCGCGAAGCGCAAGCCATGCTGCGCCTCACCCTTTTTGCCAGAGTCTCATTCAGCCGCCATGCTGTGCGCCTCGACCACGGCCAGGAAGGCGCCGCCATAGCGCTGCAGCTTGGCCTGGCCGACGCCCGTCAAGCGGGCGAGCTCTTCCAGGCGGCGCGGCTTGCGCTGCGCCATCTCCAGCAGCGTGGCATCGTGGAAGATGACGTAGGGCGGCACGCCCTGCGCCTTGGCCAGCGCCAGGCGGCGGCCGCGCAGCGCCTGGAACAGCGCCTCGTCGGCCGGGTCGTCGAGCGCGATCATCTGCCGCGCCTTGCCTGATTTGGCCCCCTTCGCCGTCTTCCAGGCCGGGTCGCGGCGCAGCTCGATGCGGCGCTCGCCGCGCAGCACGGCGCGGCAGTCGGCGCCGAGTCTCAGACCACCATGGCCTTCCAGGTCGACCGTCAAGAGACCCAGTGCGACGAGCTGGCGGATCACCGAGCGCCAGGCGTCGCGGCCGAGTTCCTCGCCGATGCCGTAGGTGCTGAGCGCGTCGTGATGGAACTTGCGCACCCGCTCGGTGTCGTGGCCGAGCAGCACGTCGATGATATGGGCGGCGCCGAAGATCTGCCCGGTGCGATAGACGCAGGACAGCACCTTCTGCGCCGCCTCGGTGCCGTCGAAGGACTCGACCGGCGTCAGGCAGGTGTCGCAGTTGCCGCAGGGCTCCGCCAGGGCCTCGCCGAAGTAGCCGAGCAGCACCTGGCGCCGGCAGCGCGTGGTCTCGCAGAAGCCGAGCAAGGCGTCGAGCTTCTGCCGCTCGACCCGCTTCTGCGCCTCCGGGCTGCCTGAATCGGCGACCAGCTGCTGCAGCTTGGCGACATCCTGGATGCCGTAGATCAGCCAGGCCTCGGCCGGCAGGCCGTCGCGCCCGGCGCGGCCGGTTTCCTGGTAGTAGGCCTCCAGGCTCTTGGGCAGGTCGAGGTGGGCGACGAAGCGCACGTCCGGCTTGTCGATGCCCATGCCGAAGGCGATGGTCGCCACCATGACCACGGCCTCCTCCTTGAGGAAGCGGTCCTGGTTCCGCGCGCGTGTCGCCTTGTCGAGCCCGTCGTGGTAGGGCAGCGCCATGACGCCCTCGCCCGCCAGCCAGGCCGCCGTCTCCTCCACCTTGCCGCGGCTCAGGCAATAGACGATGCCGGCCTCGTCGCGGTGATCGGCCAGGAAGGCGCGCAGCTGGCCGCGCGGGTTGAGCTTCGGCTGCACCCGGTAGCGGATGTTCGGCCGGTCGAAGCTGGCGGCGAAGGCGCGGCCCTCGGCGAGCTCCAGGCGCTCCTGGATGTCGCGCCGCGTCGGCCCATCGGCCGTCGCGGTCAGCGCGATGCGCGGCACATCGGGAAAGCGCTCGTGAAGCACGGTGAGCTGGCGGTACTCCGGCCGGAAGTCGTGGCCCCACTGCGACACGCAATGCGCCTCGTCGATGGCGAAGAGCGCGATGCGGCAGCGCGCCAGCAGGCTGAGGAAGGACTCCGTCAGGAGCCGCTCCGGCGCGACGTAGACCAGATCGAGCATGCCGGCGCGCATCGCCTCCTGCACCGAACGCGATTCGTCATAGGTGAGTGTGGAGTTGAGCGCCGCGGCGCGCACGCCGAGCTGCTTCAATGCCTCGACTTGGTCCTGCATCAACGCAATCAGCGGCGAGACCACGACGCCAACGCCGCCACGGCAGAGCGCCGGGATCTGATAGCAGAGCGACTTGCCGCCGCCGGTCGGCATCAGCACCAGCGCGTCGCCGCCGGCCACCAAGTGGTCGATGATCTCGGCCTGCTGGCCACGAAAGGCCTCGAAGCCGAAGACGCTGCGCAGGATGTCGAGGGGGTCTTTGGCCTGGTCGAACGGCATGTGCCTTTATAATGAAGCGACCCCCGCGCCGCCCAGCGGAAAGCGGTCAAGGGTGGGAATTGCGCGCATGACGCGGATGAACACCAACAACAAACGCCACCCTCACCCTCCCATCGCTATCGCGATGGGCCCCTCCCTCTCCCTTCGAGGGAGAGGGATTCTGCAGCGCGCCGGTTTATTCCCCTCTCCCTCGGAGGGGAGAGGGAGGGGCCCGCGCGACCGAAGGGCGCGTGGGAGGGGGAGGGGGAAAACGTACGAGGCTCCATCGAATGCGCGTGGTGATGCCACAAGTGGCACCGCCACGCCGCGATAAATGGCCCCTGACGCGGCCAGCCGGCTGCTCTAGGCTGCGGCGCCGTTTCACAGGGTGCCGCCATGCCGACGTTCGAGACCTGGCTGCTGTTCGTGCCCGCCGCGCTGCTGCTCGGCATCGCGCCGGGGCCGGGCGTGCTCTATGTGCTGTCGCGCAGCCTGGCGCAGGGCCGCGGCGCCGGCCTCGCCTCGGCGGCCGGGCTGGGGGGAGGCGGCCTGTTGCACGTCGCGGCGGCGGCGCTCGGCCTCTCGGCGATCTTCGCCGCCTCGCCGACGCTCTATCAGTTCGTCAAGCTGGCCGGCGCTGCCTACCTGATCTATCTCGGTATCACCGAGTGGCGCCAGGCCGGCACGACGCAGGCCGCGCCGCCCGCGGCGCGGCACGCCAGCCTCGGCCGCATCGCCCTTCAGGGCGTCCTGGTCGAGGCGCTTAATCCCAAGACGGCGCTGTTCTTCCTGGCGCTGCTGCCGCAGTTCGTGGCGCCCGCGCAGGGCGCGGTGGCGAGCCAGATGCTGCTGCTCGGCGGCTTCGTCACCCTGGTGACCCTGAGCGTCGATCTCGCGGTCGCGCTGGGCAGCGGCGGCATCGCCGCGCTGATCGCCCGGCGGCCGGCGGTGCAGCGTCTGCAGGCCAGGATCTCCGGCTCGATCCTCTGCGCGCTCGGCCTGCGCGTCGCCCTCGATCCCGCGCGCTGACGAGCGAGCTAGGTTACCGGCAGGTCATCCAGCACCAGCCTGCGCATCGCCGCGGCAACCTCGCTCGCGTTCTCGCCGCCCTCGGCCTCGAGCGCCGCGACCACCTTGGCCCGGGTCGCGGCGTCCTTGTTCTGGCTCAGCTTGGCCTTTGCCTCGAGGCGCTCGATCGGAATCTCGAAAGCGACGATGCCGCGCAGCATGGCGGCGATGTACTTTTCGTCCTGGCCGGCGAGCGTCCAGCTCGGCTCGCGTCCGCCTTCATGCGTCGCCACCAGACGCTCGATCAAGGCCCGCGCCGCGTCGGTGGCGAGGACACGCGGCCGACCATAGGCGTGCACCGCCAAGTAGTTCCAGGTCGGCACGTTGTTGCCCGGCGGATACCAGGAGGGCGAGACGTAGCCGTGCGGGCCCTGGAAGATCACCAGCGCCTCCCCAGCTCCTTCCCCCTCGAAGTCGCGCCACTGCGGGTTGGCCCGCGCCATGTGCGCCAGCAGCGTGCCCTTGGGCCCGCGCGTCTCGTCGAGCAGGAACGGCAGGTGGCTCGCCTGCGGCCGGCCGCCCGGTGCCGTCACCAGCAGGGCAAAGTCGTGCGCCCGCATGACCTCGACCGCCACGGCGGGATCGTCGAGCTTGAACATGTCCGGGACGTACATGGCTCTGGTCCATCGGTTGCGACGGCGCGGACCCTAGCCAAAGCCGGCCTTCCGTCAAAGGACCATTCGGCCGCGCCGCCAGGGAGCCACTCGCCGTAGCGGTTCAGGCCGCCTATCCCCGCCGCTGTACCATCAGCTTCTTGATCTCGGCGATCGC
>JBHJOF010000019.1:0-3279 GCA_050330055.1 Kiloniellales bacterium
AGGGGCCGGCCGTTCGCCGCGTAGACGTCGACGCGGTCGAGGCCCTCCGAGGTGATGACCAGCTGCGCCTTGTTGCCGGGCTGGCGCGTCGCCGTCGCCGACAGGGCCCGGCGCGGCTCGTCCGCCAGCACCTCGGCGGCGCGGTTGATCAGATCGACGTTGCCGTTCAGCAGGTCGTTCCTGGTCATGAGGTGCCGCTCGTCGGGCACGACTCCCAGGTCCTCGAGCGGCCGGCCGGACTGCGGCCCGACGCGCGTGGTGCGCCGGATCGCCACCCGCATGTCGGCGCCGTTCGGCAGCGGCTTGATCGGCGAGCCGGTGCCGGGCAGCAGCTGGCGCAGCAGGTCATGGGTCCAGACGTTGGCGCCGCCCGCGCCGGTGTTGCCGTCGGCGCCCAGGATGGTGCCGATGCCGTGGTCCTGGAAGCCGGCCGCGAAGATGTCGGTCGTGCTGTAGCAGCGGGCGTCGGTGATGACGACGACCGGGCCGACGTAGTGCTGGCCGAGCTGGTTGCTGTTCTCCTCCGGTTCGATCGGGAAGCCCTGCGAGAAGATGGCGCCGGTCGTGACCGATTCCTTGACCGACGGCTCCCAGGGCTTGAGCCAGCTCTGCTTCGACACCAGCGTCTCGGTGAGTGGCGTGTTGATGAAGTGCAGCGGCTCGGCCTGGATGCGCTTCGGGGTAAGGAGTTGCAGCATGCGCTCGCCGCAGAGGATGACGCCGCCGCCGTTGCCGCGGACGTCGATGATCAGGCCGTTCTGCGGCACCAGGCCGAGGATGCGGATCAGCTCGGGGATGAAGACGTTCGGGTCGGCGTTGAAGCTGCGGATGCGGATATAGCCGAACTCGCCGTGGTCCGTGTCGACCGCGCCGAAGCTGGAGAAGACGTCGGGCAGGATCGAGCTGGAGGCCGCCTCGGTGCCCAGCAGGTCGGCGCGCAGCGCTTGCCGTTCCGCGAGGCGGGCCACTCGGCGCTCCTGCGCCATCGCCTCCCGGGCGAAGAGCAGCTTCCGTGCGCGGTTCCTGGCTTCGATCAGGAGGTCTATGCCGACCGCTCGCGCCAGTGGGTCCTTGGCGTTGCTGCTGACCGCGCCGCTTGGGGCCGGATCGGGAGCGAAGACCCTCCAGTCGAGGCGGATCTCGCGCTCCGTCGCGTCATCGCGGTAGCCGACGATGACCCATTCCTCGTCGGGCGGCAGCGACATCATCATCGGCCGTACCGTCATGTTGTCGAGACCGCGCACGTGGCGCGCATCCTCGTTGCTGCCGGCCTCGCGGTCGGCATTGATCTCGACCGCGCGGTTGATCGGGATGCCGTTCCACGAGGTGACCTCGACGCCCGGCTGGAAGGTCGGATGGCTGAAGCCGGCGATCAGGCGGGATACCACATAGTGCCTGGTCCGGTCGTCGTCATAGTACTCCTCCAGCAGGAAGGGCAGGAAGGCCGTGTGCTGATTGTAGGGCGCCGGCAGGATGTAGTTTGTGTGCAGGTCGCGCAGGCGCACGAAGATGCCGATCATCTCGTTGTGGAACTGCCGCTCGGTCAGGGACGGCAGGCGCCAGCGCAGCAGCCTCAGGCGCTGCAGCGGGTTGATCGCGTGCATGGCCTCCTTGAGCGGCAGGTGCACGTAGAGGTCGTCGAGCAGGACAAGGGCCTGAACGACGGTCCGCTCGCGCTCGGCCAGTGTCAGCATGCCGGTCGTCGCCAGGAAGTCGGGCAGCGACTGCACGGCGCCAAGCTCGGTTGCCGCAATTGCCGCGTCGGCGACGGCGCGCTGTTCCCTGATCGCCTCGACGGCCTTGGCCTCGATGCGCTTGACGTCGGCGCGGCCTTTGCGCCGGGCTACTGCCGCCTTGTCGGCTTTGCGCGCGGCGCCGGTCTTGGCGCGGGTCTTCTTGCGTGCCGCTTGTGCCATGGTCTCAGCCTCCCTTTCATTTCTTGCGCCGAATCGAACCTTGAGCGCCCGGTGCTTCGCGGCGCGAGGACGTGGCCGGCCCATTGGCGAGCTGCAGAGGGCATCTGGACTGGTCGGCTTCGGCTCTACGTTGCCCGAAGCATTCAACGCGCGAAGACGGCGTCAGTCGACGCCGCGACCTCCGCCGGCTTCGGCTAGGCGATCATGGTCACATGAAATGTACGCGAATGGTTGTGACAAATCGCACGCCGTTCCGGCGCGTGGCGCCGGCGGCGAAGCCCGGCGCCAGGCAGCTTGGCGGCTCAGCGGCCGGCCAGGGCGACGCGCGCGGGCGGCTCGATCGAGCGCGCCAGCGCCTCGAAGACCTCTTCTATGAGCTGACCCTCGGCCAGCAGCTCGCCATCGGCGTCGAAGGCGTAGTACCAGCCTTCCTCCTTGCCGAAGCCGAGCACCAGCTCTTCGTTGCTGCGGTTGAGGGCGGCCACCACCATGTCGCCGGCCTCGGTCATGACCGGCAGCCACTCGCCGATCTCGGCGGGGTCGGTCAGTTCCTGGCCGCGTGCGATGATGGCCCGGACGTCGGCGCGGTTCAGCGTCGGATAGCCGATCGGTACGACAGGCATGGTTCGCGACCCTACGTGGTTGCTCGGGCGCCGTTGCATCGGGCCCCGCCTTCTGGGCGTCACTACGCAGTAACAATCAGCCGTGAAGAAGCGGTAAATTAACGCCCTGGCAAGCTTTCGGGTTCCGGCCCGAAAGAGTCTTGAGTCCAGAGACTTAGCGGGCTTGTCCCAATCCGGGCTTGCCGCCCGCCGGAAGCTCGTGTGGACTGCGCTTGGGACAGATACGCGCCAGGAGGGCGCAGCAGCAGGGGCGATCACCGGCCGATGGCGCAGGCCTTTCCGCATCTCTTCCAGCCGCTCGAGCTGCGGCACAAGCGGCTCAAGGGCCGGCTCAACTTCGGCGCCCACACGGCCAACATGAGCGAAGGCGGGCTGCCGGTGGAGCGTCACCTCGGGTACTACCTGGAGCGCTCGCTCGGCGGCGCCGCCATGATCGTGGTCGAGCCGGTGCCCGTGCATCGCACGGCGGTGCTGACGCGCGGCAACTTCCGTCCCGAGGACGACTCCATCATCCCGCATTTCCGGCGCATCACCGAGGCCTGCCACGAACAGGGCACGGTGATGATCCACCAGCTCTACCACGTCGGCCAGCACGGCGACGGCGACAACTCCTTCGAGCCCAACTGGTCGCCCTCGGGCCTGCCGTCCTACCACGACTCGCACGGCAGCCACGCCATGACCGAGTCCGAGATCGAGACCATCATCGAGAGCTTCGCTCAGGCGGCGCGGCGCGCCCAGGA
>JBHJOF010000020.1:0-2077 GCA_050330055.1 Kiloniellales bacterium
AACCTGATCGGCCGTTGCGTCGTAGCCGGAGGCATCCGCCGGGCGGCGCAGCTCGCCTTGGGCGATCCGCACGATGCGCGCTTCCTCGAGCTCAAGCGCGACGCGCGCGCCGCGCAGACCCACCGCTGGGTCGCCAACCACTCCGTCCTGGCCCGGGTCGGCATGGACTACGAGGCCGTGGCGGACCTGACCGCGGCCAGCGGGGAGCCCGGCTACCTATGGCTCGAGAATGCGCGCGCCTTCGGCCGCATGGGGCACCCCCCGGATCACGCCGACGAGGGAGCGCTGGGCACCAACCCCTGTGCGGATCAGACGCTCTGGGATCGCTAGCTCTGCTGCCTCGTGGAGACCTATCCGGCCCGCCACCGCGACCTACGCGACTACCTGGTCACGCTGGATCTCGCTCACGAGTACGCGAAGACCGCCACGTTGGTGCCCACCCACGACACCCGCACCAATGAGGTCCTGGCCCGTCACCGCAGGCTCGGCTGCTCGATGACCGGCGTGGTCCAGGCGATCGAGCGGCACGGCTACCGCCACTTCTTCGACTGGTGCGACGCGGCCTACGCACGCGTGAAGCAGCTCGACGGCGAGCTCTCGCAGCGGCTCCAGGTCCCCACCTCCATCAAGCTCACCTCGGTGAAGCCCTCGGGCACGGTGAGCCTCCTGGCGGGAGCCACGCCCGGAGTGCACTGGGAGCATGCTCCCTACTACCTGCGACGGGTGCGGCTGGCCGCATCCGATCCGCTGGCCGAGGCGTGCCGCGAGGCCGGCTACGCGGTGGAAGACGATGTCTCGGCGCCGGCCACGGTGGTCGTCGCCTTCCCGGTCCACGTCCCTCACCTGCGCCGCGCCAAGCACGACGTCCCGCTCTGGGAGAAGGTGGACCTGGCCGCCCAGATGCAACGCTACTGGTCGGACAACCAGGTGAGCTGCACGGCGGAGTTCGACCCGGAGCGGGAGCGGGGCGAGCTGGCCCGGGTGCTCGAGGCCTACGAGGACCGCCTCAAGGCCCTGGTCTTCCTGCCCGCCGAGCGCCACGGCTTCGCCCAGCCTCCCTTCGAGGCCATAGACCGCGAGGAGTACGGGCGCCGGACGGCCGCCCTGCGACCCCTGCGGGCGGAGATCGCCCACGTGCACGCCCTCGAAGAGCGCTTCTGCGACGCCACGACCTGCGAGATCCCCTGAGTGCAGGCCGGCGGCGCAGCCGCCGGCCTGCACTCAGCCGCCCGTGGGAGGCGCGCCGGCCGGGGGCGCCAGGGAGAGCGGGTTGTAGTAGTAGCGCTCGGAGACGATCTTGCCGTTCTCGATCTCGTGGACGGCAACCTCGTGGAGCTCGACCGTCGGGCCGTCACGCAGGTCCACCTCGCCATCCCACTCGACGCACACGGTGTTCTTGCCCAGCCATACGTGTCGCGCCTTGAAGCGCGCGCCCCGTTGCATCTGCTCCCAGCGGCGCATCTTCTCCTCGATCCCGGCGAGGCCGCGGCTGACCTCGCCGCTGCCTTCGACGGATACACAGTCGGTCGCGTAGAGCTCGAGGACCGGAGCGCTCGGATCCTGACCGGCTCGGACGATCTTGCGCGCGAGCGCCTCGAGCATCGGCGCCTTTGCCTTCGCGGCCTTCTGCTTGGCCGCCCGCTTCGGCTTGCCGGCGCCCTTGGCGGGCTTCGCCCTGCCGGCCGCCTTCTTGGAGCGCTTCGCGGCCTTCTTCGCCGCCCTGCCCTTGCCAGCCCCCTTGCTCTTCTTCGAAGCCCCTGTCTTCTTCTTCACCTTGGCCATGGGATCCCTCCTGTGTCCGTTCTTCGAGACGGCGCCATGCTATCAGGTCGTGGCGCGCGCAGGCTTCCCGTCGGGGCCTGTGCGCAGGGAGCGCCCTGCACGGGGCCGGGCGCTCTTGACGCTGCGTGCGCCGCCCCCCACCCTGCGAGGCGCCAAGAGACGTTGCCGCCCCGGAGGTCATCGATGCCCGCTCGTGCCCGCCCTGCCGCCGTCGCCCTGATCGCGCTCCTCGCCGTCTCGCTCGGCGCCTGGCACTGCCCGCCGCTCTTCGATCTCTCCGCCTACCGCGTCGTCA
>JBHJOF010000021.1:0-4827 GCA_050330055.1 Kiloniellales bacterium
GGGCAGCGAACGCGACATGATGGTGGAGAGCGCGTAACTCAGGTAGCGCTCGGCCAGCGCGTCGGCCAGACGCACGTCGCGCACCTCGCCGGCAATGTCGAGGGGGGAAACTGGGCTCATGGGGTACCTCTCTCAGAGCCCCAGATATAGTAGGTTCGGCAGCCGCATGCCACCGTCAAACGTGGCCAGCCAGCACCGATTGCCAGGCGGTGGCGCCTTCCGCAGACTGCTGGCGCAAGCCAAAGGCAGGGGCCATGACCATCCTCGCAGACGACATTGGGGCGCCCGGGCCCGACGAGCGGCTGGGGCCGCATCCGGGCTACTTCACCGCCGAGTTGGCCGAGGCCGACCCTGAGCTGGCCGCCGCCATCGCCGGCGAGCTGCGGCGCCAGCAGGAGCAGATCGAGCTGATCGCCTCGGAGAACATTGTCAGCCGGGCGGTGCTGGCGGCCCAGGGCTCGATCCTGGCCAACAAGACGGTCGAGGGCTATCCCGGCGCCCGCTACTACGGCGGCGCCGAGTTCGCCGACGCGGTCGAGCGGCTCGCCATCGAACGCGCCAAGCGCCTGTTCGGCTGCGCCTGCGCCAACGTCCAGCCGCACTCCGGCAGCAACGCCAACGCGGCGGTCTACCTCGCCCTGCTGAAGCCCGGCGACAGCATCCTCTCGATGAATATCAGCGCCGGCGGCCATATCAGCCACGGCCACCCGGCCACCATGACCGGGCGGATCTACGACATCGTGCCCTATGGCGTGGCGCCCGAGACCGAGCTGATCGACTACGACGCCCTCGAGGCCCTGGCGCGCGAGCGGCGGCCGCGGCTGATCATCGCCGGCGGCTCGGCCTATCCGCGGGCCATCGACTTCGCCCGCCTGCGCGCGATCGCCGAGGGCTGCGGCGCGCGGCTGATGGTCGACATGGCGCACTTTGCCGGGCTGGTGGCGACGGGGCTCTATCCCCATCCCTTCCCGCACGCCGACGTGGTCACCACCACGACCTACAAGAGCCTGCGCGGCGCCCGCGGCGGCCTGGTGCTGTGGAACGACCCGGACTTGACCAGGAAAATCGACGGCGCGGTCTTCCCCGGCGTGCAGGGCTCGACCCTGCTGCACGCCATCGCCGGCAAGGCGGCCTGCCTGGGCGAGGCGCTGCGCCCCGAGTTCCGCGTCTACAACCAGGCGGTACTCGCAAACGCCCGGACCCTGGCCGAGGCGCTGCAGGCGGCGGGCCTGCGCCTGGTGGCCGGCGGCAGCGACACGGGCCTCATGCTGGTCGACCTCAGGCCCAAGGGCCTGAAGGGCCAGCAGGCCAGCGAGGCGCTGGAGGCGGCCGGGCTCACCTGCAACAAGAACGTCATCCCCTTCGACCCCGAGCCGCCGGAGGTCGCCTCGGGTCTGCGCCTCTCCAGCAACGCCGGCACGACGCGCGGCTTCGGGGCCTCAGAGTTTCGCCAGATTGGCCACTGGATCGCACGCGTGCTGGACAGTCTGGCCACCAGCCCACAAGGCAACAGCGCCGTCGAGCGGGAGGTGCGCGCCGAGGTTACGGCGCTTTGCCGCCGATTCCCGATCTATCCGACGCACTAAGCAGTGGCGGGCGACCGGGGCGCGTCGGCCGGAAGCACGTCGCGCACCTCGCCGGCCATCAATCGGCGCTCGAAGCGCCTTACTTCATCTTCTTCTTGATGTACTTGCTGGCCTCGTCCTTGAGCGCCTTGCTGGCGGTGAAGCGCGGCTGCAAGGTCGCGGGCTTGGCCTTGAAGGTGGTGGGCTCGCCGGTGAAGGGATTGGTGCCCTTGCGGGCCTTGGTTGCCCCCTTGTAGCGCATCTTGAGGCGGCCGAGCGGGCCAAGCGGCACGCTGCCGGCCACCGACTTCTTGGTGTCCTTGAGTGCGAGGTCGGAGACGACCGGCCAGAGGGCATCGAGGAACTTGCTGGCGTCCCTGCGGCTGAACTTGTACCCCCACTCCTTGCCGAGTTGCTTGTTCAGGGCCTCGGAATAGGCTTCGGCAAGCTGGCTCTTGGTTACGGTCATGGCTTTTCCTTCGTGTCTAACCTTAACAAGTCGAGCGAATCGATTCGGGTATTAGCGATGATGCCTACCTCCGCTACCCAGGGACCCGGTGGAAAGTCAAACCTAAAGTGCGGAAAACGCCTGTTTAAAGAGCCAAAACGCCATAAAAACGGCCATTGGTCGAGTCGCTGGGCTCAGGCAAGCGCCATGTCCGGCTCGCCAGGCCACCCGAGTCGCTGCGTACAGAGGGCAGGCATCAGAGGCCCTCGCGCCGAGCCTATGGCAAGGCCCCTGGGGGCCATGCTAAGGCTGTAGCGGACAAGACAAAGCAACGGAGAGCACGGGGACATGGGCGATCAGGGCAACGGCATGCTGGGGCGGCGGGCAAGGAACGGCGGCGGCACGGCACCGCTCGAGGACTGGGGCTGCAACTCGGAATACGGCCTGCTGCGCGACGTGCTGCTGGGGCCGGCCGATAACTTCAAGTGGCTGCCGACCAGCTCGATCTCCAAGGCGACCTTGCGTAGCGGCGCCAAGTTCGACCCCCAGCTCGCCCAGCGCCAACACCGCGAGATGGTGCAGGCCTACGAAGCGGCCGGCGTCACGGTGCACCTGCTGGAGCCGGACGAGGGCCTGCCCTACCAGGTCTATGCCCGCGATTCGAGCTTCATGACGCCCTACGGCGCCGTCGTCACCCAGATGGCGCAGTGGTGGCGGCGCGGCGAGTACGCGCCGGTGATCCGCTTCTATCACCGCTCCGGCATCCCGATCTACGACATGGTGACGGCCGGCTCCTTCGAGGGCGGCGACTTCGACGTGATCGAGCCGGGCTGCGTCCTGATCGGCTACTGCGGCGAGCGCACCCAGGAGCAAGCGGCGCACCAGGTCGGAGGCTGGTTCGAGAAGGAAGGCTGGGAGGTCAAGCTGGCGCCCATCGCCGAGCACTACGTGCACATCGACCTGATGGTCTGCATGCTGGCCGAGAAGCTGGCCGCCGTGTGCCTGGACACGACCGAGCCCGACGTTGTCGACTGGCTCAAGGCCAAGAAGATCGAGATCGTGCCGGTCAGCTATCCCGACACCATGCTGCTCGGCTGCAACGTCATGGCGCTGGGCAACGACCGCATCATCTCCACGGCCAGCAACAAGGACCTGAACGCGCGACTCAAGGCCCAGGGCTTCGAGGTCTACGCCCCCGACGTCAGCCTCTTCACCCGCGGCGGCGGCGGCGTGCATTGCATGGCGCAGCCGCTGAGAAGGGATGCGGTGTGAGCACAAGCCGGGCGCAGAGCAGCAGGTCGCGCTTGCGCCGCCGTCAGTCATGAATGGGGCGCGGTGGCGGCACGGGCGACTGATGCTGGCTGCTGCCGCGCTGGTCGGCGCCGTCGTGGTCTTCACGGCGCTGCGCGAATGGCTCTGGTACTGGATGACGGTCGACTACCGGGACGGCGCCTGGGCGCAGCCGATCGTCGAAAATCTTCAGGCTCTGTCAGCGTCGGGCGCTAGCGCCGATCTAGCGATACAGGCCGGAGCGCAAGGCAAGCTGGTGTGGGCGGCGCTCACCTTGCTTGTCTTGATCTTTATCGTTGTCGTAGCCGGGGTCAGTGCCTGGATCTGCCTGATGGCCTTTCGCCGGCACAGGATTTGGGCGGCATTCGGCATCGCGATTCTGATCGGGCTGACCCTGCTACCGTACTATCTGTTCCCCTCCTACGAGATGGTGCTCTGCGCCGATACGGACGGGCCTGGCTGCAGCTTCGCGCTCACCGCACGCGACCGCTTCTTTTTCACGCCCTATAGCTACGTCATCTTCAAGCAGGTCTACTCAGCCGATCTCGCGGCCTTCTATTGGCGGGTGATGCAGGCTGAGTGGGCTCTGCTCAACCCGGTAAACCTGCTTGCCTTGCTGGCGGTGATCGCTCTGCTGGCCGAGGGCCGCGATGAGCGAGTGCGCAGACTCGCAGGCCAAGTGGCACAGTACCGTGTCTTCCTGCTTGTCAACTCAGGTCTGGTGACCGTCCTCGGGCTCGCCACGCCGGCCGAGCTTGGCTGGCTTGCAGAGGTCGTCGAAAGGGTCGATCCTCAGTCCCCCGTGCCCTTCCGCGAACTGCAGCTGGGCATCACGTTGTTTCTCGGCATCACCAACAGCCTGTTCCTGGCGCTGCTCTTCGTGCCGCTCGGAGGACTGCTCTGGCTGCGCGCCCGTCGCTTTGCGCGAGAAGAAAATCCTGAGGCCAACGTGAGCGACCTGGAGCGCTGGGAGAAGGACAAGGGCGTGGCGATCTTCGCCCATGGGCCCTTGCTGCAGATCGGCAGCATCTTCGCCCCGCTGGTGATCGGCGGTGGCGTCAGCCTGCTGAGAGCTGCGATCTTCGCCGGTTAAAACCGATCGATCCGATAGGGCGTCATGTCGATGCCGGGGTCGCGCCCGGCGACCAGGGCCGCGATCAGCTCGCCGGTGCGGGCGCCCAGGCCGAGGCCACAGTGGCCGTGGCCGAAGGCGAAAAAGGCGTTGGCGTGGCGCGGCGATCCGGAGATCACCGGCACCGAGTCCGGCAGCGACGGGCGGTGGCCCATCCAGCGCGTCACCGACTTTTCCTGCAGGCCGGGCAGCCAGCGCTTGGCGTGGGTCATGAGCACCTCGGCGCGGCGCCAGTCGGGCGGCGCCTCGAGGCCGCCGAGCTCGACCGTGCCGGCCAGGCGCAGACCGGTCTCGATCGGCGTGGCGACGAAGGCGCGCTTGTTGGAATAGACCGGCAGGCGCGGCAGGACGCCCGGCTCGCCCACGGTCAGGTGATAGCCGCGCTCGGTGTC
>JBHJOF010000022.1:0-4646 GCA_050330055.1 Kiloniellales bacterium
GTCAAGCACCCGCGACAGGTCGAACAGCCGGCTGGCGCCGATCCGGTTGGCGCCGCGCTCGTACTTCTGCACCTGTTGGAAGGTCAACCCTATCGCCTCGCCGAGCTTCTCCTGGCTGAGCCCCAGCAGGGTGCGACGCAAACGCACCCGGCTGCCAACATGCACGTCGACCGGGTTAGGTTTGCCGATCCCTCCCCCGCGTCCAGAACCACGCCGGTTTGCCATTGCCTTACCCTGTTCGTCTCGGTTGGATCTTGTTTTCTGTCGGGAGCGCCCATGGCGCGATGCTATCTGTATACAATATAGCGGACGTTGTACACAGCCTGCTTAGAGCTTACGGATGAAATTAGTCGGCGAAAACTATGGATATCGCCGTGCCGCAAATGAGGCTACTACTGTCACTGCTAGTACAACTATAAGAGAGCCGTTGCCAATAGTTGCAAAAATTGGTTTCGGCGACAGGGCTTCCGGCAGCGCCGTATCGATCACACCGACCTCGTTCAGGCCGAAACGCTGCAACATGCGCCCGTAGCCGTCGATCACCGCGGTGATACCATTGTTAGCGACGCGGACCATTGGCAGGCCCTCTTCGACGGCCCGCAGACGCGCGCTCGCCAGATGCTGGTGCGGGCCTGAACTGAGGCCGAACCAGGCGTCGTTGGTGACCGACAGCAGCCAACCTGGACGCGCGCCGGACGCGGTCACCCGGCCCGGGAAGATCACCTCGTAACAGATCAGCGGGCTGAAGGGCGGCAGGCCAGGCAGCGTGATGGTGCGGCGGCCGGGGCCGGAGGAGAAGTCGGTGCCGCCCGGCGTCAGCTTGGCCCAGCCGAGCCAGTCCCGCAGCGGCATGAACTCGCCGAAGGGCACCAGGTTCACCTTGTCGTAGCCGGCGATGATCTCGCCCTCGCGGTCGACGGCGAAGAGCGAGTTCCACAGCTTGCGCTCGCGCCCCTCGTCCACGGCGCGCGGCGCGCCCGTGATCAGGGCGCCGTCGGCGGGCACCACCTGGCTCAGCGCGCGACGCAGATCGGGCTCGGCGGCAAGGTTGAAGGGCACCGCGGTCTCGGCCCAGATGACATGCGTGATCCGGTCGTAGCCCGGCCCAACGGTCATGGCCATCTGCCGCGCCACGTGCTGCTGGCGCAGCTCGGCCTGCCACTTGAGCGACTGCTCGATGCTCGGCTGCACGAGGCGCAGGGTGACGCCGGGCACGCTGTCGCTGCCGGCCGCCGGCGCGGCCAGCAGGCGCAGCGTGCCGCCGCCCCAGGCCGCAGCCGGCAGCACCAGGCCGAGCCCGAGGGCCAGCGCCAGCGAAAGCCGGGGCGCGCGACGCTCTTCGCCCAGCAGCGCCGGCGCGGCCGCGGCCAGTACGGTGATCCAGGACAGGCCCCAGACGCCGAGCAGCGCGGCGAGCTGAATCATGCCCTCGGAAAAGGCCCAGACCGTGCCGATCAGGTTCCAGGGAAAGCCGCCAAAGAGCCAGGAGCGCAGCCACTCCACCAGCAGCCAGGCGGCGGACAGCAACAGGATGCGGGCGGAGCCTCTGCAGCCGCTGAGCTGCACCAGCAGGACGGCCAGTCCCGGGAACAGCGCCAGCCCGGCGGCCAGGGCGAGCACCGCGACCGGAGCTAGCGCGCCGAAGCGTTCGGCATCGACGAAGAAGGCGATCGCGACCCAGTAGAGCCCGGTCAGGAAATGGCCGAAGCCGAAGGCCCAGCCGATCGCGAAGGCCTGGCGCCGCTTGGTAGCGCCGTCGAGCAGCCAGATCAGACCGCTGAAGGCCGGCCAGAGCAACGGCACCAGATAGAGCGGAGGCAGCGCCGCGCTGGTGAGCGCGCCGCAGCCGGCGGCGATCAGCAGGCGGCGCCAGCCGGTAAGCGCTCCAAGGGCAAGGGCAAGGCGGCGAAAGACGTCGGGCGACGCAGTGATGCTGAGCGGCTGGGTCATCCGCTCAGCCGCCCCCGCTGCGATCGCTTGGCGGCGCGTCGGCGGGGAAGGACGGCAGGTTTCGGATGCGCAGGCGCTTGACCCGGCGCGGGTCGGCGTCGAGCACCTCGAAGCCGATGCCCGAGGCCTGATGTACGATCAGCTCGCCGCGCGCCGGCACGCGCCCGGCGATGGTGAAGACCAGGCCGCCCAGGGTATCGATGTCCTCCTCGCGCTCGTCGTCGGTCAGCACCGGACCGACCAGTTCCTCGAACTCCTCGACCTCGGCGCGGGCGTCGGCAATCAGCGAGCCGTCCGGCCGGTGGATCAGTTTCGGCCCCTCGATCACGTCGTGCTCGTCCTCGATCTCGCCGACGATCTCCTCGACCAGGTCCTCGGTGGTGATCAGGCCGTCGGTGCCGCCGAACTCGTCGACTACCAGCGCCATGTGGACGCGGGTGCGGCGCATCTCCAGCAGCAGGTCGAGCACGCGCATGGACGGGGCGACGAACAGTACCGAGCGGGTGATCGAGGTCAGCTTGAAGCTGCGCTGCCCCCTGGCATAGGACAGCACGTCCTTGATGTGGACCAGGCCGATGACGTCGTCCAGAGTCTCGCGATAGACCGGCAGGCGCGAATGACCCTCGCGGCTGATCTCATCGATCAGCTCGTCGAGGCTGGTGCCGACCTCAACCGCGACGATGTCGGCGCGCGGCACCATGACGTCCTCGGCGGTGAGATGGCGCAGCTTGAGAATGTTGGCCAGCATGACGCGCTCGTCGCCGCCGATGGTGGCGGGGCTCTCCTCCTCGCCTTCGCCCTCGTGAATCTCCTCGATCAACTCCTCGATGGTCTCGCGCAGGCTGGGCTCGCCGTTGCGCGGGCGGAACACGCCGCGCAGCCACTGCCAGAGCGCGTTGCCGCCGCGCAGCTCGGAGCCGCCGTTGGCCCGCATCACACGGTTGACGCCCTGGCTCTCGCTCATCGTCTCGCCCTGCCTTCCATTGCCGAGGCCGCCGCCTCACCGTTGCGCTGCGTGGCATAGGGATCGGCAATGCCCAGCTCCGCCAGAATCGCGACCTCCAGGGACTCCATGCGCCGCGCCTCGGCCTCGGCCTCGTGCGCGTAGCCGAGCAGGTGCAGCACGCCGTGCACCACCAGATGGCTGAGATGATCGGTCACCGTCTTGCCGGCCTCGCCGGCTTCATGTTGCAGCGTTTCGCGCGCCACGATCACGTCGCCCAGCAGCAGCGGCGCGCCGGCGGCTCGGCAGGGCGGCGCCGGCTCGTCGAGGCTGGCAAAAGACAACACGTTGGTCGGCTTGTCCTGGCCGCGATAGTCCCGGTTCAGGCGGCGTACGAAGGCATCGTCGGCCAGCACCAGGGACAGCTCCAGCGGGCGCGGCAGGCGGGCCGCCTCGGGTGCGGCGGCGAGCGCCGCACGCGCCGCCCGGCGCGCCTGCTCCACCGCCTCCTGCAGGCCGACCCAGGTCGGATCGCGCAGATCAAGGTCGATGGTTATCCCGCTACTGTCCGGGTCTTCGCTCATCACTCGATTGGAGTCGCATCTCCCATGGCGCGGCTGCGGTCCTCAGTCGCGCTCGAAGAGGTCGCCGTCGCGCGCCGCGGCGGCGGACTCGCGGGCCTCGTAGGCCTGCACCACCCGGGTCACCAGGGGGTGGCGCACCACGTCGGCGTCGGTGAACTGGACGCAGGTGACGCCCTCCAGCTTGGCCAGCAGATCGACCGCGTCGCGCAGGCCGGAGCGCTGGCCGGCGGGCAGGTCGATCTGGGACAGGTCTCCGGTTACGGCCATACGGCTGTTTTCGCCCAGTCTGGTTAAGAACATCTTCATCTGCACCGGCGTGGTATTTTGCGCCTCATCGAGGATTATGTAGGAATTGCTGAGGGTTCTGCCACGCATGAAGGCGAGCGGGGCGACCTCGATCTCGCCGTTCGAAAGGCGCTGCACCACCTGCTCGGCCGGCAGCATCTCGTAGAGCGCGTCATAGAGCGGCCGCAGGTAGGGGTCGATCTTCTCGCGCAGATCGCCGGGCAGGAAGCCGAGCCGCTCGCCGGCCTCGACCGCCGGGCGCGACAGGATCAGGCGGTCGACCTGGCCGCTCATCAGCAGGGAGACCGCCTTGGCCACGGCAAGATAGGTCTTGCCGGTGCCGGCCGGGCCGATGCCGAAGACCAGTTCGTTCCGCTCGAGCGCCCGCAGATAGGCGATCTGGCCGGGCGACCGCGGCGTGATGTGGCGCTTGCGCGTGCGGATGGCGAGCTCGTCGGCGTGGATCGCCGCCGCAGAGGACGCGCCGACCAGCTCGTCCGGCGGGCTGAGCGCCATGCGCGCCGCCGCATCGACCTCGGCGTCGCCGACCTGCAGGCCCTTCCTGAGCCGCTCGTAGAGTGCCTCGATCGCCTCGCTGGCAGCCAGCGCCGAGTCCGCCGGGCCGTGGATCGCCAGGCGGTTGCCGCGACTGACCAGCGCCACGCCGAGCTGCCGCTCGAGACGCGCCAGGTTCTGGTCGTGCTCGCCGTAGAGCATGGGCAGCAGCGTGTTGTCGTCGAACTGCAGCAGGCGCGGCACCTCGCTAACGTGGCCGGGGCTGACGTCCTTGGGGCCGACCTTGCCGGGCGCGCGCGGTGGCACCGTGGTCACGCCACGCTCCCGGCCCGGGAGGCATCCGGCGCCGCGGCAGGCTGCGGCCTGGC
>JBHJOF010000023.1:0-5332 GCA_050330055.1 Kiloniellales bacterium
GCGGCGACGATGCAGGTGGCGGCGCGCCGGGTCGTAAGCTCCACCTCGGCGCCGGGCCGGGACTCGCCGCCGAAGAGGCGCAGCGCCTCGGCCCTGGCGGGATCGATGCCGCGGCGGGCGAGCGCCGCCCGCACCGCGGCCGCGTCCTCGTCGGGCTGCACCAGGATCGCCTGCAGGCCCGTGGCGGGCCCGTCCGCCTTGGCATCGAGCGCCGCCAGGTCGGGCCGGCCGTCGCTGCCGAAGACCACCAGCTCGCAGGCCTGGCGCCCTTCCAGGTCACGCAGGGTCAGACGGTCGCCCGGCTCGAGCAGGAAGGTGACGCTGCCGCCGCCGCGCACGCGGTAGTGCTCGATGCCGGGCTCCAGCCGGCGCAGGCCGGGCTCCAGCAGGCGTGGCCGCGCCGCGGCCAGCGCGCCCTCGGGACTCAGCACGGCACCCTGCATCCCGGTCCCGCGATTTCCTGCGATCATCCTGCCATCCGCCATTATTTTGGTACGCTTGATGCGCGCGGTTGCTGACCGCCAGTGTAGCGGTCCGGGCCCGGAGACTCAATTTGCCGCTACGGCGGTCGCCCGAGCCTGCGCCTTGGTTGTCTCACGCCGGGCCCGGCCGCTAAAATGGCCGCCTACAGTCACGGGAGGGTGCGTCACGCATGCAGCTTGATCCGCTGGATTTCCGCAAGGGCCTCGGTTGCTTCGCCACCGGCGTCACCATCGTTACGACGCGCAGCCGTCTCGGCGAGCCGGTCGGTCTCACCGTCAACTCCTTCAACTCGGTGTCGCTCGATCCGCCGCTGGTGCTGTTCAGCCTCGGTCGTCACACCTTCTCGCTGCCGGTGTTCCTCTCGACCGACCACTTCGCCGTCAACGTGCTGCGCGACGACCAGCTGGCGCTGTCGAACCGCTTTGCCCGCGCCAACCCCGACAAGTGGAACGGCGTCGCCTACGAGACCTGGGACAGCGGCTGCCCGATCCTGCCCGACGCGCTCGCCAGCTTCGAGTGCCACGTCCGCTATACCCACGATGGCGGCGACCACGTCATCTTCGTCGGCGAGGTGACGCGCATGGCCTGCGACCCAACGGGCGAGCCGCTGCTGTTCTACGGCGGCCGTTACTGCGCGCGCGAAGATCTGGAGGTAGAGACGTCCTAGTACCTGGAATCACAAATGGGTGTTACGTGGCACCGGCCCTCATACTTCGACAAGCTCAACATGAGGGTGCCGGAGAGGACCCAGGGACCACAGGATGCGAAGCGCCGAAAGAGCGCAGCGGCAAGGCGAGTCTCGTTCGTCCCGCAAGAGCCGCTATGTTTTCTGCAGCAGCTCTCTACAGCAGTGCACGACAGCAGTACACGGCCGGCCTGGCTAAACAGCAGCGGAGGAACCGGGCCGGTCCGGCCTTACCGCCTGGGGCGCTCCGCCATGCGGTGGCGCTGCAGGGCGGCGGCCAGGCGCTGCGGGCTGTCGCTCGGCCGCGGCTCCCGGCCCAGCATGTGGTCGAGCTGAAAGCCCTGGTAGAGGGTGATGCCGAGCCGGCGGCCGACGTCGAGCGCGGCCGGCGTGTCGCAGCGGCTGAGGATAACCCGCTCGGGCCCGCTGCGGCGCACCAGCTCGGTGAGCGCCGTGCCGCGCTCGCCGGTGGCATAGTCGCTCAGGTCGCTGCTCCACTGCAGCTTCACCAGGTCGATCCCGAGGCGCTCGCGGTCGATGAAGGGCAGCGACAGGTGGGTGGCGCCGTCGAGGCAGATGCGGTAGCCGCGATCGTGCAGGAAATCGCGCGCGAATGCGAAGCTTGCCAGGTCGGCGAAGACGTCGATGAGCTGCAGCTCGATCACCACCGAACGCTCTCGATTTATGGTGACCGCCGAGTCGAGCTGCAGAAACTCGGGCGCCAGAAGCGTGGCGACGTTGAGATTGAGGCTGAGCGAGCGGCGCAGATCAACGGCGTCGGGCTGGCGCAGCATGGCGATCATGCGGCGATCGAGATGACGCGTCAGGTCGCGGAACAACCAGGGATTGGCCTCGAGGTCGTGGTCCGGCAGCAGGGCGTGGCGCAGGCCGGCGATCGAGATGGTCAGCTCGTGCAGCAGCGGCGTTGGCGTGGCGCCCTGGGCGACGGCGCAGATCGGCTGGCGCTGCAGCAGCGCCGTCAGGTCGGTGTGGGCGATCGCCTCCTCGATCGCGCCCAAGCGCGGCTCATCGATCGGTAGGGCCGGCGCCACGGCCAGGGGGACGGCCTGGTCGGTCGCCTGCGCCGCCTCGGCTTTGAGCCGCTCGCGCAATTGCGCCTCGGCCATGGCCAGGAACTCGTCGTAGTCGTCGGCGAGCTGATACCAGTCGCAGAAGGGATCGCTACCATCCGGCCCGGCGGCCTCGTCGCGCAGCAGCGGGTCTTCGCTGAAGAGATAGCGCAGGCGCAGCACATAGTCGTCGATCCGCGACAGCGCCACGCCGCGGCAGAGCACCACCAGATCGTCGTTGGAGAGCTGGAACAGGCCGCCCTCGTGGCCGGTCATCAGCGGCTCGAAAGCGGCGGCGGCGATGCGCAGGTGATGGCGCCGGCGGTTGTAGGGACGCAGCCGCGAGAGGTGGACATGGACCGCGACGCGTCCCTCGGTGTGGCGCTGCAGGCGCTTGGCGGTGTCGAACAGGCGGTGTTCCGGCGCCGCGGCGACGGCCTCGCTGCTCTCGCGCATCTCTGTTTCGGACCGCACGCCCGTCTCACGCTCCGCCGGCTTTCGGGTATGGCCGGCAGAGCCTAGGAAGCCACGATTGCCAAATTGTTAAGGGGGCGCTCAGCTGCGTGGCTTGTGTAGCCACCAGGAGGTTTCGTTGATCGAATAGATCGGCCGATAGTGGCGGATGGTCTCGGCCCGCACCACGCTGCTGATCTGGTTGTCGAGCACGTAGGCCCGGTCGTCCAGATAGACCACCAGAACGGCGTGCGCCAGCTTCAGGTTGGTGTCCATCAGCACGACGATGCGCAGATCCTCGTTGGTGAAGCCGAGCGCGCGCAAGGTGAGGAACTTGGCGATCGCGTAGTCCTCGCAGTCGCCCTGCTTGCGGAAGAACTGTAGCGGCGACGTCCAGTAGTCGTCGAGTCCCCAGTTGACCGGGTCGATGATGTAGCGGCGCCGGTTCATCTCCTGGTTGACGGCGGCGATCTGGGTCAGGCGGTCCTTGCCGCGCAGCGATTCGATGAAGGCATCCCAGGCCTCAATGTGGCAGACGTCATAGCGGCTGCCCGGCGTGCAGCGTTCGGGCACCTGGCGGTCGTTGACGCTGCGCTCCAGCGCCCCCACCCACTTGGGAAAGGCGGCCAGGCCGTTGCCCCTCTGCTCGCCGCTGTCGAACAGGCTAGGGTAGCTGCGCGCCGAGGCCGGGGCGCTGTCGCTGACGGACAGAAGAGCGGTGAAGGCGGCCGCAAGGAGTGCCGGCCAGATCCGGAGCGTCACGTCTCGAGCATCCTCTACCTGAAGAGCTGTGGTGCGCAGAGCGCCAGCTTAGGAGAACGCGCTTAAGCCTTCCTTAAGCGGGTTTGGGACATTCTTTGCCAAGTCTTAACCATGCGGCCGCCGACCCCCCGGATCACCGCAAGAAGGTCGTGATTCAGGGACAGCAATGACCGGCCGGCCGCGGAGAGCGAGACTTTGCCGAGCAGCCAGTCGCAGCTTCTTGCATCGTCCAACCCGAGCGTCGAGCCCAGGCACGGCGGTGGCGCCGGCTGGCAGATCGCGCTCAGTCTCGGCCTGCTGCTGCTGGCGGCCGCCGTCGGCGTCTATCTGGTCTTCTCATTCGTCGCCGAGGAGCGGGCGCGCGAGCTGCGCGCCTGGCAGGTTCGCCTCGGCATCGTGGCCGACGGCCGCGCCGCCGCTGTCGACGACTGGCTGACGCGTCAGCAGGACGAAATCCGCGCGCTGGCCGGCAATCCCACGGTTCAGCTCTTCGTCACCGAGCTGCACCTGGCCGGCGGCGATCCGAACCAGGTGATCGACGCCGAGGCGCAGCGCCAGTACCTGCAGAACCTGCTGGCGGTGACGGCTGACCGCACCGGCTTCATCGGCCCGCTGATCGGACCCGCCGTGGCCGCCAACGTGGACCAGCGCGCGCTCGGCGGTCTCGCCCTGCTCGATCGCAAGGGCAAGCCGCTGGCCTCGACGCCCGGCTTCCGCCTGCCGACGCTGCCGGCTGACATTGGCCTGCGGCCCGAGGGCGGCGTCAGCGGCCCGACCCTTGACGAGACCGCGACGCCGGCGCTGCTGTTTCACGCGCCGGTCTATGCGCTGCAGAGCAGCCCGGAGATCGGCGCCGAGATCGGCTACATCCTCGGCCTGCGCCAGGTGGCGGCGGAGCTCTTCCCGTTGCTGCACCAGCCGGGTGCGCTCGAGGCGACGCTCGAAGTGATGCTGCTGCGTGACACCGACGAGGGCCTGGTCGAATACCTCTCGCCGCTGCAGGACGGCAGCGCGCCGCTCAGCCGGCGCTTCCCGATCGATACGGCGCATCTGGCCGGCGCCTTTGCTCTCGACCATCCAGGCGGTTTCGCCCTGCTGCGCGACTATCGCGACCAGGAGGTGCTGGTCACCGGCCGGCGTCTCGCCGCCATGCCCTGGGCGCTGGCGGTGAAGATCGACCGCGCGGAAGCGCTCGCCGACAGCGACGCGCGGCTCAGCCGCCTGCTGATCGTGCTGCTGCTGGCGATCGCGCTGGCCGCGGTGGTGATCCTGGCGGCCTGGCGCCACGGCGCCTCGCGGCGTGCGTCCCGCGCGGCCCGGCTCTATCGCGAGACCGCCGGCGCACTGGAGCAGCAGCGCAACCTGCTGCGCCTGGTGACCGACAGCCAGCCGACCAGCATCTTCATCGTCGACGAGGGCGGCCACTATCGCTTCGCCAACCGCCGTGCCGCCGAGGCCGCCGGCATCGCCGGCAGCGACCTCCTGGGCAAGAGCCTGCAGGCCGTGCTGGGGCCGGCGCGTGCCGAGCGCTTCCTGCGGCTAAACCAGCAGGCGCTCTCCTCCGGCCGGGCGGCCAGAGGCCAGGCGCGCCTGAACGGCGGCCCCACCGAGCATGTCTTGGTTTCCGACCATATTCCGATGAACGCAGGATCGGTGGCGGCCGATGATGCCGCGCGCTCGGTGCTGGTGGTCGAGCGCGACATCACCGCCGAGGTGCTGGAGCGCGAGCGCCGCGAGCGCGCCCTCGATCACCTGGTGCAGACCCTGGTCGGCATTGTCGATCGGCGCGATCCGCACGCCGCCGAGCACTCCAAGCGTGTCGGCCGGCTGGCGGCGCGCATCGCCGAGGAGATGGGCCTCGACGATGCCGACCGCGAGA
>JBHJOF010000024.1:0-3096 GCA_050330055.1 Kiloniellales bacterium
GTCACCACCAGGTCGAAGCCGATCCGCGCGGCCTCGGCCCGGTCGCGAAGGCCGGCCCGCTCGACCAGCGCGGCCCAGCGGTCGCGGCCGCCGACCGCGAAGTGGCGCCAGCGGGCGTGATAGGGAATCGCCAGATCGGGATAGGCGGCGCGCATGGTGTCGAGCACGTAGTCGGCCGTGGGCCCCAGCTGCTCCGGCGCCAGGTCGAAATGCTCCAGCCGCCCCGCCTCGGCCGCGGCGTAGATCATGCCGCAGCGCTCGCGGATCGCCTCCGGGCTGCGCAGCCAGGCCACCGCTTCTGCGGGATCTTGGAACGGAGGCAAGCCGCCTAGTACTCGGTCAGGCCGCGGCCCTTGGTGGCGCTCAGGTCGCCGGCCGCCGAGACCCGCTCGTCGACGTAGTAGCCGGCCGCCTTCTTGGCGTCCATCTCGACCCGGGCGTCGGCCGGGATCAGCACGTCGGGGATCGGTACCCGCTCGGCGATCTCGATGCCGTGGCGGACCATGGCGTCGAACTTCATGTTGCTCATGGAGACGAAGCGGTCGATCCGAGTGATGCCGAGCCAGTGGAAGACATCCGGCATAAGCTCCTGGAAACGCATGTCCTGTACGCCGGCCACGCACTCGGTGCGCTCGAAGTAGCGCGCCGCGCTGTCGCCCTCGGCCTGGCGCTTGCGGGCGTTGTAGACCAGGAACTTCGTCACCTCGCCGAGCGCCCGGCCTTCCTTGCGGTTATAGACGATCAGGCCGGCGCCACCCTGCTGCGCGGTCTCGACGCAGACCTCGATGCCATGCGCCAGGTAGGGCCGGCAGGTGCAGATGTCGGACCCGAAAACGTCCGAGCCGTTGCACTCGTCGTGCACCCGGCAGGCGACCTTGCGGCGCGGATCGGCCAGCGCCGCCACCTCGCCGAAGATGTAAAGCGTCATTCCCCCGATCGGCGGCAGGAAGACCTTGAGGTCGGAGCGGGTCACCAGCTCCGGGAACATCGAGCCGGCCTGCTCGAACAGGCTGCGCCGCAGGTCCGACTCCTTGATGCCGAAGCGCTTGGCGATGCCCGGCAGGTACCAGACCGGCTCGATCGCCGCCTTGGTGACCGTGGCATCTCCCTTTTCGGTCAAGAGCTTGCCGTCTGGCTTTAGGCGGCCATCCGAGATGGCGGCGCGCAGCTCCGGCAGGTTTATGCGCGCCTTGGTGACGGCGATGGTCGGGCGGATGTCGAAGCCCTTGGCCAGCTCCTCGGCGAAAACCTGCCCCACCAGGTGGCCATAGGGATCGAGCGAGACGATCTTTTCCGGATCGCTCCACTGCGGGTGTGGGCCGATCTGGTCGGTCGGCGCGGTATTGGTCAGGTCGGCCCGGTGCAACGGATCGAGACTTCCGGCCGCCACCGCCAGGGCGCGGTAGAGCGAGTAGGCGCCGGAATGGGTGCCGATCACGTTGCGCTGCGCCGGGTTGGTCAGGGTGCCGATCACCGGCCCGCGGCCCTCTGGTCCCTGCGCGCCCCAGGAGATCTTCGGCGGCCGGTGCTTGCCGCCGCGCGGGTGCGAGGTCAGGACGATGTGCTTCGGTCGGCTGGTCGTGGTGGTCATGGCTCGGCTCTCCGCCCGCGGCCTCGTCCCGCTCAGGCTGAGGAAAGAGGTTAAATGGGCATTCCCGCAGTGGACGCAAGCCGTGCTGCCCACGCACTCCCGGCCGGCTTGCCATCCGATCGCAGAGAACTCCGTTAAACCCCCGAAATATCTACCGCTGGCCCGAAGAGCATAGCGCTTTGCCAGGATGCCTGCCATGCCCTTGAGAAAGCGCTAAGGAGCCTTCGGGCATGCCGCCTAGCGCTCCTCGCGGCGGAACGGCACCAGGAGTGCGGCCGGCGCCCTGGCCTTCCGGGCGAAGATCGCCATGGCCAGGATGGTGACCACGAAGGGCAACATCAGGAACAGCTGGTAGGGCACGTCGATGGCACCGCTCGACTGCAGGCGCAGCTGCAGAGCGTCGACTGCGCCGAACAGCAGCGCGGCGGCGGCCGAGCGCCAGGGATCCCACTGGCCGAGCACGACGAGGGCGATGCAGACCCAGCCGCGCCCGGAGATGACGCCGAAGGTGAAGGCGTTGAACTGGGCGAGCGACAGATAGGCTCCGGCGATACCCATCAGCAGCCCGGCGATCATCAGCGCCTGGTAGCGGGTCCAGGCGACGCTGACCCCGGCCGAGATCGCCGCGTGCGGGTTCTCGCCCACGGTGCGCAGCGCCAGGCCCCAGGGCGTGCGGTAGAGCAGCAGGGCGGCGAGCGGCACCAGCAGGAAGGCGAGATAGACTAGCGCGTAGTGGTCGAAGAACACCGGCCCCAGGAACGGCAGATCGGACAGCAGGGGGATCGGCACGGTCTCGAACGCAACCACATGAGGCGGTTGAGAGGGCTGGCCGAATACAAGGCGATAGCAGAAGAAGCTGAGTCCGCTGCAGAGCATGGTGACGCCCAGGCCGGAGACGTGCTGGCTCAAGCCCAGGGTCACCGTCAGCAGGCCCATGAGGGCGCCGAATACGACGCCGACGAGACCCGCCACGGCGATGCCGGTCCAGAGATCGCCGCTGAAGTAGGCGGCGGTGAAGCCGGTCATGGCCCCGAGCAGCATGATGCCCTCGATGCCCAGGTTGAGCACACCGGCCCGCTCCGCAAACATTTCGCCCAAGGTGGCGAAGAGCAGCGGCGTGGCGACGCGGATCAGGGCGGCGAAGAAGCCGACCTGGAGCAGCTGGTCGAGGATCTCGCTCATGGCACGGTCCCGAGGCGCTGCAGGCGCAACCGATAGGAGCTGAACAGCAGCGCGGCCAGCATGCAAATCAGCGAGGTGCCCTGGATCACGTCGGCCAGGAAGACCGGCACGCCGGTGCGCCGCGCCATGGTCTCGGCTCCGGTCGCCACGGCGGCGAAGAAGATCGCCGCCGGCACCACGCCCAGCGGGTTGAGCCGGGCCAGCATGGCGATGACGATACCGGTGTAGCCGTAGCCGGGCGAGAGGCCGGCCATGACCTGGAAGTGCAGGCCGCCTACCTCGCCGACCCCGGCAAGGCCGGCGAGCGCGCCCGACAGCGCCGC